>NZ_KE340332.1 GCF_000413435.1 Campylobacter ureolyticus ACS-301-V-Sch3b | reverse complement strand
ATAATTTCTATTATATTAATATAAATTATATTCTTTTAACTGATACCTAAACTTGTAGGTTTTGAAATTCCTTTTTCTTTTTCTTTTGTTTTAGTTATTTTTGATACAGCTTCTTTTGATAATTTTTCTATATTGCTTAATTCTTTTTCTGTGATAGCATTATTTTGTTTATTTATAGGATTTTCATTTTCTTTATTTTGTTCTTTATCATTATTTTTATTGTTGTTTTCGTTAGGAAAATTAAATTTTCTATCTAGTCCATATGAATTTGTAAAAGCAACTAAAAAAGCTTCTAAATTATCATCTCCAAGACCTTTTCCTGCTTTTGCAAGTTCATCTATTCCACCATCAATGGCTTTTTCTATAGATTGAGTATTAACTTTAATCTTATATTTTTTATTTTGATCTTTTTCAAAAATTTTTTTCCAATCTCTTTTGTCATTTTCATTCAATACATTATTTGTTATTTTTTCAGTGCCAATATTTATGAGCTTTTCTAAATTTCCATCTTGAAATAAATTTCTTCCCATTGGTGCATTAAAATCTAATTTATTTCCACTTGGAGTTTGAATTTCAAAATTTAAAGTTTCTTTAGGAAATTTATTTTTGTTAAAATTTTCTTCTTTAACTATTTGGTCTAATTCATTAACCATCTGCATAACAGCGATAGCACTATCGCCACTATGAATTTTGTCAAAAATACCAGTTTTTTTAAAAAACTTCTTAAACTCAGGACTAAAATTTTTATCAGGTGTGATTTTTATGGAAAAATTTGGTTTTTCTTCATTTTCTTTAATGTTTTCTTTGTTTGTTGATATATATTCATCATTTTTGATATTTTCATTTTCCATTATAAATCCTTTATTTTATAATTTGATTAAAATTTTTATTGTAATTGGCAATATTTGAAACAACTTTTATGTTATAAGTGTTGTTATTTACTTTTCCGTTATAACAATTTAAAGCTTTATAGTTTAGTCCCCACTTATTGATACATCTTTTCAAAACAATTGCTCCAAATCCAATGTTAATATCAGGGTTAAATAAATCTTTTTCTTTATAACCCATAGATTTTAACTCGGGCAAATGAATAGAATTAATTTGCATAATTCCTATATCATAACTTCCGTTGTCATTTCTTGCTACTTGATTAGGATTTAAACTGCTTTCTGTTTTTGCAATTCCATATAAAAGCAGTGGTGAAATATTGTTTAATTTTCCGTGTTTTATAAAAAGATGATTAAATTCACTGCAAATTCCTAAATTTACTACCAATAAAAAAAGAAGTAATTTTTTCATAGTTTATTCCTTATATTTCAGGCTTTCCATTTTTATCATTTATAAAACCTATTTGGCAACCTTTTGTCTTCCAACCGCTACAAGACCAATAATAGCCATCTCCTTTTTTGTTTTTCCACCTATTAAGAGCAGAGCCACATTTAGGACAAAAATACTTTGGTATGTTTGGTTTTCCATTTAGGTCTGGATAAATCTCAGAGCATCCATTTTTCCAATTGCTACAACCCCAAAAGTCTTTACCAGTTTTTTGTGAGTGTCTTTTTTGCAAAAACCCTTTTCCGCATTTACAAGGATATGTTTTGTCAATTCCGTTAAAATTTTTATCTAGTAAAGCATTATTTTTTATAAGCTCTATTTGTTCTTCTACTTCATCAAATACTCTATTTAAAAAATCATCTTTACTTAAATTTCCATTTTGAATTTCAAGTTGTTGTTCATACCAAAGAGCGGTCATATCGGGAGTTGATAAAATTTTAGGTGCTAGAGCTATTAAATCCCTACCTTTTTTTGTTGAAATTATAGATTTTTTTTCTTCTTTTATATATTCTCTTTCAAAAAGATTTTTGATGTGTTCTGATCTAGTGGCTGGTGTTCCAATTCCACCATTTTCGCCTTTTTTATCTTTATCTTTTTCTTTTAAAAGAGTTTTTATTTTTTCATCTTTTACATATTTACTTATCGAAGTTAAATCTTTAAGTAGTGTTGGCATTGTATAATATGGCTTTGGTTTAGTCTGCTTTTTATTTATCTCTATATTTAATGTTTGGCAATTGCCGCTTTCCAAAAGTGATAAATCAAAACTATTTTCTACTTCATCATCATTTTTTTGTTCGCTATCGTTTTCACCACTAAAAAGAGAAAGATAGCCGTTTTTTATAATTTTTTTCTTACTAGTGGTAAATTTATAATCATTAATAAGAATTTCAATATTAGTTTGTAAATACTGCATAGGTTCATAAAATTGAGCAATATATCGTTTTGAAATTAGTTTATAGACATTTTGTTCATCTTTGCTCATAGAGTTAAAATCAAATGTCGCTTCAGTTGGAATTATGGCAAAGTGTGCTGTAATAAACTCATCATTGAAAGCTCTACTTTTTAAATTTGGATCCGCATTTTTTATTATATTTTCAAAGTCGCTTAAATTTGATTTTATCGAGTTCAAAACATTAGTTGAACTTTCCCACATATTAACAGGTAAATATTCACAATCTGAGCGGTTATATGTAATGCATTTGTATTTTTCTCTTAAGTCTTGAGTGATTTTTAGAGTTTTGTCTGGTTTAAAGTTAAATTTTTTAGAACAATCTGCTTGTAAATTTAAAAGATTATAAGGAAGTGGTGGATATTCTAGTTTGTTTTCATTGGTGACATTTAAAATTCCATTTTTACCCAAGCAGATATTCTTAATTTCATTTGCTTCATTTTCATCTGTGATTTTTTCATCTGTTTTTAAATTTGCTAAAATTTCAGCTTGATGGGTTTTAAATTTTCCAGTTAAAGTATAATAAAAACTACTTTTATGACCTTCTCTTTCTAGGTCTCTGCTGACTACTAATCCAAGTATTGGAGTTTGAACTCTGCCAACACTGATAACACCTTTATAACCATTATTTTGTGCTTTTGTAGTATAAGCTCTTGTTAGATTTATACCAACAATCCAATCTGCTATACTCCTAGCAAAGCCACACTCACTTAAATTACTAAAATCGTTATTTGATTTCATATTTTTTAATTCGGACCTTACGCCTTTTTCGGTTAGATCGTGTAACAAAAGTCTTAAAACTGGTTTTTTATTATTTGCATATTTTAAAATTTCATCGATTAGAATTTGACCTTCTTCATCAGCGTCACCGCAATTTATAATAGTATCTACATCAGATCTTTTTATTAAATTACAAATTATTTTTAATTGTTCTTTTGAACTTTGTATCGGTTTATATTTAAATTCATCTATTTTTAATGGTAAATCTTTCAAATCCCATTTTTTAAAATTTTCATCATAATCTTCTGGCATATATAATTCAAGTAGATGCCCAAATGCCCAAGTGATAATATTTTCGCCTTTTTGAAAAAAGCCATCACCATTTTTATATTCTCCATCTATTCCTGCTGCAATTGATTTTGCAAGAGCTGGTTTTTCCGCTATAAACAGTTTCATTTTTTATCCTTTTATCCTGGTAATAAATTTACATTATTTATTTCAATTTCATTTTTAACAAACTCGATAATTTCTTTTGGAGCTTCACTATTTGCAAAGCCTTTTATTTGTCTTAAATAAAAACCATTTTTATTTTGTCTAATTTCAATTGTGTATCTTTTATCATCCTGTCTTAGCGAGTAAATCATACAAATTTGTTTATTTATCTCTCGTATATAACTAGCAACACAATTTCTATTTAAAACTCCTTCTTCTATTATTTCTTGTTTAGTGCTTAATCTTTTTATTTCTTTTGGTAATTTAAGTTTTAAGAATTGATTGCCTTTACTTATTTTTAAATTAGGAGCGTAATGTATTTCATTTTCTAAGGCAATACGGTCGTGTTCTTGTTTTATTCTCTTAAATGATTTTATATTTAAGTTTATTTTTTCTTTTTTATCAATCATCATTTTTATATAGTCATAAACGATAATTTTGTCATAATTTTTGTTTATATTTTTTAAATTTTTATTCCGCCAAAATTCAGATAGTAGCGTTATTATAAATGATTTATCTATTTTTTTATCTTCAAATTCAAATATTTTTATATTGTCATCTAAAAATTTTATAACTTCAAAAAAGTATTCTTTGGGAATATATTTTTTGATTTTGATATTTATATATGAAGTAATTAGTTTATATTTATTTGTATGATTAAAAAATGTTTCCTTTGGATATTTTGAAGCAAATATATACTTTTTATTTTTAAAGTTTTTTAGCTCACTAAATTTAAAAGCTGAATATATGTTTATTGGATTATCTTTGAAATCTTTTATAATGTCATTTAAATTAGTATTATCTTTTTGTAAATACTCAAAATAAATAATAAAGAACTCATAGATTAAATCATTTCTTTTACAAATTTTAGCTATATAAGATAATGACATTTCGAAAAATGAGTAGTTTTTATTTATCTTTTTATACATACCTGAAAAAATTTCGTAATCATTTTTAATAAAAATATTGAAATTTATTTCACTAAATATTGTTTCTATATATATATTATAACCATTATTTGAAAAATTAAAATTTGGTAACGATATCATTATATCTTTGTTTCTTAATTCTATTTTTAGTAGATGACCATTTTCAATTTTTGGTTCAATTAAGCTTGTAAATTTGATTATATTTTCTTGATTTTCTTCTAAAAATTTCAAAAATTCACATTCTATTTTTATAAAATATATAACATTGTTGGATTTACAATAAGTATAAAATTTTGATTTTAATTTTTCAAATAATGGCTTTAATTTTGGAAAATTTGTAGATACTTTTTGATTAAATTTATCTTCAAACTGTTTATCTAAAAATGGCATAATTATCCTCTCTTATGATTTAGCAGAGAAAATCTCTGCTAAAAATTTAAGACATTGATTTACTTTTAGTGGTTTTTTTGGTAGCTTGTTTTAGTATCTTTTGCTCACCTAAATTACCACTATTATCAATTGGAGTAATCGACTTTAATACAGCACCTTGTGTTTTTACAAAATCAATCTCAACCATAGCTGAGCCACCTTTTATTTTGTCAACTGTTTCCATTAGTTGTGGGTAGTTTTGCAAAGTTGAATCTTTTTTTGCAGATAATGTAAAATCACAACCATTTTGAATTTGGGCATTAAATTTGTCAATTAATTTATTGTCGCAATTTTTATCAAATGAATAGCCGTTCATTCCTTTGGTGGCATAAAGTTTTTGAGCTGATTTAACAACTTCATTTGCTTGATTTCTCTCTTCTTCTTGTAGAGTTATGCAGATTTTGTTAAATCCATAAGCCTTTCCATTTTTTCCAATTCCAGATTGATAAAAAGCATCAGCTCTCATAAAAGTATCTTGGTTATTTTGATCTTTACCTTTTATATCAATACCTATTTTATCTGCATCAACTGCTTTTAAAAAATTATCAATATTAGAAATCTTGTAAAAAGCATCTCTCGCACCTGGTTTGATTTCTTTTCCATCTTTTTCATAAGGTTTTAATCCACCAAAACCAACTATTGTCAATGTTTCACCTTGTTTATTGACCGATGAACCAGCACTAACATAAACAGAAGTTATTTTTTTATCGGCAGATGTTGAATTGTTTGGAGTAGTATTGTCTACTTCAACATCTTTTTTATTTGTAGCCATTGTAAATCCTTTTTTTATTATTTTAGAATAACTTTTTTCTCATTATTGTCACTTATAAATTTGGCATCTAATGGAAAATTTAAAGTTATAGATTGCTCATCTTGTTTAACTGAAATCTCTGCAAATTTTTTGCCAACTTCAATAAGACTATTTAACTCATTGTTTTTAATAAAACAAATTGCAGTTAAAACCCCTAAACTAATTGCTAGTGCAATATTTAATATAATTAAGCTCCAAGTTCCTCCTTTAAAAAATTTAAGATTTTTGTGTAAAAAATCATCATAGCTTTTTGCTAACTCTGCTGATTTTTTATTAAAATTATCAAGTTCATTAGTTTGTTTATCTAAAAATTTGTTTAGAAATTCATCATAAGTTTGAGCCATATTTTCAAGTCTAGCTGCTAATTTATTCTGATATTCATTTATGGTTTTTAAATTCTGCTCAAAATCATTTTTAATACCATTGAACTGTTCTTCTATATGTAATTTTGCAAAATCTTCTGAGAATTCTTTTAGGCTGTTATATATGTTCTTTAAAAGTAAAGCGTTATTTGTTAGTTCAAAAATTTCTTTACTTGGCGGATTTATAAAAAAACTCATTAAAGTTTCAAAATATTTAGAAATCTCTTCCCAATTTTTATTTAAATCATTAATCAAGGCTGTTACAACTTCGTTGTCTGGCATATAGTTTTTCAAACTAACATAATTATTTTTTTGAGCATCCAGTAATTTTTTGAAATTACTAATAGTTCTTGAATAATCCAATACAATTCTTTTATTTTCGTCATTTATTGCGATACCTAAAGCTTTAAAACTTTCTTCTAGTTTTAGTTTTTCTTTCAAGCTTTCATTTTGAATATTTTCTTTATTTAAGTTGGTAGTATCGTCAATATCAACATTTGTTGTTTGAATTACTTCATTAACTATTTTTTCTTTTTCTTCCATTATTCTTGTTCCCAACAATTTTTATTTATTGTAATTTTTTGATAATATTTTGGCTGACAAAAAGATATATGACTTCTTTTACAAAATTTTGACTTGTTTTTAACTTCTTCAACTGAATTTTTATCTTTTGCCTTTAATGAGTTGTAAAAAGTTTGTGGTATTTCATTTTTAGTTATTCCTTTATCCCATTCATCAATAGGAAAAAATTCACCACTGCAAGTATATTTTACTTTTATATCTGTATATTTACTTGTTTGAAGTAATTTGCAACTTTTTGGTAAGTTAGGGTTTATTCTTGCTGATATTGGTATATGTCTGCATCTTCTTTCTCCGCAAATTTCTTTTGTTTTATATTCAACTCTTGAATTTAAATACTCTGTATTGCAAGGCTCTGAAATATAAACTAAAATATTGTCTCTTAGTTTTTTAAATTCAGCATCATTTTCACCACTTTCTCCAACAGGGCATAGTTTTAAAAATGCTTTTCTTGCATTTAGTGTATCTTCCCATTTTTTTTCTTTGATTGAAAAAAATCTATTAAGAGATGGTTGGCATTCTCCTGGTTTTACAGAACTACTAAGACATAAAATAGCTTCGCAACTCAATCTCGTGTCACCAGTAAGTAAATCAACTTCAACTGCGTTTAATGAGCCAAATAAAATAGCTACTAACAAAATTATTTTTTTCATTTTGTCTCCTTTGTGTGAAAAAATAATATATTTACTAAGTCTTTTTTATAATTTATTGAATCTAATGGTCTAATTTCTATATTTGCATTTACATCGTTTTTAATAAAATAATCTTTGTATTTCTTTGCTAATGGTTCGTATCCTAAAATAATCAATTTATCAGCATTATGTGCCAAATAAAATGTTTTAACAATTAAATCATTTTTAATTAAAGTATCTTTATCTACTGGACTCAAATAAATATTGTAAGTCCAATTATTATTTTTTAAAAAATTATCTTTAGGAACACTATATTTTTTATCTACAATTAAATTATGATTTATTGATATGGCTGAACCACTATCTAATTTAATTGGCTTTGGTGGTTTCGAACAACCATTAAAAAGAAAAATCAAAGATACAAAAATTATAAATTTATTCATAAATTTCCCCTTGTTTCAAAATTTTCATACTCATCACTGTTATACTCCTCATCTTCTATATTTATATTGTCTAATGCATTTTCTATCTCAGCATCTTCTTCTATTGGCAACTCATTAAGTCTTTTTTCTATATTTTCTTTTAAATAATTTTGTAGTGTCTCTTCATTTTGAAGTGGTATTTTTATATAAGTTTCACCATTTTGAATTGCATTTTCTAATGATTTTCTATTTGGAATTTCTTTTATATTTTTTAAACTAGGACTTACTTCTTTGAATTTATCCATAAAATATTTGTTTGAATAATATAGAGCCTTTTTGCATTTAATCGGTGGTTTGCCCTCTATTTTGATAATTTCTGTATCAAACTGCATCTCCTCGATCTCTTTTGAAAGCATTAAAGCTCTACTTGTTTCGCTCTCGCTTCCGCCGCCACCAGAGCCTAAATTTCTACTTCTTTGCTTAACTGTTTTTGTGCCAAGAGATTCACTTAATCTTTTTGCATCATCATCTTTCATCGCGTAGTAAATTCTACAAGCGTGATTTTTTAGCAAGGTATTTGCTTCTGCTTGTCCATATCCTTCTGGTTTGTTGTTTGTAAGTTGAGAATCTGCTTGATATATTATTAGACTTCTTAAGTCGTATCCAGCCATAAATGATATAGCTGATGAATAAGTTGCCAAATATCCACTTGCTGTAAATTCATCCATTAAAAGAAGGCAAGGATGTTTTAGCTCTTTATTTGATTGTGGTAAGCCTTGCTGAACATTTATTAAAATGAGCTGTTGCCAAAATATATTCAAAATAGGTTTTGCAGAAGCCAATTTATCAGGCGTAATTCCAATATAAATTGTCATTTTTTTACGCCTTAAGTCCCTAAAATCAAAGTCATTTGCAGAAGTAGCTAGTCTCATATTATCAGCTCTAAATATTGCTAATGGGGATATAAAACTACCCATTGCTGAACTTCTTTCATTATCGCTTTTAATTTCAAAGAATGCATCAATTCTTTCTTTTGCCTTCGGAGATACCATTTTCATTTCTACTAAAGTATTGTAAGTATCTGCAAAATTTGATATTGTTTTTATCTCTCCATCGGCTGTTTCTACTTCAAAATTTAATCCTTCACTTAATTTTAAGATTCCATATAGAGAAAATGAGCATTCAAGTTCATATTTTTGTAAAAATGCTATACCTTTTCTAGTCCCAAGCAGGTCATTCATCATATAGCAAAGCCCAATAAAAAGATCTTTTGCTTTTCCATTAAAATAATCAGTTACTGAGCCATCATTTTTCAGTGGATACAAAATATTTGCAAAGTCGTTTAGTTCAGCATCGGCATTTTCACCTTTCATATCTATATAAAAAAGTGGATTATAACGATGAGTTTTAAAACTATATGGATTGAATAAAAATATATCTTGTTTTAGAATTTCTTTTCTATATTTACTGGTATATTCAAAACATTCTAATTTTATATCTTGAACAACGCAAGAATTTGGATAATCAAGCAAATTTGGTATAACTATACCAACACCTTTTCCGCTTCTTGTTGGAGCTCCAAGTGCTACAAATTGTTGCCCACCAAATCTCAAAAGCTGGTTATTATACATACCTATAATAATTCCGTTGTTATCTATTTTTCCATCTTTTCCTTTTTTAGGAAATAACCCCATTTTTCTTATATCTGCTGAGTTTGCAAATCTTGCATTTCCATATAATTTTTCTTTTTTTGGTATAAAGGGGAGTAAGAAAACTACACTAAAACTTAAAAATAGAGAAATGGCCAGTGCTTCATATACTTTTGGATAACCATTAATTAAGGCTAAAAATGTAAATTCAGGCTTCCATACTTTTGGAAGTAGTTTTAAGGCGTCATTTAATACAAATATTACAACACTTGTTAAAAAATAAGATATAACAATAGCAACAATAGATAAAAATATGATTTGAGCTTTATTTAACTTATCTTGCATCACTTAAATCCTTATTTTTATTGTTTTCTGATTTGTTTTTATCGTTTAATACTTTATTTACAGCTTTGCTTGCTAATTTCCCTATATTGTCTAATTCTTGCTGTGTTATTTTGTTGCTTTTCTTGGAGTTATTTGATATACTTTCACTCAAAGCAGGACTGTTACAATCGCGGTCTTTAAATTGTTCGGCGAAGCTGACCCCGTTCGCCCTATCCTGCTTGTTATCTTTTTTAGAATAAATTCTTTCTCCTCTTTCTGTCTTTGAGTGTGCTGTTAAGAGATGGCTTTGTTTGTCCCAAGTTCTTTCGCCATACACTATTTTGCTACCATCATTTGCCTCAACAGACCAAACATTTCCTTGATGTTTTATGCTAAATTCAGGCTCTACATTTTTAGCTACTTTTGGAAAACTAAGCATTTCTTCTTTTGTTATCATTCCACGTAAATTTGGATCATCTAAATGTTTTTTTTCTTTTTCCATAAAATTTTGGCTTACATTTATATTGCCCTTGTTGGTTTTAACATTTATAAAATCTTTTTCTTTTTGTAAAACCTTAAACATATCTTTGGCTTCTTTTTTAGAGGTTTTATCCCAAGCTATCTCTTTTAGTTTTATAATTCTTTTTTTTATTTCTCTGATTATTTCTTCAGCTTTTTCAACATCTTTTTCTAAATTTAAAATTTCATTTTGAATTTCTGTTTCTGGTTCAAAACTATCTTTTATCTCGTTAAAACTATCTTGTGATTTCATACAAAATCCTTAACTTCTTTAAAAATTCCATCAAAGTTTTTATATAGTTTTTGTTCGTATAAATATTCAGCTACTCGCCTAATTCCGTTATGCTCTTTTTTAAAGACTATTACTAAATCGATGATATTTTTTATAATGTCAAGTATCATATCTTTACCAAGAGATCTGGCAATTTCATTTTGCATAGACATCATTGCTAGTCTGTTGTAGCAATTTTTGACACTTCCTGCGTGACAACTTGTCATTGAGCCATTGTGTCCGCTTGAGATAACATTTAAAAAATCATATGTTTCAGCTCCCCTAACTTCTGCAAGTAAAATTCTGCTCGGTTTCATTCGAAGGCAAGATTTTAAAAGAGCTGTTGAGTTTAGAAAATCGCTTTCTTTAGCTTCGCTTGGGTAAAAGAGTTGTTGATAGTTTTTATGTTCATAAAATCTTATTTCTTCAACATCTTCAATAGTTATAATTCTTTCATCTAATGGAATAAAATCAATAAAAGTTTTCATTAAAGTTGTTTTTCCGCTTCCAGTTTCACCACAAATGACAATATTTTTCCCTTGTTTAATGGCTTGGATAAAGAAATCAGCACTATTTTTATCAATTGATCCACTTGATATATAATCATTTAATGTATATCGAACTTTTGATGGCTTTCTAATTGTGATTGAAACGATACCATCTTTTGTCGCTGGTGGTATTACGATTTGAACCCTCTCGCCAGTTGGCAATACACAAGAAAGTATTGGTTTTGTTTTGTCTATTTGATCTTTTTTAAAAGAGGCACAAGAAGTAGCAAATGCTATTGCTTTTTCATAATCAAAATTTGCATTTTCATCAATATGCCAATTGCCTTTGCTATCTTCATAGAAAATAGCAGTGCCACCGTTATAGCAAATTTCGTTAATTGTGTCATCTTGTAAATATTTTCCAAAATATTCATTTGAATATTTACTTAATGAAACACTGCTTCTAATACCGCTCATTTTTTAATATCCTATTTCTGAGTTATTTTCCAACTCTTTGAGTAATTTATAATATTCATCTCGTTTTTGTTTTAATCTATAAATTTTTAATTTATAGGCTTTAATTTTTTCATCAATATCTTCGATTGTTTTTTGTAAATCTACCTGGTTTATTTGGCTATTTGTATTCATTTTTTATCCTATTTAATTATTTTATTACCTATATAATTAAGCTTATAAACTTTACTAAAATCAATATCTCTGTTTACATAAACTGCTACTAAATCCCCGTGATTTCTATATAAAGTAGGCTCGATATTTATAAATTTTTGTAAAGCAGTATCAGCCATATCCCTTGTTGTCTCTCTTGTATTTTCTGTATAGTCTTTGTTTTGGTTATTTCTATTTCCAGTTCCACCATTTAAAGCCACATTCATAGCATCATCGATTACACTAAGCAAAATAGCAGCACCAAATCTTTGGAGCCAATGATGGTCTATATAGCCTTGAATTCCACTTCCACCAAGTTCATCAGTTGCTCCACTTGATACTGGTATATCTATATTGTTCGGAGTTCTAATTTCTTGCCAAACGACAAAAATTCTATCCATTCCATCATTTAATTGTCCGCTATTAAAAAACCCTGATATTTTTGATCCTTTTTCAATTAAAAGCGTGTTTCCATTTTGAGAATATATGTTTTCAGAAACTGTGCAAGATATACTTCCTTTGATTGTGCTTACTAATTTTGTATTTAAACTACAACCTATATAAGTGCCTTTTGGTAGCAATAAATTTGGATCATATTTGTTTAATTTTGCTATTTTTGGAGTGAAAGCACCAAGTTCATAATCTTTATTAAATTCATTTTTTGGAGTTCTTATTATTTTGCCATTTTCATCAAAACTATAATTATAATTTGGATCGGTAAAATCTACAGGTTTATCTTCTTCGCTTAAATTATTGGAATTTGAGGATGAGTTGGAGTTATTTATCAATAAAGAACTAGAGCTTTTATAAACCTTTGGCATAAAAGATGTTTTTGTTTGTGCTATTACGAAAGGGTTTGTATTATCAGTATTTTGTAATGTTTCATTTGTTTCTACTTCCTTTTCTTCTTTTAAAACTAGTTCTTGAAATGTTTTAACTGGCGGTTCTTTAAAATCGAAATCTTTTTGCTCTATTTTAGTTCCAATTGCTGTTTCTTTTACTGGCTCATCACTATTTTTATTAGAAAAAAATTTTAAAGCCAAAAGAATTAAGATAATTATTCCAAAAACAATAATTCCTATGCTTTGAAGTTTTTTAGTGCTAATTGCTTCATCATTTAATTCAGATATATTAGTTTTTACTTCTTTATTTTCTTCATTATTGTTTAAAGCGTTTTGACTATTATTTTTTTCGTTACTCATCTTTTATAATCTCTCTTTCTACGCTTCTATTTATAGTGTTATATGTTTTATCAAGCGGATTTTTAGCATATCCATTATTGAAAATTCCAACTAATTTATCACCACTTCTAAGAAGTATTTTCTGAGCTGTTTTGTGAATTACTAATACATCGTAATTTCCATCTTTTTTTAAATGTGTATTTAAAATACTTTCTTTTGATTTTTTATTTACATTTTCATATAAGAAAACAGATGGAATGGTTTTTGTATTATTAAAGCCTAAATATGTGAAAACTCCATCATCGTATGCAAAATCTGGTGAAATTGTGTCACTTCCTTTATTAATATGCATTAAAAAATCCCAATTTTTAGGGATAGTAACTTTATTAAGTTCGTTTTCAATATTTTCTTTATTTTTTTGAACTTCTTTTATTCTTTTTTCTTCTGCCAATTTGTCTTTTTGTTTTTGTTTGATTTCATCAGGATATGAAAATTCTACCTTATAATTTATATCTTTATCTTCTATGATTTCTAAGTCAAATACATAAATTCTTTCATTTGTAGTGACTATAAGGTTTGTTTTCCAATCTGTAGAATTTGGTTGTATAACTGCATTATTTTGTAATTCTACTTCATCGCCATTTTGATCTGCTAAAACTTGTTCTTCTTGTTTTATGATATATGCTTTTGGTTTTATAAATAAAAAATTTTCTCTATCTATTAATTCCCAACCATCACTAAAACCAGTAGCTATATTTATTATTCTTTCATCTTTGCTAAATTCCAACATAGCAACAAAACCATTTTTGCAATTAACCCGAAAAACATCATTTGCGTTATATGTTGCAAAAGTTATTCTGTTATCAAATTTTGATATTTTTGGTATGCTTATTCCAAATAGAGTTGAATAAAATATTATAAATAAAAATATAAATTTATGCATAAAACTACCTTTCCACTTCATCATCAACTCTATATGTTAAAACTTTAAAACCTAGTGGATTAATTAATCTTTCATTTTCTGTCATTAACGATTGTGGAGAATAATCATATGCAAGAGTTACAATTTTAGCTTTTTTATTTGTAATTGTGCGAGATTTCGCATCTTTATAAATTTGATTAAATCTTATAGTAGCCATCTTCATTCCATTGCTATTTCCAAGAGTAACAGAATTAATTTCTACATCTATTTCAGTTCTATTTTTTAAAATATCCACTCTAGAATTATCACCTTCATATATTTTTAAATAATCAGAGCTTACTTCAGGACTAGACCAAATTTGAACAGTGGTATAATCGTTTTGTAAAATATTATAAAAATACCCTTCACGAATTTTTACATAAGAAGTAGTGAAATATTTATCTAATGCTTCATTGTCAGATACAAATTCTGTCTGATTTACAGAAGTTATAATATCTACCATTCCAGTTGTATTGTCAACTCTTATAACATAAGGCTCTACACTTTTTAACGGCGTTAAGAATACAACTGCTGTAACACTTATAATTGATATAAAAATTGATAAAAAAGCTATTAACCAAGCTCTACGATTTGATTTTTCAACCAAATATCTGATACTAGCTTCATAACTTATAGCAGTTTTTGTGTCATTATTGTCTATCATTACATTGCCTTTTTGCTTATATTTTGATTTTTGTTTATAGGAACAAATTCTTCACTATCAAATAAAAAATTCCAATCACTTGTTTCATTATGTAAAGTATTTGTCTTTGCTACGCAACCAGTAAAAAGAAAAGTTAAACTTAATAATAAAAATATCATTTTAATAGATTTTATATTTATATACATTATCTACCACCTGTTTTTCTAATTTTGTCTAAAATGAATTTTCCACCTGTTTTTATGCCATCATAAGCTCTTGCTGAGCCTTTTGCACCAAACAATAAGCCTTTCGTAGCTCTTTTAGTGGCTAAAGCACCAAAGCCTAAATTTGCACCTAAAGTAGCCATTCCACCTTTTATAGCACCTCTGCTTGCGGATTCTAAACTTACATTTGTCATTTTTTCAGCTAAACTAAGCACCAAATCAACAAAAACCTTTAAACAAATTCCTGCAAATATACAAACTATGGCTACATTGTAATGCGGAATATCTTTAACACCGATTTGATTTAATGCTGTAGTTGTGTAGCTATTTATTAATTTTAGAGCATATCCACAAAATATATGTATAAAAAATAAAGTGATAATATTTGATAAAATCATAGTAACCCATTGAGTAAATATATTTTTTAAAAAAGATCCAAAAATCAGCCCATAAAATGCAATTGGTGCGATAAAAAGTAATATGTAAAAAGATACAGTATTTGTTATAAGTGCAAAAAATAGTCCAAACGCACCTATAAAAAAACCAATCCAAGCCACTATCGAATATAATAAAGCAGCTAAAAATTCAAAATTACTAGAATGTCCTATAAAATTAATTGTAATTGCTCTTGTAATATTGTAATAATGCTGTAATTGATTGGGAACAGACATATAATAACTATCTATCAAAACATATTCTCTGAAACCTCTTATGGCTTCTTTAATTAGACTTATCCATTCATTTGGAAACATACAAATATATATAAAAATAAATTTTAAAAAAGCATCCCATAAAAAATCTTTGAAATTATCATTTGATTTTCCCCAAAGAATTTTGTAACCACGATATATAATCCAACAAAGCAAATAAGTTCCTACGATAGTTAGTAAAACACTGATCAGATTGTCAATGTTTTTTTCAATAGTAGAGTTATACCCAGTATTTTCTATGAAAAAATTATCTATACTTTTAAGTATACTTGTTATGAGATTATCACTATGAATTTCTTTTGGTGGCATTTTTATACTCTAAAATTAGTTATAAGGGTCAAACGAACCCCAATCAATATAGTTATTCATAAGACGATTAGTTCTATTTTCTAACTCTCTATCTTCCATAATATTTTTTGAATTTTCCCTTTGTTTAGCATATAAATCTATTTGAATTTTTTCTGCTTGCATAAGTGCAACTTGAGCTTGTATTGCATTGTTTAAATCAGAGCTTTCTTTAATATCTTTACTTTTTTGTAGTTTTTTAGCTAATTTATTTATATTTTTCGAATACATACCTATTGTGTCGCTTCTTTCTTTATAAAAAACAATATCTTCTATGTTTGCACTTCTTTTTTGATAGCAAATATTTTGCGTAGTTTTATCTACATCAACAATATCTTTACAATAGTCATATTCAAAAAACTTATCCATCAATTTTTTAACTTTTGAGCTGATACTATCTTTTCCGCTATTTTTAAAATCTTTTAACTCTCCAAGAGTTGTTCCAACTTTCTTCGCTTCATCATACACATCTTTTGCTTCTTCTAAAAAAGAAGTAACATCTCTCACACCGCTTTGAGTTGCAAGTTGTTTTGCATATGCATTTAATTGTGCAGAATAGTGAGTTGTAGTATCTACCCACCTTTTAGCTTCTTTTGCCCACTCTGCAATTTGTTTTAAATTTTGAGTAGTCATTTGAGCATTTGCAGCAGCATCAACTACTGGAATACCACTTGCACTTAATGAATTTGAACTTAAAAATAAAGAAGTTAAAGTAATAAAAAGAATTTTTTTAATTTTCTCAGTATCTGTTTTTGCAGGGCTAATGCTAGGATTGTCTGTGATATTTGTAAATTTGTTTTTCATTTTGATTCCTTATTAAAATAAAATTCGTATCTTTCATTTAACAATTCTTGTTTTGTCTCCCACACATCTCGTGCATTTACTTTGTGTCCGCCTATACTATGTGTGAAAATTTTTATTAAATCTTGCATTTTTTATCCTTTAAATTACAAAGTCTGGATTGTCTTCTAGGTCTGGATCATCTTCTTTATCTTTTAAAATAAAACCATTTATTACTTTGCCATCTATTATTTCTAGAGAATTTTTTATATTCGTTATTTCGTATTTGATTTTTTTGGCAAAATCTTTAATATATTCAACATCATCTGATATAAATTTAGCAGTGGTTCTAAAAACTTCATTATTGTAGGCTTCTGTTATTTCATTATTTTTTGCGATAACTTCATCATATTTCAAAATTTTAATTTCAGATTTTATTTCTAATAGCTCTATTTGAATATCTTTTAATGCTATTTGCAAATCTTCTAAAATATTTTTATCTTTTTTAAACATCTTTAACTCCTATAAAGGTTTTTTAAATTTTCTAATTTTTCATCATAATTTTTAGATTTATCGTTGATTATTTTTTCAACTTCATCAACAAAGGTAGAGCCAGTAGAAAGAATTGCTAGATTTTCTTTTCCAACACTGCTCAAATCTAAACTTACAATTGATTTTTCGCCAGTATTTTTTCTAACTAGAAATTTATATTTATTTGGATCTACGTTTTTTACAAACTCAAATTCTTCTTCACTTAAGTTTAATCTATCTACATAATCCACTTTTTTTGCTTGTGGATTAGCTAAAAGTAGTATTGTTGCACTTTGTTCTATTACCGCTGTTGCTATTTTTGACTTTGCAAAATCTTCTACGCTTTGGGTTCCAAGAACTACAAAACCATTTTGTTTTCTAATGGTTTTTTGCTTATTAAAAACTTCCTTTGCAACTATTTCATTTTGTATCCAATCCCAAGCTTCATCAACTAATAGTCCAAATCTTCTTCCATCGGTTAAATCCATAATTCTCCAAAGAATATAGTAGGCAACCATACAATTTATTTCACTATCTTTTAATAAATCTGTTCCGTCAATTCCATATATGTTTACATCTGTATCATTGAAATTAAGCTCATCTATTTCATTATCGAATACCCAGCCAAATTTATTGTCTTGTGACCAAAGTTTTAAACGAGATTTTAAAGAATTTCTTTCATCATTTCGTTCTGTTAAGTGTTCTAGCATTAAAGAAATTCCATAATTTCTTTCATCTTTTTCAAAATGATGCATTATATAAGTTACAGCATTATTTAAGCTTTCTTCTTCTAGTGTGGTTAAAATTTCATCATTTCTGGTTACAAGCATTTTCATTAAGGTTTGTAATTTTCTAATATTTTCTGCTGTATTATCTACCATAAAAGGATTGAAACCAGTTGGTTTTCCAGCATCTATTGTCAAATACTTTCCGCCACTTGCAAATATGTTTGCACTAGCACCTTTATCTTTGTCTAAAAAGAAAAATGTAGCATTCTTTTTATCTTCAGGTGTTCCTGGTGCAAAAGTATTTTTATCTGCATATTTCTGAAGTTGATCTAATAAAAACCCCATAAGAACTGTTTTTCCCCCACCACTTTTTCCAATAATTAAAGTATTTGCCAATAAAAAAGTGTCGCTAGAAAAGTCTTTTTTATTTTTTCTAGTTTCGTGAAAATTAAAGTAGAATGGCTGTTTATTTGGTGTTTTAAATATTGTTACTGCATCTCCCCATTGGTTATTGCTTCTCTTACCTTTTGCGAAATTATGGAAGGATACTAAACTAGCAAAATTTAAAGTAGATAATGTATGAATTCTTGGTCTAATGCCAAAATTAGCTGGAAATTGCGAAAAATATGTAGCAGGTAGTGCAATACTAGCTAATGTTGTCAAAAAACCCAAATCTCCCAAAGGTTTCATTATTTTATTTGCATTTTTTTCAACTTCACTTACACTATCGCCAAAAACCACTAAAGAAAGATGATATTTTCCAAAATTTAATTCTCCGCTGACTAAATTATCTAATGCGGTATCTAATTCTTCAATTTGACTTATTGCATCATCTTCTGCGGCAACTAATCTTTTTCTTTGTTTATCGATATTTCCTTTTGCTTCCACTTTTGGCATTGGAACAAAACTTTGTGTCATAATATATTCTATGTCTTCATACATTAAAAGATCAAAAATACCTGAAAAACTTTCACCTGGATAATCTTTTATTTCTATCGCTTTTATGAATTTTTTTCTTCCATCATTGTAATTTAATTGTGCAGTTGAATTTCCAAACATTATGTCAGTCAAATTTCCAGTTAAATACTCATAAATTGGTGCGTTTGGTGTTCTTACTTTTTGAAATTCGCCTGAGATTAAAAAATTATAAAATTCAAGTTGTTCTGAATATTTTTGACCTTTAATTTCATAATTTTTTAGCCTTTTAATGCCAAAATCATTAAAATTTGACTCAATAGTAATAGCAAAGTTTTCAAAAGCTCTAATAAAATTATTTAGCTCTTTAACTCTTTTATCTAGACTATCTTTTATAAAACTAGATCTTAGAGCTTTAGTAGTAAGTGGAGAATATATTGCAGTTAAATAAAAGCTATTATTTTTTAAATCATTTTTACTAAAGCCATCGTAATATTTTTTATTCAGATTTGATAAAAATTCATTTTTAAATATTCCATCAAATTTATCCCAAGTATTAGTCCTAACACTATGGATATAAAAAGAAACATTTTTAGCATCAAATTGTCTTAAAAACATATTGATTTTTTGTTTGTTGAATTCTATAAAATTTTCATTTTCAACTTCAAAACTTATTCCATTTATGTGCCAAGTTGCCATTATGTCAAAGTTTTTAGTTATTACAACATTGTCCGCGAGTGTTTGATAAGGTAGATATTTGCTGATATTTGGAACCTTATCAAGCCCTATAATACTTAATTTAGGCATATTAAAATTTATATGATTATTGTTAGAATATTGATTTGTGATATATGCTTTTTTACCACTGCTAAATTTTTTAGAACTTGGATTTGTAAAAAAGCTTATTTTTAGAAAAAGTAATTTAAAAATGAAATCATCTTTTTTTGTTATTTCTTTCATAATAAAAATAACAACTGGCAGAAATGAAAGAAAAATTAAATTTGTATATAAGCTTGTTAAACATATGATGGCACAAGCTATAAAAAATGGAGTTATTGGAACTCCAAAAATCATAGCTGGTCTTGTCAAAGCCTTATAAATGACTTCCATAATTTTTTAGCTCATTAAAAGTTGTGCGACTTCACTGGCACTTGCAATAATTAAGGCACCAATAATGATTGGGGTGCATTCTTGGATAGTTCTTCCACCAAAAAGAACTTTATAGCCAACAACTAAAATAGCGATCGTAACTGTAGCGATTGAAACATATCGGAGCCATTCAGCTACTTTTTCAAGTAGTGATTTTGCTTTTTCCATTCCACCTGCTGCAAGAACAGAATCTGGAAAAATTAATGTTACTAAAAATAAAGCTATAAAAAGATAGCTTAAACTATTGTGTTTTGAAAGTTTAGAAAGAAAAGAAGGTTTTGAAAGAAGTGTTAATTTTTGATAACCATTATCAAATAACGGCTCTCTCTCTCTCTCTCTCTCTCTCTCT
>NZ_KE340331.1 GCF_000413435.1 Campylobacter ureolyticus ACS-301-V-Sch3b | reverse complement strand
CTAAGTTTAATATTTGTTTAATATTTTTAGAGCAATTCTTAAAATTTTCTTAATTTTCATAAAATATCCTCATCTTTAAACTCTTTTCCAAATTTAGCATTAAACACATTTTTAGAATTAGTTTGTATTTTTAATTTTAAAGGCTCATTTTCAATTTTTTTATCTTTGGTGCTACTTTGATATTCTTTTAAATAGTTTTTACTTTTTAGAGCCATTTTTAATTGATTGTGAGCATTTTTAAATACATCATTAAAATATTTATTGAATTGCTCATAACTTAGCTTTAAATTTTTTTCTAGTTTTGCCTTATTGTAAAGAGCTTTTGAAACAACAAATCCATTTTTAAATTCTTGCTTTAAATATTCTAAATTTGAAAAAAATTCAATTTTAGCTTCACCTCTTTTTAAACCATTATCTGCCATTTTTTTATCCTTTTTAAAATTTCTTATTTCAAAACCCTAATTTACCGAGTTTATAAACAATTTTTAATGAAAAATTATAAGACATTATACCGCATTTTAATACATTTACATAACTCAATTTTGATAATGTCTTATAATTTAGTATAATTTCTTGGAGTAAAAGGACAGGATATGCAAATGTCGAACATTTGCTAAGTTTTATCGCAGCAAAGCTGCTCTAAAAAATTTGGAGTAAAAATGAATAAAACAAAAAGAATAGCCATAAGAGTAAGTGAAGAAGAGTATAAAATTTTAAAAGAAAAAAGTAAAAATTATGGTTTAAATATTTCAAGGTTTTTAAGAGATTTATCTTTAAATTATCCCTTAACTTGCATAGTAGATCAAAGAGCTATAAAAGAAATGTTAAATATTGCTGGTGATATTGGTAGGCTTGGCGGTCTTTTTAAATATTGGCTTACTTTAAATTATGATGAAAAACCTAATTTTTCTGATAAAAGAAGTTATGATGACATAGATAAGATAGTTGATGAAATTTTAGAGCTGCAAGATTTATTAAAACAAGAAGCCTTAAAATTAATGAAAGAGATCGATGATAATTAAAAAAGTTTTATTTAAAAAAAATAAGTCAAATTTTAAAAATTTAGCAAATTATATACTTGATGAAAATAATAGCAATGCTAAAATTTTAATTAATTATATACTGGATGAAAAAAATGAAATGGAAAAAGTTGAAGCCTATAATTTTTCTAACTGCTCGTTTAACACCAAAGAAGATAATATTGCTGAAATTTTAAATACTCAAAAATTAAATACTACCACAAAACAAGATAAGACAATGCACTTAGTTGTTTCTTTTAGAGAAGATGAAAATCCAAGTATTAAACTAATGAAAAAAATAGAAGATGAGATTGCCAAAGCCTTAGGAATGCAAAATCATCAAAGATTAAGCGTAGTTCATTCAAACACAAATAACTTACATATGCATATTGCAATAAATAAAATAGATCCAATTACTTGTAGGGTAAAAAACCCATACAATGATGTTAAAATTTTACAAGAAACAGCTATAAAACTTGAAAGAAAATATAATCTTAAAAAAGATAATCACATGTCAAATTTTCAAAAACAAAGTAAAAAATATGATCATAGCTACACTTTGTCGTTTGAAAGTTGGGTAAAAGAAAAATTAGATAACAAGTTAAAAAATATTTTTAAAAAAGAGGATTTAAAATTCGACGAAATAGTTTATTTATTAGGTCAGCATGATCTTGAATTTAAAGAGCGAAGAAATGGTTTTTGTATATCAAGTAAAAGCGAAAAGTTATTTTGTAAAGCAAGTAGTATTAATAGAAATTTATCCAAACAAATGCTTGAAAAAAGATTTGGAAAAATAAATTTAGATACCTTTATAAATATAAAATCTAATCAAAAAAGTAGTTTTAATTATGAACCGACGAAAAAAGAGCAAATTCATAGCAATTGTTGGAATGTATATAGAGCTTTGGAAAATGAAAAAAAACATAAAAAACAATTAGAGCTTAAAAATTTAGAAAAAGAAATTCAAAAAATTTATAAAAACAAATATACTTCAAAAAGCCAAAAAAGAGAAAAAGTAAAAGAAAAAAGGGATTTTATCTATCAAAAATACAAGTATAAATCTTATAGAGATTTTTTAATAGATGAAATTTTAGAAGATAGGGGAAATGAAGAAATTTACCTATCACTTAGACGAAATAAATCAAATTTAGATATAAATGAAAATAACCTTTTTTCAAAAAACGATAAACCTAAAATTTTTAAAGATTTTGATTATATAACAAAAGAGGGCTTTGCTGTTTATAAAAATGATGAAAATAAAATAATCGATAAGGGAAATTTTTTAAAGATTTCATTGCAAAACAACAATAGAGATTTTTTACTAAAAACACTAGAAATTGCTATTGATAGATTCGGAAAAGAACTTGATATAACAGGCGATTTTAACTTTAAAAAAGAAATTTTAGAAGTTGTAAATGAGTATAATTTAGATGTTAAATTTACTGATAAAAATATGGAAAAAATAAATATCATCAATAAACAATCAAAGCAAGATATAAAAGCAAAAAAATATCTTAAAAAAATTATAGAGATAAAATCAAATGAAATTCTTTTAAATAAAAAACTAAAAAAAGATATAAGAGAAAAAAGCATAAAAAGTTTAAATAGATTAAAAAACAAATTGGAAAATACAGGTGTTTCATTGTTTGAGGGTGATTTTAAAATGCTTGATTTTGATAAAAAAATAATTAGTCAAATGAAAACAAAAAAAGTGGATATAAAAATCGATGGACTTTATGTTGATGATAAAAATATGAGTGGAATTTCTGCTATGAATGAAGAGGTAAGATTAAATTTTATCTCTGAGGGTAAAGATAAAGAGCTTGAAAAATTTGAAAAATTTTTATATTTATTGCAAAATACTGATAAGGTAAAAGACATCGCAGTTGGTTTTTATGAAAATAGAAAAGTAGATACTAAAACATATTTAGAAAAATATGATATGCAAATTTCCAAAATAAATAAGCAGATCAATGCTATTGAATTAGGCAGCAATTTCGAGATTATAAAAAGTTATTATAACTCTTTAAATGTTAAAATTAACACCAAAAAAACGCAGGAAGTATTGGTATTAAATTCAATATAAATATTAATTAGATATTTTAATAATATTGTAAAAATATTTGTTTAATTTTATTTTAATATTTTTTAGATATGATTACGAAAAAAGGATTTTTATGGTAATTTCTATTGTAAATGAAAAAGGCGGAAGTGGAAAAACAACTTTGGCTGTAAATTTAGCTTCAATGCTCTCATTTGATGGGGATAATGTTTTATTAATTGATGCAGATCCGCAAAGATCAACCGAAGTTTTTTCAGATATGAGAAGTCAAAACGAATTAAAACCACTTTTTAGTAATGTTTCAAAAACAGGTCTTAGTCTAGGTGATGAAATAAAAAGGATGAAAGAAAATTTTGATAGTATTGTAATTGATACTGGCGGAAGAGATAGTAAAGAGATGAGAAAGGCAATGCTTAATTCAAATATCATCATAATTCCAGTAATTGCTTCTCAATATGATGTTAGTGTTTTGGATCATATGCTTGAAATTTATGCAGAAGTAAAAGAACTAAATGAAAATTTACTAGCACTTTTATTAATAAACCGCTCTTCTACAAATCCATTTTTATCAAAAGAGTTAGAGAACTTACAAAAATATATAAATGAAGTAAAAAAAGAAGGAAATTTAACTGATTTAATTCTTTTAAAAAGTGTAATTTATGAAAGACAAGCTTATAAAAAAGCAGTAGTTGAGGGAAAAAGCATAAAAGAATTTTGTAAAAGTGATGATAAGGCTTTACAAGATTTTGAAGCATTTTATAAAGAGCTTTTACAAGTAGCAAAAGAATATTTTAACTAGATATTGTTTGGATATTAAAAAAGTATCTATAAAATATCTTAATTATATAATTTAAATGTTAAGGAAATATTATGGGATTTAAAAAAACAACAAAAAAAGAAGATGAATTTATCGAAAATGCAAGAGGTGAGACATCAAATTTAACACCAAAAAGACAAAAAAGGTCTAAAACTTTTTTGATGTATTTTACAAACGATGAGTTTGAAAGGGTAAGTATTGAGGCTCAAAATATCGGTATGGGTATCAACCAGTATATAAGATTTAAGATTTTTAGTTAAAACATTACAATGCTTAAAATTTTATTTGTAGGTATTGACAAATATATTAAAATTAATGTATAATACGGCAAATTATTTGTGTGCTAATGGACGTCTTATATAATTATTAAGGAAGCGTCTTTAGCACTTTTATTTAATTTATTTTTATTATAGGAATTTATTATGGGAACTAAAACTAATTATAAAACCGATTTCAGCAAGATATTTAAACCACTTAAAACAGCTGTGCTAGTTGATTTATCTTTCTTTTTGAAAAGATATAAAACACAATTTAATGTCTCAAATTCTGAAGATATAGCAAAAAGACTTAGACATTATATATATAAATCTGTGTTAAAGAACAATGATTATCTATATAGAATATTTATTTATGATTGTGAACCACTGGAAAAAGATGTTACTTTACCAATAAGTAAGAGGCAATTAAATTTAAGAAATACTGATCTCTTTAAATTTAGAAAAGCACTTTTATCTGACTTAAAACAGCAACCCTATTGTTCTGTAAGACTTGGAAACTTTGATGCAAACTTGATACAATGGAAATTTAAAAATTATAAATTATTTAAAAAAGTTATACACGGTGAAGTGTCAATACAAGAATTAAAAGATGAAGATTTTATAATGGATCTTAAACAAAAAGGTGTTGATATGAAAATTGGTTTAGACATGGCAACACTAGCTAATAAAAAACAGGTTGAAAAAATTATTTTAATTACTGCCGATAGTGATTTTATTCCAGCAATTAAATTAGCACGAAAAGAAGGAATAATAGTTCAGCTAGATCCAATGCAAAATAAACATATAAAGCAAGATTTATTAGAACACCTTGATACATTAAATTCTGTTTTTCCGAAAGATAAAACAGATATAGATGATTTATTCGAATAATAAAATTTAATTTTATGTAACTGATTGTATGAGAATTTAAAAATTTTCATACAAATTCTTTAACCTAATTTTTTAAGAATTATGCTAAATTTCCCAAATTTTACATTAAAACTTAAACAAATTTACTTACTTTAAGCTTTATAAACTTAAAGTAGATTTTTTAAATTTAACAAATGCCCATAATATCATCATTATAAAATTTAGTATTGAAAATTGCACTTTTCATTTAAAAATCAAATTTAGTTCAAGTTTAGAAAAATTCCGATAATTATTCCAACAAGAAAAAATATAATTTGCAGACCAGCAGAAATGAAAATTATCTTATAATTTATATCTTTGGTGTCTTTTTTATTTGTATCATTGTCAGTATTTATTTTGATTTGTGAGTTTTGAAGTTTTGCAGTGTGTTCTAAAATATCAAAAATAATCTTATCTTGGTTTTTAAACTCTTGTATAATGTTATTTTTATAGCTTTCTAAATCCATTTTTTGTTTTATTAACATGTTTTCAAGTCTTTTTTCAAACTCGTTAAATATAGTTTCATTTGCACTAACAACTGCCAAAATTGGATCATTTTCATCTAAAATAATATTGTGTTTTTGTGCGATTTCATTTATGATAGCTTTTTTATCCATTGTTGTTCCAGGTTAAAATTTCTCTTACTTTTTGTATTTTTATATCGTTTGTGTTTATAATCCCAAAATACCTACTATCAAAGCTTCTTTTATGATCTCCCATTACAAAAATTTCATTTGGTTGCAATTTTCTATTTATATTTGCGTTCTGTAAAGGATTACCTTTTGTATCAAATTTAAAAATAGTGCTATTTTTTACTAAAATTTCATTGATAAAAACACCATTTTTATCAACTTTTACAAAATCTCCATTTGCAGCAACTACTCTTTTTAATAAAATTTCACTATTTTGTGGAATTTTTAAAATAACTAAATCTCCTTTTTTTGGTGTAGTATTTTGGATTTGATATATTCCAAGTGGCATCGAAGCAGTTGTATTAAATTTAAGATTAAAAGTGTAAAAAATAAGCACACCAACAAGAATAAATGAAATTAAGATTATAAAAAAGTATTTAATATTATTAGAATATCTAAAAAATATCTTTAAAATGTTTAAATCATATGTTTTAGACATTAAAAAAATATTCCTTGTTCTTTGGCTAAATTTTGTTTAAAGCTCTTTAAATTTGCTTTTATAAGTGCTTCGAGTTTTGCAGGTTTTATTTGAGAAGCTTCAACACTTGCAATTAGCATTTTTTCATTTGAAATTAAATTTAAATCCATTTTATATCCTGCATTTTTAGCTAATTCATTGCAAAATATCCGCTGCGTCCTACCATTTCCTTCACGGAATGGATGAAGTGCGTTTAACTCCATTAAAAAATTTGCCATACCTTTTGCAAAAGAATTTAAATCTTTGCTATTTTTTAGATAGTTTTGTTCTTTTAACTCATCAAAAATTATTTTTGAATATTTTTTAAGTTCTTTACCTGGAACGAAATTTTGTATATAATTTGGATTAAATGGTGATCGTTTAGCAAAAGTATCAAATAGTCTAAGCTCAGCTCTATCTTTTCCAGCCCATTCAAAAACATCTTGGAAAATAAATTTATGGATATCTTTTAAGTGCTGATAATCAAAATTTCCCTTAATGGGATTTTTTTGAATTTCAAATATTCTATTGGCAGTATATTTTCTACTTGTTTTTTCAAATTTATCATAATTTTTAATTCCTAATTTATTGTTTGTAATTAGCTCTTCAAAGATATCATTCACAATAAGCCTTTATTTTTTAGTCTGTTTATTGATTCTTCGGTTGTTCTATTATTTATTGCCTTATCTACAAGCATTTCTATATCTATTTCATTTAAATACTCATTTTCTATTGCGTGAGAGCCTATAACTGATTTTATATTATCATAATCATCTTTACTAAGCTCATTTTTATATTTTTTTAGTATCGCCAAACTTTCTTCTAAACTATTAACTTCTGGGTAAGTCATTTTATCTCCTTATTTTTAAATTTATCTAATTATACAATATTTATATTTAATATTATATAAATATTTTAAAGATAATTATATGATATTTAAATCATATCTTTACAATATTATAAAAATATTTCTAATTGTTTAAAAGCCTTATCTCTAAATATTTTAAGTCTTTGTTTGCTCATTAGTGAAAAATCTTTATTTTTCATAACTTCATCAAATGTTAAATTTGAGCTTGTCATATCGTTTAAATCCTTACCAAATGTATCTTTACTAAGTAAATTTAAATAAATAACTGCCACTATTTTTTCTTTTATTTTTTGATATTCTTCAAACTCTTCAAATTCTTTATTATCTTTAAGTAGTTTTCCGTGATATTCATTAATCCACACCACAAAAGAGTTATCAAATGCTTGTATAAGTTGGGTTAATCCTAAAATTGTGTCATCTCTTGCTTGTCCGCCAACAATTGGAACATGCATATAAACATTTATTTCATTATCTTTTAGTAAATTTATGATTTCATTTTCTTTTAAATAGCTAACTAATGGTATAAAAGTAGTTGCACCACTATCGATTATAATATCATCATGCTTTTTATCAAAAGCAATTTCTATAATTTTATCAAATTCTCTAACATTAAAATTTCCATCTTCTGAAATAAGCTGTAAAAATTTAGCTTTTAGTGCTTTTATATTGTATAAAGTTGTATTGTTTGGGTCTGTATCTATGGCTAAGATACTTTCATTTTTAAAAAGTAGATATTGACAAAGTAGTGAGCTTATAAAACTTTTTCCAATGCCACCTTTTGCGTTTAATACAAAGTGTAAATTCATAATTTTTCCTTTTATTTTATGATGTCGCTTAATTTATTATCTAGGTTAATTTTTGATCTTTGTAAAAAAGTTTCATCTTTGAAAAAAAGTATTTGTTTTCCATAAATTGGTAAAGATCCAGCTATAAAAATAAGCATATCCCCCGCTTCTGTAATAAGTCCTGTTTTTTTATCTTTTTTTGCTGCTTTTATTCTCATACATTCAT
Source organism: Campylobacter ureolyticus ACS-301-V-Sch3b (assembly GCF_000413435.1). NCBI lineage: Bacteria > Pseudomonadati > Campylobacterota > Epsilonproteobacteria > Campylobacterales > Campylobacteraceae > Campylobacter > Campylobacter ureolyticus. Next base: position 17,241 of record NZ_KE340331.1, on the reverse strand, counting down.
CATCTGTAATTATAGGGCGTTGTGTTTCCTGGATAGTTTCACTTACATTATCTAAAATCACAGACATTCTTTTACCTGAGCTTGTAATTGCTTTTTTAATAACAGTTGCTTTTCCACTCATTTCAGATAAAACTTTTGCCGTTTCTATTTTATTTGGAGCATATGCAATTCTTACATGGCAATTTGATATAATACTTTCATCTTTACCATAAAGATTATGGAGTTGTGAAATATCTTGGATAATGAAATAATATTTTATTCCATAACCAGCTGCATAGGCGATATTATTTTCAACAGAACCTAATTTTCCAAGAGAAACTATCTCATCACCCATAAATAAAAGTCTATGTTTATAGTTTTCAACTCCTTTACCATCTTCAAATTTTAGTGATTCATCAGTAAGAGTTCTTAAAATTTGATTTATTAAAAGATTATTAAGTGGTTTTAATCTATCCATATTGCTTGGTGGAATGGTTATATAAAGACTAACTGGCAAATCATAATTCATTAAATCTCTTATTTTAAATTCACTCTTTGATATGTTTTTTGCAATGATTGGATCAATATATAAATTTAAAGCTTCGTTTGTTGAGCCTATAACGCCGCTTAATTCTTGTGGAGCTTTATTTGACATTGATTTTGCTATACTTTTTATCATATCTTTTGAAGTTTCTTCGATCTCTAAATCACAATCCAACATTTCAGCTAAACGCTCATCAATTGAAAAATCAGGGTCGTTTATAAATTTATACAAATCATATAAACTAGGGGTGTTTTTAGATTGTGTTTTTGCTTGGTGTAACATAAATAAAGTTATCGCAGATAAAAATGAAACAGCTTCATTTTTAAAATAACTTGTATTTGATTGTATGTTATTTGATGGACTTTCTCCTTTAAATATAAGATTGATTGCGATATTTTGGGTATCTTTTATCTCGTGAATTGTGTCAATTTTAATTTCTTCTAAAATGTTAAATTTAACCGCACTTCCATCGGTGCAAGTTGGATCAAATTTTAAAACTTTATTATTTGCATACTTTTTTCTCCAACCAGCAGTTAAATTCCAAAGTTCGCCCTTAATATCTATTATAAGTGCTGAATGCTTCCAAGATAATAAAGTTGGTAATACTAGCCCAACGCCTTTTCCGCTTCTTGTAGGTGCAAAAGCGATGATATGTTCAGGTCCGTTGTGTTTTAGATAATAAGTTGTTTTTTTATGTAAAAATCCACCAATATAAACACCATCATCGTTGTTTAATATTCCCATTTCTTCAATATCTTTTAAATTCGCCCATCTTGCTGATCCGTGCAGATCTTTTATAGCTTTTGCTTTTCTTATAAAAAATAGCCTAACTATAATAAACATAATGAAGCTAAATGCTATCCCAGCACTTAAAAATACAAAAAATTGATTGAAAAAAGCCGGATAAAAAGAGTAATAATCTTTACTCCAAAAGATAAAACTTAAAGGATTATATAAGCCATAAATCCAAGTTTCGCCTAAATTTGGAGAGTAGTTAAATGATTTTGCAATATATTGAGTTGAAATTGAGCTTATAATTAGTAACACTATAAAAATAGTTAAAATTCCATACACATAAGCTAATGCTTGATTTGTCTCTTTTTTCATAGTTTTGCCTTACAAAGATATAGCAATATCTTTTTTTGCTGAAATTTCTCTTTTTATAGATTTTGATTGGTTTAGTGCTTTTTCTGTTCTTAGTTGTTTTACTAATTGTTCTTTAATCTGCTTTTTTACCTCTTCAAGTCCTCTACTTTGCATTAAATCATTAAAATCGCTTAGTCCTTTATTTACTTCTTCATTTGTGAAATTTGGCAATACAACCTTAATATTGTCATTTTTTTGTTGTATATCAAAAGCTGTTTTTTTACCAACATTTACTGCATTATTTAGCTCTTTTTTTATGTCATTATCAGCTGCTATTGTAATTTTCATTTTTGGAAATTTCTCTTTTACATTTTTTATCACAATTTTTAAATTTCCAGCATCAACGCCCATTATAGTTGGATTCTTAGTTGCTTCATAAACACTTGCTGCTGTTGCAAAACCCTCACAAACAAAAACTTCTTTAACGCTATTTAAATTTTTAGCACCAAGAAGAAAAAAGTTACCTTGCTTTTTGGCTGGATAAGTAATGTTTTGTTGCTTTTCTTCTGTTGATCTTAAAGCTCCTATTACTTTATCTCCATTTTGAAAAATTCTTTGACTAGCCCAGTGTTTGCCGTTAATATCTTTTAAAGGAATTAAAATATTTCCGTGTTTATCTTGTTTTAGATAGTAGTTTTTAGTAAGTCCTTTTGCTTTAAAATATGGGTGATTTTGATTAGCCCACTTTGCATTATTATATTCTTCTTCAAGCTTTAAAGCTGTTTTTTCATAAGCCTCATTTAATTCTTTTTCTCTTTGAGCTTTTAAAGCATTATTATTTTCTTGTATGTTTTTTATCTCTATTTCTTGGTTTTTATTTGTTAAATTTGAAAAGCTACTTTTCCAATTTTCCTTAAAGCCTGTTTTGAAATTTTGAATAAAACCTGCTGGATGACCATTTAAAAAGCCTACATATGCACCGCTTAACTCTCTTCCTTTATCGCCAATCGTTTTTACTCTGTGAAGTTTTCCATCCATTATAGGCTCGTTTTCAATGATTAAACCAGCTTCATTTAGTGCATTTTTAAACTCATTAAAAACATCTGTTGTTTTTTGTTCTTGTGGATTTAACCAGGTGCTAAGTTTGTTTAAATTTGTTCCTTTTGGAGCATACCACATTTTAGATTCTCTGTCCCATTTTGCACCAGCATTTTTAGCCCTGTCTTTTTCATCAAAAGGAACATATAAATATGTTTTTTTAGTAGCCATAAATGTGTCCTTTTTTTGTGTTATATTATCTAAATTTTTATTTTGTTCTATATTTTGTTTTTGTTCGATACCTAAATTTTCTAAAAAATTTACTATTTTTGTTGCGTCTGATGAAGCTTTAAAAATTTCAGTTGGTTTTTCTTCTAAAATTTTAACCCAGCTATCGATGTAACTTATATGTTGATTTGGATTGTAATCAAGTCCCAATTTTGAATTAAATAAAAAAGAAGCAATTTCAGCTCTTAATTCTTCTTTGGCATATCCAACCGATCCAAAAGGATTGTTTAAATCTCTGTTTAATCTGCTTTCGTGTCCGCTCCAATGACCTAATTCGTGGATTGCAGTAGCATAATAAGCTCCCTCGTTTATAAAGCTTTCCTTTGGAGGTAATACAATTTCATCTTTTTGTGGCGAATAATAGGCTTTGTTTCCTGTGTGTTTTATTGTGGCTTTTGAATTATTTAATAGCTTTTGGGCGTTTTCATTGGCTTTAAATTCGCTAATTGTAGCTTTGTTTTCAAGTTTTGGCATATTATCAATTTGACCAGCGTTAAAAACATTTGCAAAAAATACCCTTGGTCTTTCTAACTTTACTTCGATCTTTTGAATTTCGCCGTTTTTATCTACTACTTTGTTTCCATTTTCATCGATTTTATCAACAAATTCACTAAATTGCCAATATTGAATAAGAGTTGATTTTTCTCCTTTTCTTACTTGTGCGTTTATGCTTTGTGCTTGTTTATATGTAAGCCATCTTGGATCATCATATCCAGCCAACATTAAATTTATACTATTTATGCCATTATAGCTTTTATTGGTGGTTGGATTATATGGTAGAGTGTTGTTTAATTCATCTGCTTTCCAAGGTTTTATCCATGGAGCTGTGCCATTTTTAAGACTTTTTATTATTTTATCTGCTGTTTGCTTTATAAAATCTTGATTTTTCATGATTCATCTTCTATCGCTTCTTTTATATCATCTTTTAAAATAGCATCTTCTTCAAATGCTCCTAATTCTTCTGCTAATTCAGGTTCTATTTCATATCCATATCCTGGTGTTAAATCTAATTCATTGAAAATCTTCATAAAATTCTCCTTCTAAATTTTCATAAGGTTCTTTTGTAATACTTTTTGGAATTCTAAAATCTATCTCTTTGGCGTTTATTTTATATTTGTAGTAGTTTTTTCCATCGTTTTCCCATCTTTCTTGGATGAGTTCTCCAACTACATCAATGGCAATTCCTTTTTTTATGTGGTTTTCTAAGGATTGTGCGTAAGCACCAAAAAGAGTTACATCAATAAATGTGGTTTGTTCTACGCTTTTATATTTTCTATTGTTTGCGATAGTGAAATTTAAAACTGCCATTCCACTTTTAGTAAAATTTATCATTGGATCAGCTACAACTCTTCCAGCAATTGTTATGGTGTTAATCATAATTTTCTCCTTGTATTTTAAAATATTTATCATTTTTTAGTAAGTATTTATTAAAATTTAAAGTCAGTTTTGTATTTGATTTTTTAGCGTTTTCATAAATTTGCAAATCATAAAATAGTGCGTATTTTTTTACATATCCATTATTAAAACCTGATTTTTCATCACCTGTATTATAAATGCTTAAAGCTCTTGTAATTCTTTGAAATTTGTTTAAATTTGGATTTGTGCTTTCATACGCTAAATAAAAAAGATCACTTCCTGCTTTTATGTTTTTACAAGCATCTAATAAATCATCGACGCTATAATGTGAAAAAAGCGTAGAGTTTAAATTTTTAGAATTAAATTGCATTAAACCAATATCGACACTATATCCATTTGAGATATATTTTTTAGCCAAATTTATAGCTTCATCTTTTGTTTTTGGTGCAAAACTACCAATTTTATTAACATTAATTGCAAATTGATTTTTGGTGCTTTCAACTTCGATGATTTGTCTAATTATGGCTGTATCAACATTTGGATTTTTACAATTTTCAATAATAGCCAAATCAAACATTATTTAATCCCTTGCTATTATCTAGCTTTAAATTTGAGCCGATAGATTTTAAATTTGTTTTAATTAATGCTTCCATTAAAGCCGTTTTGTTTTCTTTTAAACTATTTATGGCGTTAGTAAATTTTTCTTCATTTATTTTAGTTAAATCGACTTTTAATTTTGCGTCTTTTACTAAATCATCATAAAATTTAACATCTTGATTTGGATTTTGCTTGATGATTAAAGTTAAATCTCTTGCAAATTGATTTATGTTTTCACACTCTTTTAGGTTATTTAAAAGTGATTGTGGTATAATATTCGTGTCGGTAGCAGGTGAAATGTTCTTTTGAACCAGTCGCCCGTCAAGACTTTGGGCTTGAGTGTAGGGGGTGTGGGCGTCCCTACCACCTGCTGCTATTTTAGATTTTGTTACAGTTGCTGAATGCGTTTTATCGCCAGATATATTTATATCAGCGTCTTGTTCGGCAGGTCTCGAAGTGTGGGTTTTAGACGTCTCCACCAGCAGCTGTAATCTTTCAGCTCTTCTTAATAATCTGTTAAATTCATTTGGGTTTCTTTTTAAAACATGGTAAATTCTATTTGTTCCTTCTTCATTTCTAATTCCAACATCGCCCATTTTATCTTCAAAGCTTAGATTTCGTTTGGCAACAAACAGATCATTTTCGGCTTTTGTCCTATGGTTTTTTGAAACTAGATTATGTTCTAATAAAACTTCTGATATTGTTTTTGCAACTTCTTCATTATTTTTAAACATTTCAGGGTGATTTTTTACAAAGCCTGATAAATCTGCAATAGCTTCCCTATCCCCATTTAAGGCTTCCATAAGAGTTATACTTATTTTAAAAATTTCTAAATCACTCATATAATGTCTCCAAGGGTTCTAAAATAATATCTTTTGTAACAAAAATATTAAATTTATATCCAGGTCTTATTTCAAGTGTTGGAGCGATATTCATATTTTTTCTTATCATCTCACTTGCAACTTGTCCGATTTGATTTATAGCTGCTGACATAGCTTTATCAGAGGCTGTTTCTGTTTGGTGTCCGTCTGATTTATCTGCCAAAGAAATTCCAGCTGTAATTGATGATAAAAGTAAAGCTGAACCAAAAATTCTAAAATAGTGATTATTTACTTTATCTTTAAAGCCTGAATAACCATCTGTGCTTGTTCCTTGCATATTTGATAAATTTAAAGTATCTCCACTTGGAAAAATAACTTTATTCCAAGCAACTAGAATTCTTTTTTGTCCATAAACTATATTACTTGAATAGCTGCCTACGACCTTGCTTCCTTGTGGAATTAAAAGATGTTTTCCACTTGCGGTATCATAAATATTTTGTGAAATTTGAGCTAAAATTTCACCTGGAAGATCCGAGTTTATTCCTGTGATTAAAACTGCTGGAATAATCCAACCTGCTTTTAATTCAAATTCGCTAAAAGGCTTTTGTTTAATTTGAGCTAAATATCCGCTATCTTTTTTCTTTGAAAGAAAAATTTCTGCTTTTTTATCTCTATCTTGTTCTGAAATTTCTCCAAAACTTTGATTTTGTAGATTTGTTACTGCGTCTAAATTTGGATAGTTATCTGCGGTATTTTTGTTGTTTGTTTCTTCATTTCTTACATCGAGTTTTGAAATACTTGTTAATGCTTTTAGTCTCATTTCGTTTTTTAATTCTAGCTCTCTAAGTTCAAATTCGCTTAATTGATTTGTTTCTTCCATTAAATTTACAGGCTTTCCTAGTGGATTATCTGATTTTACTTCGATATTTGTAGAATTTTTATCTGCTTGAAAATCATCTTTTGTTGCTAAGATTGGAACTTGTTTTGTTGTTTCTTTGCCTGATTCTTCTAATGAATTGACATAGGCTTTTACATCTTTGTTTTGGGTTTGGGATTGTTGCTCGGTTTTAGTTGTTTCTTGGTGTGTTTTTAATTGTTGAGATTTTGATAGTGCAGCGTAAATAATAGCAAGTAACACCAAAACAATAATAACAAAAATTATAATAATTGGAAATTTCGATAATCTTTTATTATTTGATAGTTTTGTTGGTGAGCTATCGGCGTCTAAAATTCCCATATTTTATCCTTAATTGTTAAAATTGAAAGTTGTAATGTTACCTATTGGAACTGGTTTATTATCAATTATTTCATAAGCTCTGCTAACTTTTTTCTCATCTAGGTTATAGCTCAAATAAATTTTATTATCTTGTTCAAAAATATTATAACTTAAAAAAGTTAGCCCTTTAATGCTGCTATTATCGCTAATTGCATAACCTTTATTTCTAAGTTTATTTGTTAAATAATCATAAAAATTTTTATCTAAATCATCTGTATGAATATAAAAAGTTGTGGTATTTGCTAAAAAATTAATCGATATAAAATCAACCATATCATCAGCTAAAATGTTAAAATTTATACTTTGAGTTTGACGCTCAATAGTTGAGTTAAAGTATTGTGGGTTAAATTTAGCACAACCTGTAAAGCATAAAGCCATCAAAGAAATAAAAATAATACGCTTCATTTTTTATCCTTTGCAAGTGATAAGTCATATAAAACATTGTCTATAATTTCTTGGTTTGCTTTGTTTGATTTTTTGGTTATGATAATTTTTTGTTGATTTTTACCAACACCAGAAAGTAAAATTGCTTTATTAAACAATCTATCAACAATATACATATCTTGCTTAACTCTGTAATTTACTACTTCTTCTTTGTTTTTTGAATCTAATATCATCAAAGCAGGAGCTTCATAAAATTTCAAATTTTTAGCCATTTGTATGTAAGTTTTGATTCCATCGTTATATACTCTAAGCGGTTTAAATTCCCCATTTCCTGTTATGGTGTAGCCAAAATCTAAATTTTCAATATTTGTAGGAATTTTATCATCTTTGATTTTATAAAAATTCTTTGAATTTGATTTTGCTTGAAGCTCTTTTTTATAATTTGATAAAGTGTTTGTTATGTTATTTGGATAGTGAAATGCAACACCTGGCATAAATTTTTTCTCTTCTGAAATTAAATTTAGCCTATAAACTCTTTTATTTGTCATAATATTTAGTGTAGTTTGAAGTCCGCTATCAACAGGTTTTATAATTACATGAGAAGTTATAAGTGGTTCTTCTCCGCTTGTGCTTAAAGATATAACCCACCTAATGCTATCTCCAATTTGGACATCTTTTATTATTTCACCTGGTTCTAAAACTATATCTGTAAGTCTAAGTGGAGCTGTGATTATACTTGGCATTGCATCACCAAAAAGAAAAATAATCTCTCCATTTTCGCCTTTTATTGTAGTTGTTTTTTTGTCTATCCATTTTTGAGCTATTTCTAAATCTTTCTTTTCTTTCGGTGTTAAATTTATATAATCTCTTTCATCAAAGCCATTAGAATATAAAAGAGCCATAGCACAAAAGCTTAAAACTAGTATTTTTTTCATATAAATTCCTTATAAAATTTTTGCATAATTTAGATCAAATATAAAAATTCCCAAAGGATTTTTTAAAATTTGCTCTTCTGTTGTTGGCACAATCTGTTTAACTTGGAAAAATCCCCTATAAGTTATTTGTGAAATAATCTCTTCTTTTAAATTTCTAGTTTCTTCTTCCCACTCAACTTGCCAAGTATCAGCGTTTTGTGGAACAATACTTTTAACTTTTACTCTGACATTTTCTTTACTTACTTGCTTAAATGGATTTTTCTCTCTGTATTCTTCATTTATAAAATTAAATGCTTTTGAATTTGGTTCAAGGTAGGCATATGCATCAAATATAAATTTTCTTTGAATTTCTACATCGCCCCACACAGAACGCCAAGAATAAATAAAAGTATTAAGACTATATTTTATAACATTGGGATTTTTTAAATCTATATTTTGGACTATTCCAACTTTTGAAGTATTTCCTAGTTTATCAACTTCTATCACATATGGGATTAGTTTGTTTTGCGTAGTAGAGTATCCAAGAAAAATAACACAAATTAAAGAGATAATCGCACTAAGAACTGCGATTATTTGCCAATTTCTTTTTTGAGATATATAATTTCCATATCTTTCAAGCCACTCTCTTTTTGCGTCTAAATATGGATTTGTTTCATCTATTTTTTTACTCATTTTTTACCTTATTTAAGAATTTATACCAGAGTGATAAGTTTCATTTTTATTTGCACCTGAAATTGTTCCGCTGCTTACATTTTTAGTTTCATCTATTGGAGACATTTTTTCTCTAATTCTGTTTGCTATATCATTCATTCTGCCTTTTGATGTAGCTTTATCTGATAAATTTGAAAAACTACCTTTTAAGCTTTCTTTTGTAGCACCTGCTAGAACCGAAGCTATACCCATTGTATGCTTTCCAGTTTGTTTGATTGCATCAAGTGTATTTTTTGGTGCTTGATATGGAGTGTTTTGAAAATGGGCATCACTAGCTGCTTTCATAGCTCTTGTAGCTCCAACAGAACCAGTTGCGATACCAACAGCTGCTGTGGCTGCTGCTGCTCCTGCCATTGTAGCAACTGCTCTAAAACCTGCTGCACCACCTGCTGAATCTCCAATTGCACCATTAAATACTGCTTCTATAATTCCTGGTATAATTTTTGTTATCATACATAAGATTAAAGATATTGCTAGAATTTGTAAAATTAAAGTGGTATTAACATCTTTTTCTAATTCTTTACTTATATCAAGTATGGTTTTAAATGTTAAACTCATTAGTGCTTGTAACATAAAGACTTCTATTCCTATTTTAATGGCTGTCAATATGGGATTAAGCCCGATTTGCTTAAAGTGTTCAAGTCCTCCAAGAGCAAGTGCAAAAAATGTAACAATTTGCATTACAAAAAATTTTATGTATGCAACTAATAAGTCTATTGCCATTAGTAAAAAAGCAATTAAAATAACTAGTCCAGTCATTACTAATAAAAAACTTTCACCAGGCGACCATAAACTTACCTTATCAAAAATTATGCCTACAATTTTTAAAGAGGTAGATATTATATTATTTGGCGTTACTGACACCGAGCCAGCATTAACATTTTCAGATAGTTCTATAAAACTATTAAATATGTATTTAAGCCAATTATCTATATTGAATAAAAATAAAAAAATACCTATTGTTATTATTTTTTTAATAAGTGTTACAAGGAATTCTCCAATTTCAAATCCACTTAATGCCATTTTTCCAAAAGTCCAAGTTATATCTATAACTACAAGCACCCAAAAAACCCATAAACAAGCAGTTTTTATCGTTGGAACCCAAGACTTTAACCCAATTTGTAAAAAGTAAAAAATATCGTCAGAATTTTCCGCACCAAAAGAAAAAGTAGTAAATAAAACAAGCAATACTATTACTCTAAATATACTGCTTGTTTTTGAATTAGAAATTTTTATAAATGTCTGGTCTGCTCTTATCTTCCCAGTCATTTTTACCTGAGCTAAGAATAGCGGAATTAGCATTTTGGCATTCAAGACGCTGTGTTTCATTTAATTTCTCCACTTTTTTGCACTCTTGGACTTTTATTTTTGCTTCGTCTAAATGCTCTGTATAATAAGCTTTTGTTTTTGCTTCTTTCTCGCAACCAACTAAAAATAACAAAGTAAAAGCGAAAAATATATTTTTCATTTTTCATATCCTTTAAATAAATTTGTGTATTATACATAAATATTCCTTATTAGAATTTTTTATAAATGTTTGGTTTGCTCTTATCTTCCCAGTCATTTTTACCTGCACGGAGCTTTTCCGAAGCTGCTTTATTCATCATTTCTTTATTATTTTGAGAAGCCATATAATTTGTCATCATATTGCTTTGATCCATCATTACTTTTCTTAGCTTTCTTGTTTCATCGATTTGATAAGCTATTAAATCATTTCCAGCTTGTGCTACTTCCAAAGCTCCTTTTGAATTTTGTGATCTTTGTTTTAATTTTGCTATGATTTTTGTTTCATTGTCAAAATCACTTTCCATAAGCTCTAATTTTTGCAATGTTCCTTTAAAAGTATTTTGATTTTTGGCTAAAATTTCATCATATTGTTTTGAATAAGCTTCATTTCTGCTTTTTTCATTTGGTGAGTTTTTGAAAATATCTTTGTATTCATTAGCATTTTTGTAAGTTTCTTCAAATACCCTAGAAACATTTCCAAGATCATATGAAATTCCTTGAACCTTAGACATTACATTTCTTGTTTGATAAAGGATAGTTCCTAAATCTTTCCAATCATAGTTTTTTAAGCTCTGCAAATTTTGAACTTGCATTTGAACCATTCTCATTTGTTGTTGAAGCTGCGAATACATTTGTTCGTATTGTTGAATTTGCATTGTGTAATCTTTCATCATTTGAGCGTAATTCATAACAGCTTGTGCTATCGCAGCAACATCAACTGTTGGAATACCACTTGCATTTAATGAATTTGTAGTTAAAAACATAGAAGTTAAAACAGCAATAGATAATTTTTTTATAGCTTGTTTTTTATTTTTTGAAATAAGAATATTCATTTTAAATCCTTTATTCATTTATCCAGCAATCTTTTTGTATTGGTGCTTTTTTATAAAATTTATTTAATGGACTATTTAAATTTGCCCTTCTTCTTTTGATATATGGATTAGAAAAACTAACTTCAATTTCGCTATCTTTTAGTTTTAAATATTCTTCTTTTGAAATTTCTATTTGGGTATAACCGCTATACCATTCATCATCGCTATACCATTTTGTGTTTTGGCAGATATTTTTTGGTCTTATGTTTGTGTATTGATGAGTAATCAATCTTTGACACTCACTTGGAATTGAAGTTTTTGGTCTGTATTTATACTCTACACAACGACATCTTCTTTCCCCGCAACTTTCTCTTACACATTTTGTTTCAGGGTGGGAATTAAAGTAACTAGCAGTGCATTTTCTAGGGTCTGAATTTGGTAAAACATTATCTCTTAGATCTGCAAAAATTGGATCTTTTATATCTGCACCATCAACAGGGCAAAGCTTTAAAAAATCAGCCCTAGCTTTTATTGTGTCTTTCCATTTTTTCTCTTTAATGGAAAAATATCTGTTTAACGACGGACTGCATTCACTTGGTCTTGTGCCACTTGATAAACATAAAAGAGCTTCACAAGCAAGTTTAGTATCTCCTGTAAGCTCACTAGCATTTATGTTTATACTAAAAATTGTTGCTAAAACACCAAAGAATAAAATGTATTTTTTACTCATATCAATTCTCCTTTAAATTTGATATATCAATGTTTTCTTCTTTAAACCATTCATATACCCAGTCATTACCAAATTTATTAAAAAGATTTTTTATTTTTCGAATGCTATTTTTATCGCTTATTGCACTTAAAGATAAATTTACTCTTCCAAGTCCTAAATTAAAAAGTCTAGTGCCAAGCGGTGATACAAAATAGTATTCTCTTTTTGGTATTGCGTCTGAAATAATGCTTATTTGGACATCATTAAGCCCAAAAATTTTATAAAAATCATAAGGACCAAGTGTGTTTTCACTTCCTTTGTTAAAAGCTTCATTGTTAGGTAAAAATATTTTCGTAGGGCAAGATTCTTGCAATACATCTAAAATTCCACTCTTTGCACTATCGCTTAAACTTTGTGTCGCCATAATAACAGCACAATTTGCTTTTCTCAAAACTTTAAGCCATTCAACAATTTTATTTTTAAATACAGGATGACCCAAAGCAATCCAAGCTTCATCAATTATTAGTATTGTTGGATTTCCATCTAAATTTTGTTCTATTCGATAGAATATATAAAGCAAAGTTGGAATTATGTTTTCTTCGCCTAAATTCATTAAATTTTCTATTTCAAAAACAGTTATGTTGGCTAAATTTAAATTATCTTTTTCAGCGTCAAGTAAAAATCCAGCTGGACCACTTATTGCGTAATGATTTAATGCATCTCTTAAAGTTTGATCTTGTAAATTTGATATAAATTCAGTTAATGATTTTGAATTTGTATTTATGTGAGATAACATTGCTTCGTGTATAGTTTTTTTGTATTTTGGTGTAATTTCTACATTTTGAAGTTTAAGGCAAGTTTCTATCCAATTTTCAGCCCAAGCAATTTGAGAAGGTGTTTTTATATTACTAAGTGGTGCAAAAGCAAGTTTTGAGCCTTCTCCTGCTATATCATAATGAGTTCCACCAGTTGCAATAGATGGTGCAAAAAGACTCATTCCTTTATCAAATGCAAATATTTTAGAATTTTGATACTTTTGAAACGCCAAAAGAATATTAGCAAGTAAAACAGATTTTCCAGCTCCTGTTGGTCCAAATATGACAGTATGCCCTATATCTCCAACATGCAAATTTAATCTAAAAGGCGTTGCTCCATAAGTAATAACTTGCATTAACGGCGGAGAATTTGGCGGAAATTTATCACTTGGATTATATTTTTCTCCCGCCCAAATTGAAGCAAGAGGAATAAGATGAGCCAAATTTAAAGTATTTATTACAGGTCTTCTTAAATTTGGATAAACAAACCCTGGAAGCGAACCAAGATAAGCTTCAACTGCATTAATCGTTTCAACTCTTGCCATAAAACCAAGTTTTTCTAGGGCTGATTTTACTTCTTTTAAATTTTCTTCTAATTTATCGATATTTTCATCAAAAATTAAAATATTTGCAGAGTAATATCCATAAGCTAAAAGCCCACTATTTATTTCAGTAATTGCACTATCTAGTTCTTTTACCATTAAAACAGCGTGTTCGTCAATTCTTGTAGATGGTCTATCTAAAAGCTGGTCTAGCCAACCCCTTGTTTTTTGCTGCCATTTTTTGCGGTATTTATTTAATGATTTTAAAGCAGTTTGGCTATCAAGGAATATAAATCTAGTGTTAAATCTATAATTAAAACCAAGTTCTGTAAGTAAATTTAAGATATTTGGATAGCTATCACTTGGAAAACCATCAATTGCAACAATTCCAATATATTTGTCGTTGATTTTTGGTCTCATTCCTGTAATAAATTCTTTTGCACCAAGAAGACAATCAAGATACATAGGAATTTTTGGAAGTATAACTCTTTGTCTATTGCCACAAATACAAAAATTAATATATTCAAGCATATCATCTAAAATATACTCATTATTGTATTCATCAATTGCCACTCTTTGTTTCATCTTTTCAATTTTTATAAAATTACTTAAACTTCTTTCTAAATCTTCGATTGAATTTTTAAAATATTCTAATATTTTTTGACTTTGATTTTTGGTAACTCCTTCATCGATTATCATCATATCTGTAATTTTTGATATATTTTTATTTGGCGGTAAATATGTAAAAATTATTGTAAAAATATTTTCGAAATGCTCTACATTTTTAAAATACTGCTTTCTTTCGTTTTCTAAAATTTGAGCTATTTCGTTTGAAAAATGTGTTTTTCCATCGATATAATTTTCAACTTTAAGTCTTGAACAATCTATATGAACAGCCCAACCGTCTCCAAGCCTTGTAAGAATTGTGTTAATTTTTGAACTTAAAGAATTTCTATCGGTAAATGTCATAGATGAAATATCCCCAGCTCTATAATAAAATCCTGCTGTAAGACTTCCATCTTTGTTTAAAAGCACTCCATCATCAATAAAACTAGCATAATTTAATATGTCGGGGAAGGCTAAATTACTTGATCTAAATTCTTTAAGTGGTAACATATTAAGCCTTTATAAATGGAGTTGATCTCGCTACATAAAAGTTTTTATATTTTAATTGTCTCATAAATATAAATCTCATTAGTGGATCGCTTTTTGCCATAAGTCTAAGAAAAAAACCACAAAAGAAAAGCAAAAATAAACCAAGAATAGTAGTTATAAACGTAAGACCTGTAAAAATTAATGCAAAGCTGATTACACCTGTTACAAGTATCAACTCTCTATCGGCACCAAAAATCAAATTTGGCTTATTTAGAGCCGAATATATATCAGCTCTTTGTAGTTGTTCGCTCATATTAAAGCCCCAGAAGCCCCAAACATATTCATAATATTTACAGCACCAACAATTAAAGCAACAACCAAAACTACGTATATAAGAGTTTTAACAAAACCTGAAAATTCTCCACCAAATACAAGTCCAACACCAGCTGCGACTATTGCCAATAAAGAAATAATAAAAGCAACAGGACCTGTAATACTTGCTTTAATGGTTTGAAGTGGGCTTTCCCAAGGTAATCCTCCACCTGTTGTTGAAGCAAATGCAAACACAGCACCAAAAATAAAGAAAAGCATTAAATATCTTTTCAACATAATTTTCTCCTTAAATTAAATTTGATTAAAAATGTATTTTTTATTTTCATTGTTAAAACCTGAAATTTTTATAATTTCTTTTATTTTTCTTCCGTTGTTTGTTTTTTTGATAAAAACAACTAAATTTACAGCTTCTGCGATGAGTTCGCTCATATTTGTAGTTGATACTTCGCTAATTAATTGTTCTAGTCGTGTAAGTCCTCCATAAGCAGAATTTGCATGAACTGTTGCAATTCCACCTGGATGACCTGTATTCCAAGCTTTTAATAGATCCAAAGCTTCTTTTCCCCTAGTTTCTCCAACAATTATCCTATCAGGTCTTAAACGCATTGTTGCTTTTAAAAGTCTTAGCATATCAGCTTTATCACTAGTTCTTAATACAACTTTGTTTTTTGAAGCACATTGTAATTCTGCTGTATCTTCTATGATTATAATTCTGTGTTCTGGTGTAAGTCTTGCAATACCTGCAATTATTGCATTTGCAAAAGTTGTTTTTCCACTTCCTGTTCCACCAACGATCAAAATATTTTCTCTTTCTAAAATTGCTTTTTCAATTATTTGTTTTTGTTTTGGTGTTAAAATTTCTGATTTAATATAATCATCTAAGGTAAAAATTTTGATTGCTTTTTTTCGTATGGTAAAAGTTGGAGTTGCCACAACTGGCGGAATTAGTGCTTCAAAGCGTGAGCCATCAACTGGGAGTTCGCATTCAAGTATTGGATTATCTACATTTACGGTTGTATCTAAAAAAGAAGCAACTGATCCAATTATAGATTTTGCTTTTGATTCTGAAAATTTACCATGACATTGCATATCTTGCCCTAGTTTTTCAACCCAAAGGTTCGAATCAGAATTAAGCATAATTTCTATTGTTTCATCATCATAAAGAAAATTTAAGATCTCATCTCCAAGTTCTCTTTTGATCTTAACAATTATGCGATCTTGAAATTCAGCGTTCATCTGCTAAATTCCTTATAAAAAGTAAAAGATTGATTTTTAAAAAATGTAGAAAGTATAAATTTTGTGTAAAAATAGAGATTAAATTTTGATAAACAAAACTTAGTGGGCTTCTGCTCCCCCCCCCCCCGAGCTATACGGCAAATAATTCATTTTTACTCCAAAAAATAATATAAATGTAATTATATCATAAAATAATAAAAATTTAGGCACATTCCCAGCTTAAAATCAAATTTGTATATTTACGACCTGTTTTTATTGCTTCATAATTTGCTTTGATTTCAGTTTTTTCGTTTATTTCATCGATGCTCGGATCTAAAACATATCTCTTAAAATCTCCAAAAACTCTTAAACTTTTTGGAAGTTGTAAAAGCTCATATAAAAAATCAAGCTCGAAATTAATCTCTTTTTTATCCTGGTTTCTAACTTGCATACAAAATTCGTAAAATCTTGTAGTATATTTTCCTTGAAATTGTATAGCAACCTCCAAAGAATAAGTTGTAAATTTCTCTTTTAATTTTAATAAATATGGAACTAAATCATCGCTAATTTTAAATTCCATTCTAGCTTCTCCCCCATAATATTTAAAACTACTAAACCAATTACAAGCAATCCAATTTATTCCATCCTTAATCAATAAAGGTTTTTTTAATATATTTACCGCTAAATCTTTTAATCTATTTTCATTTAAATCTATATTTAGTTCTTTTTCAAGCTCTCTTACAGTGCAGCTGAATTTAAAAAAACTTTCATCATTTACGCTGTCAATTTGTGCTATGGCAAGAAGAATTAGCCTTTGTTCGCTTAAATTTAAAGTATATTTAGAATTTATCATAGCATTTGCCTGGGTTATGGTTTTTCTATCTGATAAATTTCTAACTTCAACGATCTCATTTTTATCTATTTTTTTAGCCACATTATCTCCTTTTAGCTATTTCTCGCGGACAAAAACTCATAATTCAAAGACAAAAATACATTTTAACTGACAAAAAGTCATAGTTAAATTTTTTAAAATCCCCATAAAATAGATGTTATTTTTATCTACGGACAAAAAGTCATAATTAGAAATTATACTTTTTAAAATGAGTTATGTCAAGTATTCTCATAATAAATGACTTACAAAATTCGAACTCATAGTTCACTGACAAAAACTCATAGTTCACTGACAAAAACTCATAGTT
>NZ_KE340330.1 GCF_000413435.1 Campylobacter ureolyticus ACS-301-V-Sch3b | reverse complement strand
GAATGTTTTAAAAACTCACATATAAAAATTCATGGCTTTAACATAATTGATAAAAATGATATAAATTTAAATATTTTACCTTTTTTGGACAAAATAGACTTTAAAAATCAAAATTTTATTAAGCTTAAAAATGATTATTTTTACTCAAAAAAACTATATGATTTTAAAAATAATCATATTGGATATATCATAATGCACAAAAACTCCAAATCAAAAATTAATGATATTTTTTAAATATTATCTAAAAGTTTTTCTTCATAGAGTGGAATTTTATAAATAAAAATCGATCCTTTTTTAGGGGTTGATTTAACATCATATAAAATATCGTTTTTATTGCAAATTTTCATAACTATATTTAGTCCTAATCCAAATCCACCCTGTGATTGGTTTTGTCTTGTGTATCTTTGCCAAATAGTATCAACATCTTTTATCCCACATCCAAAATCTTCAACTATAAAAATGACAAAATTATCATCGCTTTTTAAATAAATATTTATTTCGCTACCCTCGTTTGAATATTTTATGGCATTTGATAGGTTATTATCAATCAATCTTGTTGCTTCAATTTCACTTAAAAATACCTTTAAATTTGGTGAAATTTCACTTATTATTTGTATTTTTTTGCTATGGGCGATTGTACTTGAAAAACGAATTCTATTTTCTAAAAAATTAGAAAAATTTAATACTTTTTTTGGAAATTTTATACGATCATTTTTTATAAAAAACTCAACATCTTCATAAGTTATTTTCATCTGTTTTAAGGCTGCTTTTATACGATGTGTTTGTTTATTTCTAGTTTCTAAAATTTCTAAATTTATACTTGCAACACCAAGTGGGGTTTTAAGCTCATGCATAGCATCATTGAAAAATGTATTCATCATCTTTTTTTGCTCTAAATATGGCTTTGTTATACTGACATAGACAAAATACATAACCAATGTGTAAATCCCCACAAAAATGAGAAAAAAGTTTTTACTTAAATGAGAAAATTAAGAGCTACATTTTTCTCATTTTAATGCGAAAAACTAAATATTTAAGTATTAAAAACGCTCTAAACTTCTTTTAAATTTATCTTAAACTTTCCCCTGCCTCTTATAATTCCTACAAACATTCCTACTATCTTACACTCATAGATGCTGTATCTTACTGGCAAGTAGATAGGATTATAAGATATTAGCATAAACTCATCACCTTGCTTGTAGCACTCTTTTATCATAAGTCCATCAGGTGTGTTTATGGCATAAATTTCACCATCTTTAAACTCGGCTCCCACTGCTATAAAACAACTATCCCCATCCATTATATATGGCTCCATACTCTCGCCAATGGCTTTGATTATATCAATCTTTCCTAAAAACTTAACATTACTTTTTTCTAAAATTTGCTCACTTATAACCACATTTTCAAAGCTTTCATCATCGTTATTTGCCCCACCTCCTAAAGAAGCCCCCACATCAAACATCCTTAATGTTTTTAAATTATCGCTATTACTAGCATCCTTGCCATAAAAAAATAGATTAATTGAAATCCCTTCTTTAAACAAAAAGTCCATTATCTCTTTATATGGCACTGAGTTTCTAAATTTAAGTTGCGCGTAGTTATTTGGATCTATACCCAAAGCATCAGCCACGTCTTTATCTTTTATGAGTTTATCTTTAAATTTATTTGATAATATATCTTTTAATCTTTCATTTATCTGATCCATTGTCATTTCTTGCTACCTTAATTATAAAATATAAGCTAAATTTAGCATATTTTTGTATTAAATTAATAAAATATTATTTTTTATAATTTATTTTTATAAACAACAGCCAAAGCACAGTATAGTAGAGTTATACTCTTTTTATAAAAGTAAAGGAGATAAAATGATATTTATAAACTTAGAAGCAAACGATATAAGCATTATAAAGGAGCTTTTTATGGAAGAAGAAGTTTATAGCGATACAGCTGTTCAAATTGATAATAAAATAGGTTATATAAAAAACTCAAATAGTGCTCAAAGCGTTTTTTATTATGTTAGTGGGCATTTAGATGGTAAAACACTTTATCTAAAAAATGGTGAGATAAATCTTGGTTATTAAAGGGCGATTAATCACCCTTTAAAGTCTTAGTAATTCATTATTATAAGCTCTTTAGCCTTTTTATTTATTGAGTTTATATTTAGGCTATAATTAGTTGAAACCTCTTTAATATTAAAGTCTTTGTAAAGCTTTCTTACCACCGGGCAGTCATTATATGAAAGTATAAATTTAGCCCTTACACCTTTTAAAATAAAAGCTAAGTTCTCATGGCTTTTTAAATCAAACGTCCTTGGCATTTTGTAGTAACTTTCAGTTCCAACATATGGTGGATCTAAATAAAATAAAGTCTCCTTGCCATCATACTCTTTTATAAAATTTTCATAACTTAAGTTTTCTATCACAGCCATTTTTAAACGCTTACTATAAATTTCAAAGCTTTTATAGATGTTTTTTGGACTTCTTAAGCTTTTACTCATCGCAAAGTTATCCATCTTAGCTCCAAAGCTAAGGCTTATCAAATAGTAGTAAAACGCTGCTTTTTGCACATTATTTCTTGGCTTTATAGCTTTATTTTTTATTAACTCAAAAATCTCTCTACTTCTTAGCATATTGTTAAGCTCTATTTGAAGACTTATGGGTCTTGACTTTATAATTCGGTGCAAGTTTATAAGATCACTATTTATATCATTAATAATTTCTAGCTTTGAAGGAGCCTTTTGGTAAAATACGCTCAAAGCACCACCAAATACTTCAGCATAGGTTTTATGCTCTGGCATTAGGGCTATTATATCTTTTGCTAACCTTGACTTCCCACCAACCCAAGCAAATGGGGCACGACATTTTGCATAAGTTTTACATTTTAGTTTAAAGTTTTTCATAACTTTCCTTTTAAAATGTAATTTTTTTAGCATAAGTTTTAAATAGTGGTAAAATGCCACTTGCATAAGTTTTACAAGGGGGGTTTCCCCCTAAAATAACCTTATACTCTCTACCTTAAAATCACTTCTTAATAAAGTATAATGCCTAAACTCATCACTCTTAGAAGTCTTTATGAACCTAATTAGTCCGCCATCACTAAATTGGTAATTATGCAGTCTAAACTTAATACTTGCTTCTAACTCATAAAGTTTTTTAAGACAAAGTTCTAAATTCTCATCAACACTATCACCCAAATAAATGCTAAAATAAATATCCTCAGCCCACCCATCAAATGTGTCAAGTTCATTATCATTTGGCACTACTCTTATAAGCGGGAAATCATCTATATTTATACTTCTTTCAAGTCCTATTTTAATGCTTTTTACATCTATATCATTAAGTAAGGCTACCAAACGCTGCATTATCTCAAATATGCTCATCACTACTCCTTATAATAGGGCACTTTTACCACTTTATCGCCAACTTTTAGCTTTATAAAGCCACTTGGACTTTGAGGCAAAGTAGTTTCGTTTAAATCACTTGTACTAGCTAGTATCAACTCTCCAAACACATTTAAATTCTTAGTATAAAAATCATTTTCTTTATTTCCATTTTTAAGGGCGTAGTCTTTTAAGCTTTGGGCTTTTACATAAAGCTTTAATGTCTCATTTAGCTCAGTTTTTAACTGATAATTCTTTAAATTTGCATCAACTTCATCTTTTGTATAAAGCTTTTTAAAGTTATCATTTATGATGATTCGCCAACTAGTAACTCCAAGTTCCATTGTTTCAAGTCCGTTTGTAAGTCTTGCCATTGTTTCTCCTTTTAAATAGTTATACTAACTTCTTTACTTAAAAACCCACCCTTATATGCTACTTGCCACAGATAAAAAGTAGTCCTTGGGCTTGCTTTTACCTCAAATCTCTCACCTTTTGTTTCATATACATTTTCTTTATTGTCTTCAAACCACTTAATTATGATTTTATTTTCATTTAACCCCTCATCAACCCCTGCTATTAAATTATCAGCATTTCGGTAGTTTGCTCCATGAAGTCTAACGCAGTTTTTCCACTCTAAGATAACTTTTTCACCCTCTCTAAAAGCTTTTAAATTTGATGGTGGGTATGGATATTTACCACCTTGTGAGTGAGAAAAACTAAGCTTTTTAACTTCACTTTTTACAGCGAAATTTGATACTTCATAAAAAAGTGTTGTATTTGGTGCAATGAGTGGCAAGGTGATAAGATCATTTGCATCAACTGGTGCAAACCAAACTTTAGCTCCTTTTAAATGTCTTGATATCTTTGTTCCACTAAGTCCTCTCATAAGTGTTTTAACTCTCCATTTGCCACCACCTAAACTCTGTCTAAATTGAAAATTTATAAACTCATCATCTATTAAACAAGTAAATTTAATTCTTTGCCACCCAGCCCTTGTTCCTTTTACAGGCCATAAAGGAGTTATCTCATCTATCTCGAAATTTAGCTCATCACCCATTTCCTCGCTTATTTCAAAATCCTTACTTAAAACACCTAAGCTCCATGGCTTAATATCCACGCTTTTTCCACTTAAGCCATCTCTTACACTCATCTTTTGTATAAAGCCCTTTGGTTTAACCATAAGCGGTAAAACTCCCATCTCATCGCCCATTTCTATGGTGCTTTCAACTGCGCCGAAGTGCTCTAGCTCCTCAATGCTTAAATCTATTGGCTTGTAAAGATCATCTTGAACACTTGTAATAGTTATGTTTTTTAGCGCAAATACATCCTCACAAGCCTCCACGCTAAGGCTTCCTTCTTTATCACTTCCTATATTTAGCACTCTTATTGACATATCACTTACACCTAAAGCTTTATTTGAAAAAAGTAAAACATCTCCAACCATCAAGTTTTTAAACTCATCACTGCTTACCTCAAATCTTAAATTTGCCAAAGGATAGCTAAGTTTTCTCATAAGTCTGGTTAGGACTTTATTTGCGTTAGTTGCATTTGTTATACTCATATACTCAACACTAAAAGCTCTTTCAAAGCCAAGAGTTTGCCTTGTAGCTGAGTTTATGGCACTTACACTTGCCTCACTAAAGCTACCACGCTGGGTATATTTAACCGTAACCCTTGAATATGTCTCATCCCAGGCCTTTCTTTTAAATTTCAAATTTGCCACATTGCTTTCATTTATTAGGAGCAGATCACTTTGTTTATAGTTATCTCTTAATAATCTTAAAGTTAGTTTTCCACTACTTGGATTTATGCAAAGTACTCCATCAATTGTTCTTAAAATCTCTTGCACCCACTCTTTAGCTTCTTGAGGTTTACTCATCACAAAGCTAATGCCAAGACCTTCTTTAACTAGTGCTTTATTGGCATTTATAAAACTACTCTCATCAAGGACGTTTTTATCAAGTCCGATTAAATTTACCAACATATACCATAGGGCTGAAGATGGATTAACATCACCATTTATCTCATCATTTATCTCATTATTATTACCCCAATTAGTTAAAGAAGTTCTTTTTACAACGCACGAGTAATTTGGTGCACTTCTTACATTGTCACCAATAAATCCATTCAATACGAAATAAGCCGTGTTTTTATAGGCTAAACTCTCTCCTGTTTGATTTGTTAGATACTCATTAGGGAAGTCCTGCGTCCCATCGTAAAAATGAATAGTTGATTTTGAATTACCACTTCCATGAGTTGGAGCATTTCTACCAGTTACAGCAGCAAAACTTCCACACCCTTTTAAATTGGGCTTTGCACCAATATCTCCATTTAGTCTAAACTCCAAAAGCTCATCAACCTTTGTGCATAGGGCATAAGCCAGTCCTAAAAAGTAGGCAAAGCCTATAACTTGAGATGAGCTACCACTACCTTTTCCCATTTTAACTCCTTATTTCAGAACTTCTTAAATCTCCATACCAGATAACATTTCCTCTTACATGACATGTTCCAAAAACTTCTGGCACAACCCTGCCATTTGAGTTTGTTGGATAGTTAAAATCATCAAGCCCAGCTGATGAGGCATTATCCATAGTTGGAGTTGGCATCATAAGATATACTGCAACTAAGGCTACTGCAGCGATTGCTGCAATGATCGCATAAAACATAATTACTCCTTAATATCCATCTGTAATTGGATTTTTACTTGGCACAAACGCAAATCCACCAAAATTTACCCCATTATTAAACTTACTTTTACAAGTTTTTAAAAGCTTATCACACCCAGCGTAGCAATTTATCACACTTGTAGAGTTTAAATTTGCCAAAGGAAACATTAAATAAATCGTCTCACCTTCACTTTTTGTGATATAACTTCTTTGGCGATTAAACTCAACATATCCACCACTAAAATAATTAAGTGGCTTTGCTTTGATTAAAGGGGACTTTATACTCATAAAATCCTTTGCTATCTCACACTGACTTCCTAGTAAAGTAAGTTTAAATTTATCTTTATTTAACGCACAATTTTTATCAAAGCACTCAAATGAGCAGTTTCTACTATAAGTTCTAGTTGGGATTTTTGTTTTCATAAGCCCACCTAAGGTAGCAAGGCGAATAGTTGCTTTTCCATCACTTAAGCTAAACTCACAATCCTTTACCCGCCCAACAAAAATCTGAGCGCCGTTTTCTTTTAAGATCCTCACATAAACATTTACGCTTGGATTAAAAAATTTAAACAAATTTATAGGATAAATTGAAGCCTCACAAACAATTGCCGCATCATCGTTTAAACTATCTTTTGAAAGCTCTTTTATATAGATACTAGCTGATTTATAAGTATGATTATTTACTACTATGTCATTTAAGTCTGATGTGTAGTAAATAACTTCGTTTTCTAAGATAAACTCGTAAAGCTCATTCATAAAATACCTCCTTAAAGTCTAGGTTTGTTCTAAATCCAACCGCACCACTTTTTATAAACTCTATCTCATCGCGGTTAAATCTAACATTTATAAGCTCTTCAATCAAAGTGTTTTTATCTATCTCAAAAGGTAGGGGGTCTTTTAAAACTATCTCTTCATAATCTTGGATTTGCTTAATATCTAAAATTTGACTGGCAAATTTCCTATCAAAGATTAAATGCCTTGCTTGGTTATAGATCCAAAAAGGTTTGTTTGAGCTAATTGCCTTAAATGAAGTTACACCATTTGGAGCTTTTAAAGAGATAATATCTTTTGTGTGGCTTGGTATGAAAAAACTTTTAACCCTTGCTTTTTTATCATCAAAAAAGCTCTCAAACTCCCTTAACTCACTTAAATCATGCACATAATAGTTGTGAGTTATGATCCTAGCATTTGGCGTTATACTCCACTTAGTTTGTCTATTTTTTCCAACTAATGTGTAGTTGTTATTAAGAGTGATTTTAGGCTTGATTAAAGGGGCTTTAAACCAAATGTCTTTATTTAAATATTTCATCATAACAGCTCCATAAACTCTAGCTCATAGCTTTTCACTTCACTTGTTAAAACGCTATAATTTAAACTTTGCCTAGGTGTTGATTTAAGTAGTGGGATGATAAAATCTCCTGTGTTTATGTTAACTTGCTTATCGATTATGATTTTATCATCACTTAAATTTAGTATCTTTGCAAACTCGAAATCTTTGAAACTCCTCCAAACTACTAAGTATTTATCAAACTCTTTTAAAGTAGTATCACAGCTCAATACATTTAGCATTCCACTTGTTTTGCTAATTGTAGTGCTATTCCAAAGTGGCACTAAACAATATCTTTGCATTGCAAAGCTTAATATCTCAGCCACGCCACTTTCGATTTCTTTTGAAGTAACACTAAAACTAACTTTTTTCTTAAAACCATCAGCCAAAGAGTAGCGAACTTCTTTAGCGTTTTGGGAGGTAAATATAGAAGTTTTATAGATCTTGCCTTCAGTGTAGTTATAAGTTGGTCTGTAGCTAAAAATTACAGCTCTTGTGCCTTTGATTAAGATAGTAATAGCTTGATTTGTAAAGATAAAATTTACTACCCCACCAGCGTCTATATCACCAACAGCTCCGGCAATAATGCTAACTTCTCGCCACTCGTTGGGTTTATAAATATCACCTATTTTAGTGCCTTGGACTATAACTCCACTTGATGTTATGTCTATATTTTCTAAGGTGCTATCTTTGGTATCAGCATTTCTAAGGCGAAGTTTTAAGACCTTATCAGAAGTTATCATCTCAAAATCTAAGCTTCTATCAGTAGTGGTAAATTCTTTGTTATTTTTATCCTTTTTAACGATATAAGCCCACATTGCTTTATCGTGGTAAAAGGCATGGCTTAAATTTGAAATTTTTGTAACTTTATCTCTTTGTTTGGTAGTGGCTTTATGGGTTTTAACTAAATTTGCATTTTTACCACTACTTAAAGTTAAGATTATTGAGTTTGTAAAGATCTTTTGATTTCCAGCTAAACCTATCATCATAGCTTCACCGCCAAACCAAATTTGTTTCTTTCATCCACTTTTTTATTGCGGTAATATAGATCTCCATGTGGTTCAAACACCATAAATTTTTCACTTCCCATATGAAGCTGGGCTTTGTTTTTAAGACCTAAAAAGCCAACTACTCTTATCTTTTCAAGCACTCCAGCATGTGTCCAGCTTTCTAAATCATTTTTATAGAAAAACTCAGGAGCTATCATTACATTAAGCCCTGTGTTTTTATCTTTTATAACCTTAGCTATCTCATATACACTTAATGCTGATAGTTTTATATAGTCTTTGTTGTTTATGTAATAAGAGCTTGTTTTTGATTGACTGTTTAAAATAGTTAAAAACCTATTCCACTCTTGTAAATTTGTCATAATCCTACTTTTTGTAATAAGACTATAAGTATCTCTTGGACTATTTGATTGATTAGTATGCCACTTCCCACCAACTAAAATATTAAACAATGAGTTGTTATCTTCATATTGAACCAATTCAAATGGTGTATAGTTAGTGCTTATAATACATTTTGCACCTTTACTCATACGGTTATAACTTCCATATGGACCATATCCAGCAAAACAGTCACTAAAAATAATATGCCCGCCATTAAAATCGTGAAATTTCTTTAAATTTGAGCTAAAAAAAGAGTATGTTGCATTAGGGCGTAACTCCATATTACAAAAAAGAGTATCACTATCTCCAACTAAGGTATACCCCTGCATATCATAATCAGCATTGTTTTTATAGTTAAAAAATAGTGCTGTTGTTATCTGCGCGGCTGATTTATAAGCACTATGTTGATTAAGCCTTGAATAGCCTGGTTGATTTTCAAAGTCTTTACTCTCATCAAAGCCAGTTGCTCCTGCAAACAAAGCAACAAAAGCTCCATTTGCATTTACATAATCAAGCTGAATTTGAAGGTAGTTATTTAGACTATTTTTAAGATAAAGCTCTGTTTTACTCTCTTTATTTACACTCCAGCCGCATTTTTGCGCAAATGCTGAAAATATAATCAAAAACTCAAATCTATCATAACAAGTTCCACTTTCAACTATCATTTTTACTCCTTTTTTATAGCAAACAAATTATATGCACTATTAATCTTTCCATCCTGGATAACAACATACTCACTATCATTAATGCTAATACAATCTTCATTGTTAATTCTAGTAGTTGCAGCTATCTTAACTATGCCATCAAGCTCTCCATAAATCCCTCCATTAGAGTTTGCCCCTTGTGTAATATCTCTACTATTTTTCTTATAGTAAAATATAGGAGTGCTAAATAGCTCACCATTTGGATAAGGTGAGATATCAAGGTTTTCTTTATTCCAATTTGTGATGTTTGAGCTTGGATTTACAATTTCTTGATTTATTAAAAGCTTTGGATTTTCTAAATTTCCTCTTTCTATACTAGAAAATCTAGCCATTAAATCATAACTTCCACCAATACTTGCAAAGTTTGAACTAAAACTCCACTCCCCACCATAAATTCTTAACTTTCCAAAGTATCCGATTTGATAAAGGGGGTCTTTTTGGTATGGGTCATTTTCATTAAAGACTTTAATAGCTAAAATTATGCGGTTTTTATCAATGTTTAAAAAATATTTTATCTCATTATCAAGCCCTGCAATGTTTGAAGTTAGGCTATTAAGCTGGTCATTAAAACTAAGTGCATCTGAAAAACTTAAAGCCGTGCTACACATTAAATTTGTATAATCATTTGGAACTAAAAAAGCTTTAAAATTAACGCAAATTTGCTCCATATCGCTACTTCCACTACTTTGTAAATAGATCTCTTTTTGAACTATATCATTAGAGTTAATACTTAAGTTTATCTCTGATACATTTTTAGTTGATGAAGTTTTGTATCTATTATATTTTTGTAAGCTCTCAAAATTTATACTTTTTGTTAGATTATCTTTGATTAAGATTTCGGTATTGTCTTCAAGCACTCCATATATGCTAACTACTCCACCACTTTCAAGCCCTTTTATAACAACTCCTTTAATGCTCTCTTTTCTAGGTAAGTTTATAAAACTCTCAAGCCCTTTTGTAGTTAATAAATCATCCACTAAATTTGGGTTTGAGTTTATAAAGCTTTCGTTGTTATAAACTTTATTAAAAGGTAAGCTAACCTCTTTTTGAAGCACCCACCCCACACTTATTGCAGTTTGCTTTATAACTTCAAGTAACTCAAACATTCCAGTGCAAGTTCCTTCTACATACATCTTTACTCCTTTTTTAAAACTTCTAAACAGCCACACCTTCTCACAAGTCCTAGCAAATTTACTCGCTCATTATCAGACGATAACTCGCTTCGTAAATTCACTACGACTTGCACGAATACGCCCCAATTTATCCTAAGCTATTTTAAAACTCATCAAATATTTAAAGTAAATCCCTTGTGAGCATCAATCGTGGGGGCTGTTTTTTGATGCGAACAAGGGATTTATAAACTACTCCCCTGATATAACATTTTTTATAACCCTTTTTCCATTTCTACTATTTGCCCACTGCTCAAACACAGCACTATCTAAAGTATTAACTATCACAACACCATCATTGCTCTCATTTTTAGAGTTATCCTTTAAATTTGCCACATCACGCCTACTTAAAACATACTCTCCTGTTTGGAGAATAGCTGGGACTTCATCACGCTCTAATCCACCACCTACAAGCCCACCTGTATGAAATTTTTGCGCTTTTATCATTGCAACTTGAGCCATTCCTTGAGCTATAGCAATAGCTGCAAGAGCAGCTCCAAGATATGGATTACCAGCAGTTGCATAAGCATTAGTTGCAGCGGTGTAAGTATTTACAATAGCTTTTCCTACCATCATTGATTGATAAGCTCTTAAAGCTGCTTTATTTTTGCCACCACTTGCATCATAAAACATCTTTGCTAAATTTGCTAAGCCATCAAACCCAGCACCAGCTATGCTCATTCGGTATTGCATCCCAAGTCTATCTAACTCAAGCTGCTTGGCTCTATGGTTTGACTGGGTTTGCTCAAGTGATGCATAGTGAGCTTCAATTCTTGCTGCTTCCATGGCTTGGAACTCATCAAGGGCATTAAGTCTGTTTTGAAATTGATTAGTTATGCCTAGATCATAACCCATAGAACTGTTTAAATTCTCATAGTTTTGATCTCTTGCATCTTTACCATAAAGGGCATCTGAGATCTCAAGACCTGAGTATCCATCACGCCTCATCTCTATTTCACGCCCTTTTAAGCGATAATTACTTGCTTTTACTTTATCTCCTAAAAGCTCATAATACCTCTCTTTAAACCGTAAAAACTCAAGGTCTTTATCTTGCTTATATTTAAGCTCTTCATCGGCTAATTTTTTAGAAATTTGAAGTTCATTAAGCCCAAGTTCTTTTAACTCAAATGAGCGTTTTTCTCTTTGTTTTAAGCGTTTGTTTTCTAGATCATCTATCGCATCATAATAAGCTATTTGATGATTTAGCCTATCTAAATACTCTTTTTTTGGATCAATAAGTTTTGTTTTAACACCCTTTAAAGGGGCTTTAATAAGTGTTTTAGAGCTATTTACTTTGTTTTTAATATCGCTTACTTTAATTTTTTCAAGCTCTTTATTAGCTTCGGCGGCACTATCTTTAGCAATATCACTAATTTGATATTTAATACTTTTAAAAATTTCATCTGTTGTGCTTCTTGCTTTATTTAATTCAGCCTTTAAAGCATCTAAATTGATATTTGCTCCAACATCAACTCGCCCTAGGCTTATTTCACCAACTCCAATGAAATTATTAAAAGAATTTATTGCAATCTCAACTTTTTCTAAGATAGAGTTAATTGTTTTATTTATGCTATCACTTAGATTTTTAACCCCACTTGCTACCAAAGTAACTGCACTTAAAAAAGCTTCTCTAACTGCATTTACTACTAAAATTAAGCTTGAGCCAATTAGCTGAAAGCTTTTAAACGTATCAGATCCAAACTCTATAATTTTACTTTTATTTTTATCTATCCAGTTTGAAAGCTGATTTAAGCTATCAGCCACACCGCCACTTGCCCCACTAACACTATCTAAATCACCAACCAAGCTTAAAAGAGAGTTTGAAATTTTAACCCTTGCGTTACTGATGGTTAAAGGCATCTTTGAAAACTCATCATTAATAGTATCTGCTTGATTTTGCAAAGCATTAAAAACTTCTTCTGCAGTGAGTTTGCCTTGGGCTCCAAGCTCTCTTAGTGCTCCAACTGTGACACCCATACCATCAGCTATTGCTCTTGCTAACCTTGGGCTTTGTTCTAGTATGGAGTTAAGCTCATCACCTCTTAAAACTCCACTTGCAAAGGCTTGGGATAACTGAATTAGCGCAGCACTACTTGCACTTGCACTTGCTCCACTTATAGTTAAAGTTTGATTGATTGTTTTTGTTACGCCTAATAAATCACGCTGTGAAATGGCTAAACTTTCAGTAGCTGTTTTAAGTGAAGTATAAAGCCCTGCAGTGCTTTCAAAACCTGATGCGGTGCTTTGAGAGATAGCGTATATTTCACGCATTCCTGCTATAAACTCGTTATTTGAACTACTTACTAGATTAACTCTTGCAACAAGGCTTTTATAACTATCAGCTAGTTCAAAAGACCTATCTATCATACCTGCAATGCTTCCACTTAAAGCACTAAGTCCAGCTGCAAACTGTGATAAATGAGCTCCAAAGTCCACTCGATCTTTTAAGTTTTTAAAACTTTTGCTTAGTTTATCGACATTTGAGTTGGCATTTGCACTATCAACTGAAATTTTTATATTTAAATTTTTCATTTTTTCAACCTAAATTTGCTATAATAAATAAAAGGATTTAAAATGATTTTAGTTCCAAATTTCGGAGTATTAACGCTTTTTATAGCACTTTTTATACTAGCTATAATTGTTTTTCCAAAAAAGGGTGAGCCAAGATCAAACTTTAGCGACTTTAAAAAGATATTTTCATATAGTATTTTTTCTATATTGTTTTTTGTAGTAGTTTTAGTCTTAAACATTAACTTTCCTTACTAGCTCACTATTTAGCGCATTTAGCATCTTATTTAAAATCTCCCAAATCATCTCTATATCAAGACCATGCTTTAAGCAAATTTCCCTAACATATAAAAACTCCATCTCATATCCAAAATCTTGACTTTTAAGTGAGTTTAAAAAGATTTTTACTACCAAAGTCTCAAA
This sequence comes from Campylobacter ureolyticus ACS-301-V-Sch3b, assembly GCF_000413435.1. Lineage (NCBI taxonomy): Bacteria > Pseudomonadati > Campylobacterota > Epsilonproteobacteria > Campylobacterales > Campylobacteraceae > Campylobacter > Campylobacter ureolyticus. Next base: position 20,653 of record NZ_KE340330.1, on the reverse strand, counting down.
CTCACTATCTAAAAATACAACACCTAAGCTTTCTAAATTTTCTTTATCAGCCTTGCTCTTTGGAGTTGGTGGAAACTCCTTATTTTTATAAAGCTGGATTATAAATTTACAAAGCTTAGTTACTTTTTTTCGTTTTCCTTTAAAATCTCTTTATTTAAATGCTCCCATAAGCTCTCATATCTCACCCCTTTTTCATCAAGGGTTTTAAATAACCTTTCTTTATCCCCACCACTAATAAAAAGCTCACTTCTAAGTCTAAAAAGTCTTTCTAGGTTTGCTGATATATCATCTTGGTTTTGCAAATCTGAAAGATCTTTTTTAATGGCTGCATTTCTTACATAAAGCTCTTTATTTTCTAGCAAAAGCTTAGTTTTATCCAAGGCAGAGTTTTGCTTAATTAAATCACTGTTTGTTTTTATAATGCTCTCATTTAGACTTAACTCATCATTTAAATTTTGAAGTTCGTTTAAGGTTTTCATGCTTTCGTTTGCTTTAGCTTCTAAGGATTGTTTTTCCTTTTTGCTTGGATCTTTTATCTCTAGTTCAAAAACTTCATCATCTATTTTTAAATTTATTTTATATTCTGTTGTTATCATTTCTTTATCCTTTTTAATTTAATTTTGCTACCGCGTAGCCTAGATTTTAAATCTTTCCTACTCCTTATAGTAAGTTAAACTAAAATTATCATCACCTTTGTTTGATAACGCTAAAAATTCACGCTCAATCACATAAATCCCATCCATATCCTCAAACTCAGGTGTTTTAGATATCTTTGCTCTTGGTATGCTAAGCTTAAATATGTCCTTTCCAGCACTATCTTTAAAAATAGCCTCAAAACTCATCACATCGCCACTTGCAAACTCCCTAAAGCCACTATCACCACCACTTTCAAGTCTCATTTTTAAAGTTAGCTTTGGTTCATAATCACTCATATGAAACTCACCGATATTTGTAAATTTCTCATAGTTAATAACATTTCCCATATCAAAGCTAAACTCACTTAGATTAATCTGCACCCCATTTAAACTCATAGCTCCTAAGCGTCTTATTAGTAAAGCCTCACCAGCTTTAATATCAGTTATACTTTGAGGCTCAACCACTTCACCATCATATGCAGCTTTAATGTTAAATTTCATCTCTAATTTATCGCCAACTTTGCCGCTTATTGAAAATCCAGCCTTTGCTCCTTTGCCTTTAAATTTCCTATCAGGCAAAATTAGATCCACACTTCCAGTAGTTGGCGAGTGAGTATCTGGTGTGTAAGTAATAGTTTTTTTAGTAGTGTCTTCTTTACTTTTAAGGTTACACATCAAAAACAAATTATCATAAAAATTTATATCTTTATAAAGGCAAGTTGAAGCCTCAATTTCCATTTGTCCCCAGTCCGCTATGGTTACAACATCTTTTGCCCCTCCAAAAAAGCCAAAATTTGGAATTTCCACTTCATCAAAGCTTACTTTTGGCTGGATGTTTGAAGTAACTTTTAAAACTTGAGTAGGTTCTTTGTAAGTGCCTGATGTTGTTTCTATGCCTACCTTTAAACCAGTTCTACTTAATACTCGTGCCATTATCTCTCCTTGTTTAAATTTTGATTAATTAAGCAAATAAAGCTTTTTAGTCAGTATTTGCGACATTGTTTCTACTTTTTTGTAAGACGTAAAATCTCTTTTACATCTTCATGAATTTCATCTTGTTTAATTGAAATTTTATTCACTACTTCTTTGTTTTTGGAGGTGTTTTGGTTTGATTCGCTTATGCCTTTGGCTATTTCTTTGTTTAGAGTTGCGTTATCTCTTGTAGCTTTTGTGTTTTCATCAACACTTCTTTTTATCTCACCTAACAAAAACTTCATAAAGTAGCATAACCCCGCAATCAAAAGCAAAAAGATAATCACAAAAAACACAGTCACGCTTAAAGTTCCCCATTTATCAGCCCCAGCTATGAAATTTCCACTTTTATCTATAACATCGCTTTCAATCATCTTTATCTCCTTTTAGCTGGCTAAGCCCTAAACAGTATTTAAGTGTGCTTTCACATCTTAGATAATAAATCATTTTATTTTTATGAGCTTCAAAACTGCCGTCATTTACTGGTTTAACTGGCATTTTAGCCTGACATCTAATAGGCGTTAAAACTTCTTTATAAACAGGCTCGGGCTTGATGCTGCAACCAGTAAAAAGAGCTAAAAAACCTACAATTAAGATAAATTTTAAGTGTTGTAACTTTGAGCTGGTATTTGTTAGGCATATAAGAAATTTAGATTTCATCAAAAAGCTCCTTATAAGCTTTTAGCTCTGCTACACAACTTTGATCTTTAATATAAATTTTTTTAACTTTTTCTACGTCTGGAGGCTCTTTTGGAGTGCCTTTTATTTCAAGCTCTTTAATAGCATTGTTTTGAGTCTCTAAACTTTTGTCACACTTTAAAAGCTCAAATTTAGCATTTGCTAGGTCAAATTTAAGCGTTTTTATCTCACTATTTTTAGCTGAAATTTGAAGTGATAAATAGATAAAATAAATTATGCTTAAAACTATGCCTACAAAATTTAAAGCATTTTTATATTTAAGTATGAGGTTTAATACTTTCATATCGCACCTGCGTTATCAATCTCAACTATAAAATCATCAAATTTAACTACTTCTAAAAACTCTTTAAACTTTTTAATTGAGTTAAAAATTCCATTTTTTCCTAGATCCGAGCCTATTATTATGCACCCACTTGTATCAGAGCCGTATCTTCCTTGATGGATTAAAATCCTTCTATCCTTGCTTACAGCTTCATTAAAAAGTAGTGGCAATTTTCTTTTAAATTTAGGGCTATAGCTCCAAACAGCGTTATACCTTCCTTGTGGAATCCTTTTATCTTGATTTGATACAGTTGTATCAGGTCCCTCTGGTTCAAGTGTATAGCCAGTAAGGAGTTCATCCCCTAGCTCATCAAAGATACTAAAAACACCAATTGTTGCGTCTTTTATCTCTTCAATTCTTTTTATAATCATCTTTTTCATTTAGTTTTCCTTGCTTCTATAAATTTTAAGACCTATTTCAAAGTTATAAATATAAAGACTATCTTTAAAGCCTAAAAATGAAATTTCACTAATTGGATCATCTTTTAAATTAATAGCCTCTTTTATGGCTTTTAGCCTTAGTTCATCAAGTAAGCTTATAACACCTAAATTATCACTCATCATACTTCTTGCAGCAACGTAAATTTTAAAGCTTACCAAATCAACCTGCCAGTCAAGTTTGCTAACTCCATTTAGTAAAAGATAAATCCCAGGTTGTTTGATATCATCACTACTAACATCAACTGCCCCAGGGTAAATCTCTTTTACTTTTTCATATGCCTCTTTTAGTGTTTTCATAAAAACTCGCTTTTTCTCATACCATATAAACTATTACTTACAATTTCACCATTTTCATTAAATTTATCAGCCATTTTTAAAGCATCTCTAAAAAGTATAAGATCTAGCTCCGTTGGTTCAATTTTTAATAAAAGCTTTAGCCTAAACATCGCAATATCTAATATCAAAGCCTCAGGAAGAGGTAAGTTCTTCGTTAGATCCTTTGCCTCTTTTAGTGCTATTTCCACTATTTTGTCTGTTATTTCTGCTTCGTTTTGTAGGCTTTGTTTGGCTCTTAGTTTTAGTTTCTTGTTCATCGTTATCTCCACTGATTAATTCATCATCTGTGTTTTGTTCTGTCTGGACACTAGAACTAGTTTTTTCCTTAAACATATCAACGCTATAATGCATCTTTTCTCTCCTAAGTTATTTTTAAGCCTTATTGAAATTCACTACGCCAAAGCCTAGATTTTCAAAAATAGGCGGTATTATAAAAAACTCGTAAAATCCACAAGGAGCATACTTCTTGTATGTGACGCCATGGATTTTTAAGAGTTTTTTAATAAGGTCATCAAGATTTTAAATCTTTTTAAGCTCCACTTGATTTATAGGCTAGTTGCCACAATGCATATCCTGCATTCATAAAACTTTTACATCCAAAAAGTGCAGCATCTTTCATAAATTTATGGTCATTACTTGCCTCAAACACGCCATCCTTTGCAACTTGTAAAACAAATGGTTTAACAGGCTTTCCAAGATCCATTAAATACCAACTAGTATCAGTTATTTCAGGTAGCACAAGTAGGCTGTATCTTTTGTAGGTTGGATTTGTTTCCCCACCTGTTAGATATGCTTTTTCTATTGATTGTATTGCTTTTGCTAAGTTTTTAGGACCACAAATTAGATGAGTTGGCATTACACCTAGGCTTTGACCAGTATCACCTTTAATGCTCATCATATAAGCCTCTGCTGCTAATAAGTTATCACTGCTTAATACCCCTGTGCCTAAATTTGCATAAGTATCAGTTCCAATTACATGCGTGTCACTAAAAAACGGCTTTTCGTCATAGCATTTATTAGTCCCAGCATCTTTTAAAATATCAGCTATTAGTTTTGCACCAAATTTTTTAGCATTAAATGCCATTTGTTGTATAGCTGGTTTATATAAACCTACCTTGTCATACTCTAAGTGGTTATTAGGAACTGTTACAGTTGCTTCAAAAGGCTGGTTTTCTAAGGTATATCCATAGTCTTTAAACTTTTTGATATCTCTATCTCCAACCCACTCTTTCATCATCGGAAAATTTCCAAGCCAAACATATTTTTCACTTAAATTATTGCTATTTACTCTCATAGCTAAAATATCAGCTTCGCTTTTAACATCATTAAATGTTTTTTGAAATATAGCTTTAAAGCCGATTGCTGTTTCTTCGAAATGTGCCATTATTTTGCTCCTTTGTATTCATCAAAACTAAGTCCAAGCATTAAAGCGACCTTTTTTTCATCATCACTTAAATCAGACTTTGAGTTTGTTTCTAAGTTTTTCTTACCAAAAAACGAACTTATATTTTTTAAGGTATTTTCCATGCTTTCAAGCCTTGAGTTTACCTCTTTGTTTTTATCACTTTCATTTTTTATTTTTTTAAAATCTTTAAGAATGTTTTCGATTTTTAAAACTCTTGAGTTTAACTCTTTTGAGTCCTCATCAACCTTACCACTTTCATTAACCTTTTGGCTTTCGTTAGCCTTATCACTTTCATTAGCCTTATCGTCATCTTTTTTAAAACCCTCAAGTTCTTTGTTTAAAGATGTGATTGTTTCTTCAAGTTTTTTAACTTTTTCATTAAGAGCATCAAGCTCACTATTTTTTTCTTTTTCCACTTTGTCTCCTTTGCTGTTTAATGCGTTATTTAATACATTTGGCTTATTAACAAGTCCCACACTTTCAATCGATAAAACATCCCTGCCACTTAGATCATAAACAGGGCTTAAATATCTGTAAATTTTGTCTTTAACTAACTCCATTCCTCTTTTATTAAGTTCAAGTTTTGCATAAATTCCATCATCTTTTGCTTCAAAACTATCCTTATCAAACCAGCCAACCGCACCTGCGAAACTATGGTTTTCATCTAAAACAATATCAACACCACTTTTTTTGATATTTTCTATTATTTTTTTGGCATCGATTTTAAATGTCCTTCCATCAGCTCCCTCAATCTCTCCAATAGGACTAACTTTTATAAGTTCGCCATTTTTGTAGTTAAGGCTTAAGATGTTCAAAAATCTCTCCTTTTAAAAAAACTGGCACAATTTTAGCTGTAAAATCTCTTTAAATCACTCTATATATGGGCTATCTAGAGTGAAAGAAAACTTTTTTAAAGGTAAAATGCAGATTCATAAGTTTGAAAGTTTTTAAAGGGCTTTAAAAGACGTTTTAAGTGTGATTAATACTTTTGTATAAGTTTAAAAAGATTTTAAATCCTAAACGCCCTCTAAACGCCTTAAAATTCGTTTTTAAAACAAAGGGATAAAATTTGAATAATGAAAAATTAAGAAATATGTATATCAAAGGTTTTAGCATTTCTGATATCGCTACAACCTTTGGTATAACAAGACAAACTGTGTATAATAAAAAAGCTGATGATTTAAAAAACGGAATTGATTGGGACGCACTGGCATTAAACTCAAGTAGGAACAAAGCAAGTTTAAGTGAAAATGAGTTTATTTTAACCCTAATAAATAGCTATGAGTTAGCTTTTAATAAGATAAAAGAACTAAGCCCAAAAGACCAACTTGAAATTTTAAAAGAATATACAAATACCTACTACAAACTAAAAGCCCCTTTAAAAGTAGATGATAAAGCCAAGATTTTAGAAAGTATAAGCAAAGCAATTGAGATCATTGCTGATATTGCCAAAAAAGAAAACAATGAAGTTGTGATGAACTTTTTAGCCTCAAATGCTGATGAAATTTTAGCTAGGACATTAAAACAATGAATGAAGTTGAGAGCTTAAGAGCTAAGCTAAAAAACCTTTATAAAATAACAGATCCTTTGCAAAAAAACCGTATTAAAAAAGCTACTAGCTCTTTTAAAAATATGGTTGAAATATATTTTAATCATCATGTAAAATTCCCTGAAACTTCTAAATTTAGAAACTTTATCTATGACAATCATAAAGAACTAATGAGTAAAAACAGGCATATTATGTTTAAAGCTTATAGGGGTGCAGCTAAAACAACCTTAATAAGCCGTTTTTTTGTGCTTTATGAAATGGCTGTTTTAAATAAAAAAAGAAACACAGTAATTGTCTCATCTACCATAGACCTATCTAAAAAGACACTAGAGTTTATTAAAGACGAACTAGAAAATAACACATTGTTTATAAATGACTTTGGCATTTGTAAAGGTGCTAAATGGACTGATGAGGAGATAGTATTTTATGCAAATAAAAAAGCTTTTAAAATAAGTGTTTATGGCTCAGGTAAAAAGATAAGAGGTGAGAACTGGCGTGGGTTTAGACCAGATTTAATAATTTGCGATGATTTAGAAAACGATGAAAATGTTAAAACCAAAAGTCAAAGAGATAAGCTTTATGACTGGTTTGAAAAAGCCATTATGAAACTTCCTGCAAGAGATAATGAAAGCTATAACTTAATAACAATTGGCACAACACTTCATTATGATTGTTTATTAAACAGGCTTGAAAAAAGAGCTGATTTTAAAAGCTTTACTTTTCCTTTGGTGCTAGAGTTTCCGCTTAATTTAGAGGAATTTGACCTTAATGAGTTTATTTTAGATGATAGTTCGTTAAATAAAACTAAATTTATGCTTGAGTATAAAGCCAGCAAGGGTGCATTTTTAAGCGAGTATCAACAACTTCCTTTAAGTAGTGAAGAACTTAGCTTTTCATCATATCAAACATTTGATGAGATGCCACTATGTGATGCTTACTACATAGGAATTGATCCAAGCCTTGGCAAATCAAAAGGGGATTATTTTAGTGTTGCAATTTTGGGCTTTTTAGGAGGTAAATTTTATGCAAAAGTTAAGATGACAAAGCTTCGTCCCGAGCTTATGGCTGAGCGAATTATAAGTGAAGCTGCTGCTATTTTAAGACTAAATCGCCCTTTAAAAATAGCCATTGAAACTGTAGCTTTTCAAGAGTTTTTTAAGGATTATTTAGAAAAAAGAGCAAGTGAACTTGGGATTTACTTGCCTATAATTTCTCTTAAAAACAGCGTGGCAAAAGAACTAAGAATCGATAGCCTAACACCACCAATTAATAATGGCGTGATTTTAATTGATAAATCTAGCACCACTTTTATAGATGAGCTTGATACTTATCCAAAATCAGCTCACGATGATGGGCTTGATAGCTTAGAGTTTGCATGGAGGATAGCAAGAACTCCAAATTTTGATTATGAAAAGGCTAATAAATTTATGAGAATAAAAAGAGAAAAAAAGAATTTTTTAAGAAAGATATTTGGATAGGAGTTGTTGATGAAAGAGTTTTTAAAACCAAAAAGAGAATTTATAAAAACAGATATGAGCTATTATACTGAATTAACGGCTAGTAGAGTAAGAGCTGCACTACTAACCAAAAATCAACAAGAGCTATTTCCTCTTTTTAATCTCTTAATTGATAAAGATACAAGCTTAGGCAGTGAGTGCGAAAAAAGGCTTAACTCAACTTTGAATAAATTCTTTACTCATAACCTAGGCGAGAGTGAAGATGAAAACATAGAAGAGATTATAAAAGCTAGTATTGAAGCTAGAATTACAGGTTTTTCACTAATGGAGCTATTTTTAGGAGATGACGGGGTTTTAAAGGTTAAAACTGTTGGAAGGGAGTTTATTGAGTTTAGAGATAATTTGCCAACTTTGAAAATAGGCAAAAATCGCTTTGTTGCCAAAGAGCCATTTTTTATAAGCATTACTTCAAATCCTGCTATGTTAAAAACTCTTTGGATAGCTTATGCCAAACAATATGTTTTAAGCCTTTATCTTAAATTTGCTGAGTTTTTAGGCGTTCCGCCGTTAATTGGTGGGGCTAATAGTAGCGATGAAAAAACGCTTAAAGATATGAGTGAAGCATTTGAAAGCCTAAGAAGTGGAAGTTATGCGATATTTGGCGTAAATGATACGATCAAAATCCTTGAAGGGCGTGGAAGCCAAGAAGACTTTATGGAGTTTATCCGTTACTGTGATGCTGAGATAGCAAAGTGTATAAATGGATCAGTTCTTAGCTCAAACACAGCAACTACTGGAAGTTACGCACAAGGTAAAATCCACGAAAATAACCGCTTTGAGATAATTGATGCTGATATTAAATTTGCCACGCGTGAGGTTAAGAAATTTTACCAAAGATTTGGTAAAAAAGTTGATTTAAATATCCAGTTTGAAAAAGATAAAAACCTACTTCAAAGGGCTCAAACCTTGCAAATTTTAAGCTCGCTTGGTTATGAGATGGATATAGATGATATGGCAAAAGAGTTTGATTTACCACTTCCAAAAGATAAAATCAAAAAAAGTTTAAATTATAAAATGCCATTAAAACCACTTGATAAATTTGATAGTTTTATGTCTAGTTCAAACTTTAAAAAGCCTTTAAATGATATACAATCACGCATTAAAGAGAGTTTAAACACTTTATTAAAGGAGTGTGAGACTTATGAGGATGCTTTTGATAAATTATATGAAATTTATGATGATGTGGATATTGATATTTTAGAAACTGTTATGCAAAATGCCTTAGAAAATACCGAAATTTTAGGGCTTGATGATGATTGATTTTTTTAAAAAACCTGATGAGTTGGTAGCTAGATTTAAAGCCAAAAACCCAGAAGCTCACTTTGACTACGATGAGATTAAGCATGATGCCCATAAAAGAGTTTTTACCATTGCTAAGATGACGAACTTAGATCTTTTAAAAGATATGCAAAACTCACTAACTAAAGCATTTCATAACGGCGTTACATTTAATGAATGGAAAAAAGATATAATCCCACATCTTAAAAAAAGTGGCTGGTGGGGTGAGATAGAAGTAGATAATCCAAAAAGTGGTAAGCCAAAAAAAGTATTTGTTGGAGCGCGCCGTTTAAAGCGTATTTTTGATACAAATTTAAGGACAAGTTACGCTGGGGCTAAAAAGCAAAGCCTTGATGAAAGTAGTTTGGAGTATTACCGCTACACCGCTGTTTTAGATAGTCGAACTCGCCCAACTCACAGAGCAATGCACGGCATAATACTTCCAAAAGATCATCCTTTTTGGAAAAACAACTTCCCACCAAATGGCTGGGGCTGTAGATGCACTGTTAAGGGATATTCTAAAAAGCAGTTAGAAAGAAAGGGTTTGAAGCCATTTAGTGGGAAGCTGCCAAATGTCAGCCATGATGATTTTAGTTATGATATGAGTGCGTTAGACAGTGCTTTTAAACAAAAAGCTAAAAAAGTCTTAAATTTGATTCAAAACAAAGACTTAGAAGCTGCCATAAAAGAATTTGATAAAAAAAGGGATCTTTATATTTGGCAAAAAGGACTTGATGAGTTAATAGATGAAGTTATAGTAAATAAAAACTATAAATATCCTTTGAATGTAGTTCAAGTTGGTATGCTTAGTCAAATGACTATGAAGTTAATCTCTAAAATTTTACCACTAAAAGACATAAATAAAAAAGGACTTATTTTAACAAAAGATAGGCTTTATCATGCAAGACCTGAAAGAAAAGGGCAGTATAATCACGATTTTAGTATAGATGAGATGAGACAAATCGTTAAAATTTTAAGCGATGAGAGTAAAATTTACATTGATTTAAGGGATAATCACAAGAATATTTTATTTATATTTGATGATATTAACGACCCAAATAGGCTAAATTTAATACCAATTGAGATGTTAAAAACTCATAAGAAATTTAAAACTGATAACTATATAATTACGCTTGATAAGGTGGATAAAGAAGACATTTTACGGGCAATTAAAAAAGAATTAATAGTTAAACTAAATAGCGTGGGTGGGATTTGAACCCACAACATCGGACACTACCCTGTGGTTACCTGCTTTTAAGCTTCACATCTTCACGCTATTTAGCACTATTATACCATAAAAAGGATAAAATATAGGAGTTGAGATGATAAAAACTCATAAGAAATTTAAAACCGATAATTTTATAGCAACGATTACAAAAATACCACTTATAAACTATAAAGCAATTATAAAAGATAAGGTTGGATATAAAAACATGAGATAAAAGCAGATGAAGGTCGGGCATCGAACCCAAGTCATATACAGCCTACATTAAGTAGCTGGAACCCTGCCAAATCTGGGCCATCTCTTCATCTGTTTATACTATTATACCATAAAAAGGATAAATTGTGTCAATTAAAATAACAGGCATTGAAGATATTCAAAAAAGCCTTTTAAGCTTAGAGAAAAAAACCAAGAATTTAAAGCCTACTTTGAGGGCAATCGGTGAGATGGTGCGCTCTTGCATTGATGAAAGTTTTGAAAACGAAATTAGCCCATTTGGTGAGAAATGGAAACCTATATCATCAAATACCGCATTTAGCTATGCAGGTGGAAAAACTAAAGCTTTTAAAAAAGGTGCTAAGTCCTTAAAAAGTGGCTTTTTAAAGCGTTATGGAGTTTATGGCGATAAAAGAATTTTAATAGAAAGTTCAAATTTAAAAGATAGCTGGGGTGTTAGAGCTAGTAATAAAAGCGTTGTGGTTGAGAGCTATGCAAAATCACGCGGTTTTCCATATGGCTTAACGCATCAGTTTGGCTCAGCTAAAAAGGGCATTCCTGCAAGACCTTTTTTACCAGTTGATAAAAACGGAAATTTAGAAAGAAATTTAAAAAATGATATCTTAGAGCGTATTGAAGATGATTTATTAAAAGGGGATTAAAATAATTAAACCAAATTTAAGCTAAACCGATAAAAGATTTTTATAGTTTTCTTTTTGAGACCACAAAATAGGCTTAATGCCATATTGATTTGTTGCTTGTGTGATATCATCTGGTACTGTAATATTACTATCATTTAAAATAATTATACTTTCACTATTTTTAACTCTATCATCTTGTAAGTCTAAAAATGAAAACAAAGAAGACTTTAAATTGTCTTTTTTAGGGTTATTAAGAAGTTTTATAAGTCTTTCTTTGCTTTTTTTGATTTAGAGATTATAAAATCAAATTTATGATTTAAATGACTCTTGCCCTCTAAACTAACAGATGAAATATATCTTGCATCTATACTATCTAAAAATCTTGCTACATCATCAAAGAAAAAGCTTGAAATTTTATTATTTGCTAAAACAAACATATCATTTACACTTATTAATGCTTGTAAAATATTATGTTGTTTAGAAGCAAAATTTGACACACTAGCCTCAACAAAAAGCTCATTATTTTCTCTTTGTATTCCAAAACCATTAAGAATTATTTCAAGTTCTTGTTGCCTTTTTTCTGTATTAAACTGCATACCTTTTAAAGCTAGACTATTTAAAGTATCGCTATCATCGCTAAGTTTTATTTTGTCACCATTTATAAGGGCATATATAACTATATAATCATTACTACTATCCAAAAAAGGTGTAGTTATCTCATAGGTTTTTTTATCTATTTCCTCAATTTCAAAATTAGCGTGAATGTATTGTATGTATTTATTTATAAAAGAGTTTATATCTATCAAAACAAACTCCTTTTTATAAATTCAATTTCTTTGATGTTGCAAAACTCACAAAACTCTTTTGCTACATCCTCTAGCTCTCCTTTTCCTTTTAGCCCAAATTCGCTAATTGGAAAAGCCCATTTATCATTATAACCTTTTACAAAAAAAATGTAAGTGTGAACGCTCTTTTTCAAAAACAGCTCCTGAATACTTTTGCATAAGGTTACTAAGCTCTTTTGGAGATTTTTATTTTACAAACTCTGGAATTTTTATGCTTTGAGTAAATATCAAGCCTTAAAATAATATCGGTTTTATTATGTCTTAGTTGGCTTTTATTTCTTTTGATTTGAAGACCATACTTACTTATGTCAAAAAGAAGCAAAGCATCTATTTGGCTACTAATTAACTCTATTGTTCTATTTTGATTTGATTCACATATGCTTGGAATATCTACTTTAAAAATATCTTTTGGTGTTTTTAACGCATCTATAATTTTTTTAACTTGAAAATATTCCATTGTTTAAACTCGCTTTTTCGTATATTATATAGAAATTTTCTTGAAAATTTGCATAAATTTTACATTTGTTTTAAAAGGGATTAACTACCCTTTAAATTCCCTTTAACCACCTTTTCATACTCTATTAACTCTTCATCTTTTGATTTTATTTTTTCGATTGTGCTAAAAGTTCTACCACATTTTGGGCATTTTCTAAACCTTTCATTAACTAGCCCTTTAACAGTAGCGATGACATTTGTTTTTTCATTAGCACAATATGGACAAATCATCTTTAACTCCTTTTATTAGGCTAGCAAGTTATCTCTAAAAAGCATTCACTATAGTCTTTGCAATACGCTTTATTTGGTAAGTTTTTATTGCTTAAATCAATATCTAGCTTCATTTTTATTTCTTATAAAATTTACACATTTTTTCTAAGCCTGTGATGATACGCCTTGCATCATTTAAGCTTATTCTTTTAAGTTGGCTATCAAGTCTTATTAAAACTTTGATCTGTCTTGCCACAAAGACCATTAATTTTTCATCACTAAAATTAAGCCTGTTTGCAAGGTGCTTTATGTAGATATATTGTTTTTGAGTTATTTTTTTAGTTTTGTTCTTAGTCAAATTATTTATAATTTTAGAGTTTTTTACTAAATTTCTACCTAAAATATCAGGCTCACACTCCTTAAACTCATCATTTATTAACATATCCAAGGTTTTATTAAGCTCATCTATAGATAAAAGAGCCGAACTACTTACACCAAATCTAACGTCTAACCAACTTTCCCACGCATCAACTCTAACAAGTTCTTTATATTTGCTATTTGTGTGGATTCTAGCTAGTAAATTTTTTCTTAAAATACGCTGTTTCTCAGTCATTTTAGATCCTTTAGATACTCTTTAAAAGCTTTTATTAGCAAATCTCTTTTATTAGAGTGTGATGCATTGTTTCCATAAAAAGTAAAGTTTCTAAAAACATTGTATAAATTTACCTGCTTTACACCTATTTTTTTAGCAAAGTATCCTGCCATTTCATATTCGTTTTTAAAATCATCAATTATCTTATAGTAAAGATCCCTTGCTAAATTTATCTCATTTTCTACTTTAAAAAATGCCTCATAATCCACAAAAAGTCTGCCATTAACTATCTTAAAACGCTCATAATTTTTATTTTTTTTATCGTAGTTTTTTAAGACATATAAAGTTCTCATGCTCACATCATAGGCACTTGCAAACTCATCAGCTTTTATTAGCATTTCCTATCCTTTTCTCTTTTGCTAGTTTTTCACACATTTTAAAAGCCATTGTGTCTTTGCTAACCTCGACTAAATCATCTTTTTTATCTTCTATAGTGTTTTTAATTTCAACTTGTTTATACTCTACAACGCCGATTTTTTCTTGGTGAGCAAACAAATACTCCCAAACTCTTTTTTCATCAACACTATCAAGCCTAGCAAAAACACCGTTTTTATTTACAACAAATTTATTTCTTAAATTTCCATTTTCATCTACACAGATGACAACACCCTCTATATAAGGGCTTCCTTTATGACCACTAAAAAGATCTTCTTCCCTAAAGGCTTCTTTGCAAAATTTCTCAACTTCTTTGATATTTTTTAAAGCCTTTTCGCCTTTTTTTATGGAGTTTAAAATTAAAGCTTTTTTATACGCATTAATTGCCTTAGTCATAGCAACTTCCATGTTTATATATTGCGTTCTAAAGCTATCCATATAAATGCTAAAATCAATGAGTTTATTAGTATCAACTAGTTCTAAAATTTTATGATATTTTATAACCTTAGCTCTAGGTAAATATGATTTATTATCCCCAAATAGCTCTTTTATAAGCTTTCGTCTTTCAAAGCTGATCTCATCATAGATCTCATCTAAACTCATCTTTTATAACTCCTTAAAACCTTAATCAAGGGCTAAAATTAGCCCTTTGTTAAAGCTTTACACTCCTGCAATATCTAAAACTATCATTTTTAAAGCTCCATCTATCCTTTCATCTTCTCTTTCTCTAAATCTTATATAACTTTTTGTTCCTACTATCTCAACAGCTTCATCTATCATCTTCATGGCCTCAATCCACTTTGGATTACTAATGGGATATTGCTTTAAGCTTAATACCATTTTTGCATCAACTTTGCCGTTTTTTACATCAAAAGCACGAGTTATAAGAGTGCGTATCTCAGCATCAGCATTTTCAGTTTTTTCATCCAAATACTCATCTATTTTTTCTTTTGCCAGTATTAATTTACTATCAAAACTGATTTGCTTAGCTATTTGAATTTGCACCTCTTTAGTCCCGTTAAAGCTTCTTAAACATACACTCCCAGTTTTAGAGTTTTCTAGTTTATCCATACCGTAGTTTTGTCTTAGTAAGTCTATAAAGTCATAACACTCCTTATAAGCAAACTCCTTAAACTCCTTTAAAGCATTTTGAACCTCTTTTGCTTTTACTATAAGCTTTTCTACAACTTCATCTTCAAGCTGTTTATCTATAGCGATCATGTCTTTATGGATAAAATTTCCCTCTTTGTTTTGCCAAAAGCCTTTTTCATCTAACTTTGCCATTTTTTTCTCCTTTTAAAAATATACTTTTTCATAAATTTAAAGCTATTAACATAACTGTATTTAAGGCATACAGCTAAATTATCTTTGCTTTTTTTAACTATCTTTACCATAAACTTGCCAATCAAACAAACTAAACTTAAGCTCACTAATGCCTAATTTATGAGCTAGCTCTCGCTCATAAGCCATACCTTTACTATCTTTTGAATATTTACAGTTATAAAAGTAGTAATACCTACACACGCTTAATAGCTCTTTACAGTTTTGCATAACTTTATACCTTTCAAACTCGCTATAAATATCCATAAAAGCTAATACCGGGCTAATTGGCTCATAGCCATTTAACATAACTTGATGACAAGCTTCTAGGGCTAATTGTTTGGCATAATAGTTTCTATCACGCTCTTTACATTTAATCGATGCATAAGGGCTTGAAACAAAGACTAAATTTGTCATTTTCATTTTTACTCCTTTTCCCCAAGGGTAACAGCTTTCCAAAAGTTATCATTGTTAAGAATTCGTCGCATTTTATCTTCTGATATATCGAAAGTTTCAGCAACTGCTTTTACAATCCCTGCAAGTTCAGCCACAAGCTGAGCAAGGCTTCCGTTTATTTCTAATTCATTGTTTTTGCTATCTGCAAATATCATAATTTACTCCTTTAAAATTGACTCTTGTGTCAGATACATTCAGTATTCTTGACTTATTTTGCACATTTACATACATTTTTTACCTCCATACTCTACCAAGTCCAAAAACAAATGTTGATTGTAAATTTTGTGGTTTAAATGGCTTGTTTATTGGCTCTTTTTCGCCACTTTTAAAGCCACTTTTCTTACCAACTATATTTCCACTTTTATTAAACCAAACATCAAAACCAAACTCTTTAAATTTGGCTATAATTTCTTCTTTACTCATAGCTTAACTCCTTAAATATTTCTTGGTAAAACTTCATCTATTTTTGAAATATTGCCTTTATAAATTTCAACTAAATCATCAAGGGCGTATTTAACCTCTCTTAGATTTTTGCACCTTTTCCATATCTTTAAAGCCGTTTTTTCATCTATTTTTTTGCCATTTTCTTCAAAAAGCATCATCACTTCATTTTCATTAAAGCTCATAAGTGGCTTATGAGTGTTTCTTATCCTGGTTATAACTTGCTCGTGGCTTTTTAAAATTTGCTTTTGTAAATTCTCAGTTCCTACTAGGATAATTGGAGAGTTTGTCTCATCTTGGATATGGCGAATTTGTTCTAAACTTATGGTGCTTATAAAGTTTGCCTCATCTATGATTATCACTCTATCACTTCCTTTTAGGGTGTCTTTTATCGCACTCATTAGATGGGCTGTGCCTAGTCTTTTAGGCTCTGCACCGATTTTTTCTGCTATGCTTTCAAGGAGCTCTTTTTTACTCATTCCAGCATAAGCAGTTACTAAAATAGCTTGAGGAAGCTTTTTAATTAAAGCATTTATAGCTGTTGTTTTTCCTGTGCCACTTTTTCCTATAATTTTTAATAAAGCTCTTTGCTTTATAGCTTTAATAACACTTGCCATTATTATGATCGTATTTGTAAATGGTAAAATCTTATCATTTTTACAAATTTCATCATACTGGTTTGATATATCAAGCCTTTTTGAGTTAAAGAAATCTACTATTTTTTTCTCAGCCACAGCCTTACTCTCACTACTTAAATCATAATCCCCCCAGCCATTAAACGCCATTGAAACATAGGCTTGGTTCATTTTAAGAAGTGCTCCTAACTTTCTAAAACTTCCACCATTTTTCTCATACTCCGCGTAAGCTTGTTTTGTTGCTTCATCTATCATTTTAAACTCCTAAATTTTTTATAAACCCTCATATTTTTTGTTCCTTAAGCAAATACCAGCGAAAAGTTGCTCGTGAGGGCTGTTATTGCAACTTTGAGCTGGTATTTGTGACCCAAATGTTTAAACACTTTTTAAAAGCCTTTTAAAAGACCTTTAAGAAGTGGTTTTATCCCACAAATTCTTTTAAAACTTCATTTATATCAGGCAGATAAATTTCCCCGTCACTGTTATCTTCAACCTCTACTTTTTTCGCCGCACTTTCTTTCTTAATCACACTATTTTTAGCTTTCATTTTCTCATCTAAGTTTTGTTTAGCAACTTCTTTATAGTAAGCATCTTTTTCATCTCTTAAAGACTTGATATAGTTCTTTGTAGGAGTTATATGAGTTTTTTGATACTCTTTTTTAGCTTTTTTAACCTCTTCGGCGGTCATGTTTTTAACTTCGCTATGGACTATCTCACATATAAACTCACCTTTATGATAAACATAGACTTTTGATGCATCATCAATGTCTTCTATCACTTCCACACTGTCACCGATTTTCAGGTGTTTATAAAGCTCAAGGCTTTGATAAGTGATACTGTTTATACTTATGCCACTAGCACTAAGCACTCTTTGATAAGCCTTGCCAAAAAGCCTTTCATCAAACCACGCCCTATCTACATTTTTACTAAAGCCATATTTCTTATCGCACCAGCTATCTATCATGCTTTGCATTTCATCTTTGGTTAGTAAATTTTTAATATTTGTTTTAACCCCACTTAATCTTTTGCTTTTTTCCAAAGCTTCGTTTTCTTTTTTTATCCTAGCTCCTGCATTGTGTCCTATAAATCCAGGCAAACCTTCAAAGAAATTTTGCATTACTCCATGACTTTTTTCAATCACACCTTTTTGATAGCCTTTAAATGGGGCTGCTGCAATGTAAGATACCCCAAGCCTTGCTAAAACCCCTTGAAAATGCGTCCCTACATAGTCCTTTCCGTTATCGCCCTTAATGTAACCTGGACGACCCATTTTTATAAAAGCTTTCTTTAAAAGACGCACATTTGCGTATGAATTTGGTGAGTCTGCTAACTCATAAACTCTTTTTTTACTTTTTGCATCAACTATGCCAATGGCTTCATATCTTTGAGGCTCACCCTTTTCATTTAAGCACATAAAATCAAAGCTTGTAGCATCTATTTGCCACTCTTCATTTTCCATTAGATAATCTCTTTTTACACTTAAATTCATATCAGTTAGCCCATCAAGTCCACCCCTTAGGAAATTTCTTATATCAGCATCTTTTTTAATTAGGCTGTTTGCATGGCGGTAAAATGTGCTTTTAGAAATGTCAGCTTCTAGGTTGAAAGCGTTAAACTCTAAGTTGTTTGTAAGACAAAAGCGGCGGACATACTCCATCCACCAGCTACTTTTATGAGCATTTCCTATGCTTAAAATAGCTTGTTTTATTAGGATAAGATCTGCTTTTATCCTTTTACCACGCCTATCTTTGATCTCTTTTATACCGCCATTTTCAAACTCTTTTAACCATCTATATATGTTTTTATCACTTATGCCAAAAAACTTTTTTGCCTTTTTTACAGAGTATTTTTTCGAATAAGCAATAACTTCTAATTTTTGATTTTCATTTAAGGTTTTTAGGTGGGAGAATTTGTTGCTGACACACTCCTTAATTTTACTATTTATTAAATCACCACGATTTTCATTTACGCAATCATATCCAACCCCATTACTAGTGACACTCACTAAATCATCACAGCAACTTCCAACCACTCTCTCACGCACTACATCGATATTATTTACCAAATCATCAGAACTTGAAGTATTGCTTACATTGTGCATACTATGACAATTTGACGCATCATCATCGCAACTATTCACAAAGCCATCATCACTTTTAAAGTAATCACCACCCAAAATTTCATCTACACTTACTAAATTTAGCTTTTCATCCCATATTTTTATATCTGTGCTAATGATGTTTTTGCTAATGGCTTCTTTGATTTTTAAAGCACCTACCTTGAAAAGTAGGCGTTTACCACCGCGACTTCTTGTATTGGCATCTACTTTTATAAATGGATATTTGGGGGAATTTCTTTTTACACTTTGTCGCAAAGTATTTTTATTGCATTTAAAAATAAGTGACGCTGTTATAGTTTCTACAAAATACATTTTTAATCTTTTATTTGTCTCTTAAACCGACTGGAAGCTGAGAAATTATCCCATCCTTTAAAAGAGCTTGAAAAACTTCTCTTGTTGCTCCATTTGTATTTTTTTCACCGGTTAATTCACCGCTTATTACCTTGTAGGCAGTTCTTTCTTTTAAGTTGTGCTTTTTTATCCACTGCCTTCTATTAATGCAACGATTATTAAATTTTTCGCTTAGTGACATTTTTACACCTTTCGTAAAATTCAAAAATTTATGTATAATACAAACTGACAATTTTTTGAAAGTTTGTATTGACTTATTGTAAAATCAATTCAAAAGATTGAAAGAATTATACACAAATTGAAAACATAAGTCAATAGTTTGTGTATTTTAATTTTAATGAGGTTGGAAAAATGAATGATATAGATGGTATATTCAACAGATTGTTTAGTTCCTTAAAAATATCTAATGATGCTGAATTTTGTAGGGAATACGATGTAAAACCTGCTACTTTTAGCAATTGGAGAACTAGAAATTCTATACCATACGAACTAATATTTAAAATAATAAAGAATAAAAATTTATCTAGTGACTATGTTTTTATGGGTAAAGAAAATACACAAAATGTTGATATAGATGGATATTGTGTGAAAATTTTAAGCAACAATGCAAGTGCTGGAACTGATTCGGATATAGAGGGGATTAATGTTACAGATACTAGCAAAATAATGTGCATACCTAAAAATTTGTTTAAAACACCCAAAAATGAAAAAAATTTAAGAGCTGTTCTTGTAAAAGGTAACAGTATGCAACCAAAATTAAATTCTGGAGACTGGGTTATTATTGACATATCTTCAAAATTTAATGGAGATGATTTATATGTAATAAATTTTAGAAATATTTTTATGGTTAAAATGTTACAAATAAAACCTAATGGAAATTTTTTTATTAAAAGCTTAAATCCATCATTTGACAGTTTTGAAATAACAGAAGAAACACAGGAAATTTTTAATATTGTTGGTAGAGTTGTAAAGATAATATCATAGTAAAAGTTTTTAATCAATGATGTCACTTAATATGTTTGTCAATGTCACTTAATCAATAAAAAAGTGTCACTTAATACGTCACTTAATGTTCGTTAATCATATTTTAGCTTTTAATTCTTAAAATGTCACAACTTTTTAAAATAATAAATCTAAATCGCATTTAAACCATAAAACATTACTAATTTCTATTATGTTTAAAGTCCCCAAATCAATGCTTTAAATATTATTATGCCAAGATATACAAACAGTAGTATGAAAGTAGAGTTAGTATCCAATATGTAAAATTTTTGTAAAAATTGTCAAATTTATGTCAAGCTTAAAAATTCCTATTAAAATGAGAAAAACACCCAAAAAACACCCTTAATATCGCACTCCTAAACACTTCACTATTTTTTCTCTTTTTCTCATTTCATACAACATTTTACACAATGTACTAGCCATTATTGTTATTGTGAGCATAAAAAAAGCTAAAAAAATAATTCTTTTATAGTTAATTTCTTTGCTAATTATTAAAAAATAAAGCTCATCATCATAAAGA
>NZ_KE340329.1 GCF_000413435.1 Campylobacter ureolyticus ACS-301-V-Sch3b | reverse complement strand
TCAATTTTTGGTTCAATTAAGCTTGTAAATTTGATTATATTTTCTTGATTTTCTTCTAAAAATTTCAAAAATTCACATTCTATTTTTATAAAATATATAACATTGTTGGATTTACAATAAGTATAAAATTTTGATTTTAATTTTTCAAATAATGGCTTTAATTTTGGAAAATTTGTAGATACTTTTTGATTAAATTTATCTTCAAACTGTTTATCTAAAAATGGCATAATTATCCTCTCTTATGATTTAGCAGAGAAAATCTCTGCTAAAAATTTAAGACATTGATTTACTTTTAGTGGTTTTTTTGGTAGCTTGTTTTAGTATCTTTTGCTCACCTAAATTACCACTATTATCAATTGGAGTAATCGACTTTAATACAGCACCTTGTGTTTTTACAAAATCAATCTCAACCATAGCTGAGCCACCTTTTATTTTGTCAACTGTTTCCATTAGTTGTGGGTAGTTTTGCAAAGTTGAATCTTTTTTTGCAGATAATGTAAAATCACAACCATTTTGAATTTGGGCATTAAATTTGTCAATTAATTTATTGTCGCAATTTTTATCAAATGAATAGCCGTTCATTCCTTTGGTGGCATAAAGTTTTTGAGCTGATTTAACAACTTCATTTGCTTGATTTCTCTCTTCTTCTTGTAGAGTTATGCAGATTTTGTTAAATCCATAAGCCTTTCCATTTTTTCCAATTCCAGATTGATAAAAAGCATCAGCTCTCATAAAAGTATCTTGGTTATTTTGATCTTTACCTTTTATATCAATACCTATTTTATCTGCATCAACTGCTTTTAAAAAATTATCAATATTAGAAATCTTGTAAAAAGCATCTCTCGCACCTGGTTTGATTTCTTTTCCATCTTTTTCATAAGGTTTTAATCCACCAAAACCAACTATTGTCAATGTTTCACCTTGTTTATTGACCGATGAACCAGCACTAACATAAACAGAAGTTATTTTTTTATCGGCAGATGTTGAATTGTTTGGAGTAGTATTGTCTACTTCAACATCTTTTTTATTTGTAGCCATTGTAAATCCTTTTTTTATTATTTTAGAATAACTTTTTTCTCATTATTGTCACTTATAAATTTGGCATCTAATGGAAAATTTAAAGTTATAGATTGCTCATCTTGTTTAACTGAAATCTCTGCAAATTTTTTGCCAACTTCAATAAGACTATTTAACTCATTGTTTTTAATAAAACAAATTGCAGTTAAAACCCCTAAACTAATTGCTAGTGCAATATTTAATATAATTAAGCTCCAAGTTCCTCCTTTAAAAAATTTAAGATTTTTGTGTAAAAAATCATCATAGCTTTTTGCTAACTCTGCTGATTTTTTATTAAAATTATCAAGTTCATTAGTTTGTTTATCTAAAAATTTGTTTAGAAATTCATCATAAGTTTGAGCCATATTTTCAAGTCTAGCTGCTAATTTATTCTGATATTCATTTATGGTTTTTAAATTCTGCTCAAAATCATTTTTAATACCATTGAACTGTTCTTCTATATGTAATTTTGCAAAATCTTCTGAGAATTCTTTTAGGCTGTTATATATGTTCTTTAAAAGTAAAGCGTTATTTGTTAGTTCAAAAATTTCTTTACTTGGCGGATTTATAAAAAAACTCATTAAAGTTTCAAAATATTTAGAAATCTCTTCCCAATTTTTATTTAAATCATTAATCAAGGCTGTTACAACTTCGTTGTCTGGCATATAGTTTTTCAAACTAACATAATTATTTTTTTGAGCATCCAGTAATTTTTTGAAATTACTAATAGTTCTTGAATAATCCAATACAATTCTTTTATTTTCGTCATTTATTGCGATACCTAAAGCTTTAAAACTTTCTTCTAGTTTTAGTTTTTCTTTCAAGCTTTCATTTTGAATATTTTCTTTATTTAAGTTGGTAGTATCGTCAATATCAACATTTGTTGTTTGAATTACTTCATTAACTATTTTTTCTTTTTCTTCCATTATTCTTGTTCCCAACAATTTTTATTTATTGTAATTTTTTGATAATATTTTGGCTGACAAAAAGATATATGACTTCTTTTACAAAATTTTGACTTGTTTTTAACTTCTTCAACTGAATTTTTATCTTTTGCCTTTAATGAGTTGTAAAAAGTTTGTGGTATTTCATTTTTAGTTATTCCTTTATCCCATTCATCAATAGGAAAAAATTCACCACTGCAAGTATATTTTACTTTTATATCTGTATATTTACTTGTTTGAAGTAATTTGCAACTTTTTGGTAAGTTAGGGTTTATTCTTGCTGATATTGGTATATGTCTGCATCTTCTTTCTCCGCAAATTTCTTTTGTTTTATATTCAACTCTTGAATTTAAATACTCTGTATTGCAAGGCTCTGAAATATAAACTAAAATATTGTCTCTTAGTTTTTTAAATTCAGCATCATTTTCACCACTTTCTCCAACAGGGCATAGTTTTAAAAATGCTTTTCTTGCATTTAGTGTATCTTCCCATTTTTTTTCTTTGATTGAAAAAAATCTATTAAGAGATGGTTGGCATTCTCCTGGTTTTACAGAACTACTAAGACATAAAATAGCTTCGCAACTCAATCTCGTGTCACCAGTAAGTAAATCAACTTCAACTGCGTTTAATGAGCCAAATAAAATAGCTACTAACAAAATTATTTTTTTCATTTTGTCTCCTTTGTGTGAAAAAATAATATATTTACTAAGTCTTTTTTATAATTTATTGAATCTAATGGTCTAATTTCTATATTTGCATTTACATCGTTTTTAATAAAATAATCTTTGTATTTCTTTGCTAATGGTTCGTATCCTAAAATAATCAATTTATCAGCATTATGTGCCAAATAAAATGTTTTAACAATTAAATCATTTTTAATTAAAGTATCTTTATCTACTGGACTCAAATAAATATTGTAAGTCCAATTATTATTTTTTAAAAAATTATCTTTAGGAACACTATATTTTTTATCTACAATTAAATTATGATTTATTGATATGGCTGAACCACTATCTAATTTAATTGGCTTTGGTGGTTTCGAACAACCATTAAAAAGAAAAATCAAAGATACAAAAATTATAAATTTATTCATAAATTTCCCCTTGTTTCAAAATTTTCATACTCATCACTGTTATACTCCTCATCTTCTATATTTATATTGTCTAATGCATTTTCTATCTCAGCATCTTCTTCTATTGGCAACTCATTAAGTCTTTTTTCTATATTTTCTTTTAAATAATTTTGTAGTGTCTCTTCATTTTGAAGTGGTATTTTTATATAAGTTTCACCATTTTGAATTGCATTTTCTAATGATTTTCTATTTGGAATTTCTTTTATATTTTTTAAACTAGGACTTACTTCTTTGAATTTATCCATAAAATATTTGTTTGAATAATATAGAGCCTTTTTGCATTTAATCGGTGGTTTGCCCTCTATTTTGATAATTTCTGTATCAAACTGCATCTCCTCGATCTCTTTTGAAAGCATTAAAGCTCTACTTGTTTCGCTCTCGCTTCCGCCGCCACCAGAGCCTAAATTTCTACTTCTTTGCTTAACTGTTTTTGTGCCAAGAGATTCACTTAATCTTTTTGCATCATCATCTTTCATCGCGTAGTAAATTCTACAAGCGTGATTTTTTAGCAAGGTATTTGCTTCTGCTTGTCCATATCCTTCTGGTTTGTTGTTTGTAAGTTGAGAATCTGCTTGATATATTATTAGACTTCTTAAGTCGTATCCAGCCATAAATGATATAGCTGATGAATAAGTTGCCAAATATCCACTTGCTGTAAATTCATCCATTAAAAGAAGGCAAGGATGTTTTAGCTCTTTATTTGATTGTGGTAAGCCTTGCTGAACATTTATTAAAATGAGCTGTTGCCAAAATATATTCAAAATAGGTTTTGCAGAAGCCAATTTATCAGGCGTAATTCCAATATAAATTGTCATTTTTTTACGCCTTAAGTCCCTAAAATCAAAGTCATTTGCAGAAGTAGCTAGTCTCATATTATCAGCTCTAAATATTGCTAATGGGGATATAAAACTACCCATTGCTGAACTTCTTTCATTATCGCTTTTAATTTCAAAGAATGCATCAATTCTTTCTTTTGCCTTCGGAGATACCATTTTCATTTCTACTAAAGTATTGTAAGTATCTGCAAAATTTGATATTGTTTTTATCTCTCCATCGGCTGTTTCTACTTCAAAATTTAATCCTTCACTTAATTTTAAGATTCCATATAGAGAAAATGAGCATTCAAGTTCATATTTTTGTAAAAATGCTATACCTTTTCTAGTCCCAAGCAGGTCATTCATCATATAGCAAAGCCCAATAAAAAGATCTTTTGCTTTTCCATTAAAATAATCAGTTACTGAGCCATCATTTTTCAGTGGATACAAAATATTTGCAAAGTCGTTTAGTTCAGCATCGGCATTTTCACCTTTCATATCTATATAAAAAAGTGGATTATAACGATGAGTTTTAAAACTATATGGATTGAATAAAAATATATCTTGTTTTAGAATTTCTTTTCTATATTTACTGGTATATTCAAAACATTCTAATTTTATATCTTGAACAACGCAAGAATTTGGATAATCAAGCAAATTTGGTATAACTATACCAACACCTTTTCCGCTTCTTGTTGGAGCTCCAAGTGCTACAAATTGTTGCCCACCAAATCTCAAAAGCTGGTTATTATACATACCTATAATAATTCCGTTGTTATCTATTTTTCCATCTTTTCCTTTTTTAGGAAATAACCCCATTTTTCTTATATCTGCTGAGTTTGCAAATCTTGCATTTCCATATAATTTTTCTTTTTTTGGTATAAAGGGGAGTAAGAAAACTACACTAAAACTTAAAAATAGAGAAATGGCCAGTGCTTCATATACTTTTGGATAACCATTAATTAAGGCTAAAAATGTAAATTCAGGCTTCCATACTTTTGGAAGTAGTTTTAAGGCGTCATTTAATACAAATATTACAACACTTGTTAAAAAATAAGATATAACAATAGCAACAATAGATAAAAATATGATTTGAGCTTTATTTAACTTATCTTGCATCACTTAAATCCTTATTTTTATTGTTTTCTGATTTGTTTTTATCGTTTAATACTTTATTTACAGCTTTGCTTGCTAATTTCCCTATATTGTCTAATTCTTGCTGTGTTATTTTGTTGCTTTTCTTGGAGTTATTTGATATACTTTCACTCAAAGCAGGACTGTTACAATCGCGGTCTTTAAATTGTTCGGCGAAGCTGACCCCGTTCGCCCTATCCTGCTTGTTATCTTTTTTAGAATAAATTCTTTCTCCTCTTTCTGTCTTTGAGTGTGCTGTTAAGAGATGGCTTTGTTTGTCCCAAGTTCTTTCGCCATACACTATTTTGCTACCATCATTTGCCTCAACAGACCAAACATTTCCTTGATGTTTTATGCTAAATTCAGGCTCTACATTTTTAGCT
The DNA here is from genome assembly GCF_000413435.1 of Campylobacter ureolyticus ACS-301-V-Sch3b. Lineage (NCBI taxonomy): Bacteria > Pseudomonadati > Campylobacterota > Epsilonproteobacteria > Campylobacterales > Campylobacteraceae > Campylobacter > Campylobacter ureolyticus. Next base: position 29,691 of record NZ_KE340329.1, on the reverse strand, counting down.
ACTTTTGGAAAACTAAGCATTTCTTCTTTTGTTATCATTCCACGTAAATTTGGATCATCTAAATGTTTTTTTTCTTTTTCCATAAAATTTTGGCTTACATTTATATTGCCCTTGTTGGTTTTAACATTTATAAAATCTTTTTCTTTTTGTAAAACCTTAAACATATCTTTGGCTTCTTTTTTAGAGGTTTTATCCCAAGCTATCTCTTTTAGTTTTATAATTCTTTTTTTTATTTCTCTGATTATTTCTTCAGCTTTTTCAACATCTTTTTCTAAATTTAAAATTTCATTTTGAATTTCTGTTTCTGGTTCAAAACTATCTTTTATCTCGTTAAAACTATCTTGTGATTTCATACAAAATCCTTAACTTCTTTAAAAATTCCATCAAAGTTTTTATATAGTTTTTGTTCGTATAAATATTCAGCTACTCGCCTAATTCCGTTATGCTCTTTTTTAAAGACTATTACTAAATCGATGATATTTTTTATAATGTCAAGTATCATATCTTTACCAAGAGATCTGGCAATTTCATTTTGCATAGACATCATTGCTAGTCTGTTGTAGCAATTTTTGACACTTCCTGCGTGACAACTTGTCATTGAGCCATTGTGTCCGCTTGAGATAACATTTAAAAAATCATATGTTTCAGCTCCCCTAACTTCTGCAAGTAAAATTCTGCTCGGTTTCATTCGAAGGCAAGATTTTAAAAGAGCTGTTGAGTTTAGAAAATCGCTTTCTTTAGCTTCGCTTGGGTAAAAGAGTTGTTGATAGTTTTTATGTTCATAAAATCTTATTTCTTCAACATCTTCAATAGTTATAATTCTTTCATCTAATGGAATAAAATCAATAAAAGTTTTCATTAAAGTTGTTTTTCCGCTTCCAGTTTCACCACAAATGACAATATTTTTCCCTTGTTTAATGGCTTGGATAAAGAAATCAGCACTATTTTTATCAATTGATCCACTTGATATATAATCATTTAATGTATATCGAACTTTTGATGGCTTTCTAATTGTGATTGAAACGATACCATCTTTTGTCGCTGGTGGTATTACGATTTGAACCCTCTCGCCAGTTGGCAATACACAAGAAAGTATTGGTTTTGTTTTGTCTATTTGATCTTTTTTAAAAGAGGCACAAGAAGTAGCAAATGCTATTGCTTTTTCATAATCAAAATTTGCATTTTCATCAATATGCCAATTGCCTTTGCTATCTTCATAGAAAATAGCAGTGCCACCGTTATAGCAAATTTCGTTAATTGTGTCATCTTGTAAATATTTTCCAAAATATTCATTTGAATATTTACTTAATGAAACACTGCTTCTAATACCGCTCATTTTTTAATATCCTATTTCTGAGTTATTTTCCAACTCTTTGAGTAATTTATAATATTCATCTCGTTTTTGTTTTAATCTATAAATTTTTAATTTATAGGCTTTAATTTTTTCATCAATATCTTCGATTGTTTTTTGTAAATCTACCTGGTTTATTTGGCTATTTGTATTCATTTTTTATCCTATTTAATTATTTTATTACCTATATAATTAAGCTTATAAACTTTACTAAAATCAATATCTCTGTTTACATAAACTGCTACTAAATCCCCGTGATTTCTATATAAAGTAGGCTCGATATTTATAAATTTTTGTAAAGCAGTATCAGCCATATCCCTTGTTGTCTCTCTTGTATTTTCTGTATAGTCTTTGTTTTGGTTATTTCTATTTCCAGTTCCACCATTTAAAGCCACATTCATAGCATCATCGATTACACTAAGCAAAATAGCAGCACCAAATCTTTGGAGCCAATGATGGTCTATATAGCCTTGAATTCCACTTCCACCAAGTTCATCAGTTGCTCCACTTGATACTGGTATATCTATATTGTTCGGAGTTCTAATTTCTTGCCAAACGACAAAAATTCTATCCATTCCATCATTTAATTGTCCGCTATTAAAAAACCCTGATATTTTTGATCCTTTTTCAATTAAAAGCGTGTTTCCATTTTGAGAATATATGTTTTCAGAAACTGTGCAAGATATACTTCCTTTGATTGTGCTTACTAATTTTGTATTTAAACTACAACCTATATAAGTGCCTTTTGGTAGCAATAAATTTGGATCATATTTGTTTAATTTTGCTATTTTTGGAGTGAAAGCACCAAGTTCATAATCTTTATTAAATTCATTTTTTGGAGTTCTTATTATTTTGCCATTTTCATCAAAACTATAATTATAATTTGGATCGGTAAAATCTACAGGTTTATCTTCTTCGCTTAAATTATTGGAATTTGAGGATGAGTTGGAGTTATTTATCAATAAAGAACTAGAGCTTTTATAAACCTTTGGCATAAAAGATGTTTTTGTTTGTGCTATTACGAAAGGGTTTGTATTATCAGTATTTTGTAATGTTTCATTTGTTTCTACTTCCTTTTCTTCTTTTAAAACTAGTTCTTGAAATGTTTTAACTGGCGGTTCTTTAAAATCGAAATCTTTTTGCTCTATTTTAGTTCCAATTGCTGTTTCTTTTACTGGCTCATCACTATTTTTATTAGAAAAAAATTTTAAAGCCAAAAGAATTAAGATAATTATTCCAAAAACAATAATTCCTATGCTTTGAAGTTTTTTAGTGCTAATTGCTTCATCATTTAATTCAGATATATTAGTTTTTACTTCTTTATTTTCTTCATTATTGTTTAAAGCGTTTTGACTATTATTTTTTTCGTTACTCATCTTTTATAATCTCTCTTTCTACGCTTCTATTTATAGTGTTATATGTTTTATCAAGCGGATTTTTAGCATATCCATTATTGAAAATTCCAACTAATTTATCACCACTTCTAAGAAGTATTTTCTGAGCTGTTTTGTGAATTACTAATACATCGTAATTTCCATCTTTTTTTAAATGTGTATTTAAAATACTTTCTTTTGATTTTTTATTTACATTTTCATATAAGAAAACAGATGGAATGGTTTTTGTATTATTAAAGCCTAAATATGTGAAAACTCCATCATCGTATGCAAAATCTGGTGAAATTGTGTCACTTCCTTTATTAATATGCATTAAAAAATCCCAATTTTTAGGGATAGTAACTTTATTAAGTTCGTTTTCAATATTTTCTTTATTTTTTTGAACTTCTTTTATTCTTTTTTCTTCTGCCAATTTGTCTTTTTGTTTTTGTTTGATTTCATCAGGATATGAAAATTCTACCTTATAATTTATATCTTTATCTTCTATGATTTCTAAGTCAAATACATAAATTCTTTCATTTGTAGTGACTATAAGGTTTGTTTTCCAATCTGTAGAATTTGGTTGTATAACTGCATTATTTTGTAATTCTACTTCATCGCCATTTTGATCTGCTAAAACTTGTTCTTCTTGTTTTATGATATATGCTTTTGGTTTTATAAATAAAAAATTTTCTCTATCTATTAATTCCCAACCATCACTAAAACCAGTAGCTATATTTATTATTCTTTCATCTTTGCTAAATTCCAACATAGCAACAAAACCATTTTTGCAATTAACCCGAAAAACATCATTTGCGTTATATGTTGCAAAAGTTATTCTGTTATCAAATTTTGATATTTTTGGTATGCTTATTCCAAATAGAGTTGAATAAAATATTATAAATAAAAATATAAATTTATGCATAAAACTACCTTTCCACTTCATCATCAACTCTATATGTTAAAACTTTAAAACCTAGTGGATTAATTAATCTTTCATTTTCTGTCATTAACGATTGTGGAGAATAATCATATGCAAGAGTTACAATTTTAGCTTTTTTATTTGTAATTGTGCGAGATTTCGCATCTTTATAAATTTGATTAAATCTTATAGTAGCCATCTTCATTCCATTGCTATTTCCAAGAGTAACAGAATTAATTTCTACATCTATTTCAGTTCTATTTTTTAAAATATCCACTCTAGAATTATCACCTTCATATATTTTTAAATAATCAGAGCTTACTTCAGGACTAGACCAAATTTGAACAGTGGTATAATCGTTTTGTAAAATATTATAAAAATACCCTTCACGAATTTTTACATAAGAAGTAGTGAAATATTTATCTAATGCTTCATTGTCAGATACAAATTCTGTCTGATTTACAGAAGTTATAATATCTACCATTCCAGTTGTATTGTCAACTCTTATAACATAAGGCTCTACACTTTTTAACGGCGTTAAGAATACAACTGCTGTAACACTTATAATTGATATAAAAATTGATAAAAAAGCTATTAACCAAGCTCTACGATTTGATTTTTCAACCAAATATCTGATACTAGCTTCATAACTTATAGCAGTTTTTGTGTCATTATTGTCTATCATTACATTGCCTTTTTGCTTATATTTTGATTTTTGTTTATAGGAACAAATTCTTCACTATCAAATAAAAAATTCCAATCACTTGTTTCATTATGTAAAGTATTTGTCTTTGCTACGCAACCAGTAAAAAGAAAAGTTAAACTTAATAATAAAAATATCATTTTAATAGATTTTATATTTATATACATTATCTACCACCTGTTTTTCTAATTTTGTCTAAAATGAATTTTCCACCTGTTTTTATGCCATCATAAGCTCTTGCTGAGCCTTTTGCACCAAACAATAAGCCTTTCGTAGCTCTTTTAGTGGCTAAAGCACCAAAGCCTAAATTTGCACCTAAAGTAGCCATTCCACCTTTTATAGCACCTCTGCTTGCGGATTCTAAACTTACATTTGTCATTTTTTCAGCTAAACTAAGCACCAAATCAACAAAAACCTTTAAACAAATTCCTGCAAATATACAAACTATGGCTACATTGTAATGCGGAATATCTTTAACACCGATTTGATTTAATGCTGTAGTTGTGTAGCTATTTATTAATTTTAGAGCATATCCACAAAATATATGTATAAAAAATAAAGTGATAATATTTGATAAAATCATAGTAACCCATTGAGTAAATATATTTTTTAAAAAAGATCCAAAAATCAGCCCATAAAATGCAATTGGTGCGATAAAAAGTAATATGTAAAAAGATACAGTATTTGTTATAAGTGCAAAAAATAGTCCAAACGCACCTATAAAAAAACCAATCCAAGCCACTATCGAATATAATAAAGCAGCTAAAAATTCAAAATTACTAGAATGTCCTATAAAATTAATTGTAATTGCTCTTGTAATATTGTAATAATGCTGTAATTGATTGGGAACAGACATATAATAACTATCTATCAAAACATATTCTCTGAAACCTCTTATGGCTTCTTTAATTAGACTTATCCATTCATTTGGAAACATACAAATATATATAAAAATAAATTTTAAAAAAGCATCCCATAAAAAATCTTTGAAATTATCATTTGATTTTCCCCAAAGAATTTTGTAACCACGATATATAATCCAACAAAGCAAATAAGTTCCTACGATAGTTAGTAAAACACTGATCAGATTGTCAATGTTTTTTTCAATAGTAGAGTTATACCCAGTATTTTCTATGAAAAAATTATCTATACTTTTAAGTATACTTGTTATGAGATTATCACTATGAATTTCTTTTGGTGGCATTTTTATACTCTAAAATTAGTTATAAGGGTCAAACGAACCCCAATCAATATAGTTATTCATAAGACGATTAGTTCTATTTTCTAACTCTCTATCTTCCATAATATTTTTTGAATTTTCCCTTTGTTTAGCATATAAATCTATTTGAATTTTTTCTGCTTGCATAAGTGCAACTTGAGCTTGTATTGCATTGTTTAAATCAGAGCTTTCTTTAATATCTTTACTTTTTTGTAGTTTTTTAGCTAATTTATTTATATTTTTCGAATACATACCTATTGTGTCGCTTCTTTCTTTATAAAAAACAATATCTTCTATGTTTGCACTTCTTTTTTGATAGCAAATATTTTGCGTAGTTTTATCTACATCAACAATATCTTTACAATAGTCATATTCAAAAAACTTATCCATCAATTTTTTAACTTTTGAGCTGATACTATCTTTTCCGCTATTTTTAAAATCTTTTAACTCTCCAAGAGTTGTTCCAACTTTCTTCGCTTCATCATACACATCTTTTGCTTCTTCTAAAAAAGAAGTAACATCTCTCACACCGCTTTGAGTTGCAAGTTGTTTTGCATATGCATTTAATTGTGCAGAATAGTGAGTTGTAGTATCTACCCACCTTTTAGCTTCTTTTGCCCACTCTGCAATTTGTTTTAAATTTTGAGTAGTCATTTGAGCATTTGCAGCAGCATCAACTACTGGAATACCACTTGCACTTAATGAATTTGAACTTAAAAATAAAGAAGTTAAAGTAATAAAAAGAATTTTTTTAATTTTCTCAGTATCTGTTTTTGCAGGGCTAATGCTAGGATTGTCTGTGATATTTGTAAATTTGTTTTTCATTTTGATTCCTTATTAAAATAAAATTCGTATCTTTCATTTAACAATTCTTGTTTTGTCTCCCACACATCTCGTGCATTTACTTTGTGTCCGCCTATACTATGTGTGAAAATTTTTATTAAATCTTGCATTTTTTATCCTTTAAATTACAAAGTCTGGATTGTCTTCTAGGTCTGGATCATCTTCTTTATCTTTTAAAATAAAACCATTTATTACTTTGCCATCTATTATTTCTAGAGAATTTTTTATATTCGTTATTTCGTATTTGATTTTTTTGGCAAAATCTTTAATATATTCAACATCATCTGATATAAATTTAGCAGTGGTTCTAAAAACTTCATTATTGTAGGCTTCTGTTATTTCATTATTTTTTGCGATAACTTCATCATATTTCAAAATTTTAATTTCAGATTTTATTTCTAATAGCTCTATTTGAATATCTTTTAATGCTATTTGCAAATCTTCTAAAATATTTTTATCTTTTTTAAACATCTTTAACTCCTATAAAGGTTTTTTAAATTTTCTAATTTTTCATCATAATTTTTAGATTTATCGTTGATTATTTTTTCAACTTCATCAACAAAGGTAGAGCCAGTAGAAAGAATTGCTAGATTTTCTTTTCCAACACTGCTCAAATCTAAACTTACAATTGATTTTTCGCCAGTATTTTTTCTAACTAGAAATTTATATTTATTTGGATCTACGTTTTTTACAAACTCAAATTCTTCTTCACTTAAGTTTAATCTATCTACATAATCCACTTTTTTTGCTTGTGGATTAGCTAAAAGTAGTATTGTTGCACTTTGTTCTATTACCGCTGTTGCTATTTTTGACTTTGCAAAATCTTCTACGCTTTGGGTTCCAAGAACTACAAAACCATTTTGTTTTCTAATGGTTTTTTGCTTATTAAAAACTTCCTTTGCAACTATTTCATTTTGTATCCAATCCCAAGCTTCATCAACTAATAGTCCAAATCTTCTTCCATCGGTTAAATCCATAATTCTCCAAAGAATATAGTAGGCAACCATACAATTTATTTCACTATCTTTTAATAAATCTGTTCCGTCAATTCCATATATGTTTACATCTGTATCATTGAAATTAAGCTCATCTATTTCATTATCGAATACCCAGCCAAATTTATTGTCTTGTGACCAAAGTTTTAAACGAGATTTTAAAGAATTTCTTTCATCATTTCGTTCTGTTAAGTGTTCTAGCATTAAAGAAATTCCATAATTTCTTTCATCTTTTTCAAAATGATGCATTATATAAGTTACAGCATTATTTAAGCTTTCTTCTTCTAGTGTGGTTAAAATTTCATCATTTCTGGTTACAAGCATTTTCATTAAGGTTTGTAATTTTCTAATATTTTCTGCTGTATTATCTACCATAAAAGGATTGAAACCAGTTGGTTTTCCAGCATCTATTGTCAAATACTTTCCGCCACTTGCAAATATGTTTGCACTAGCACCTTTATCTTTGTCTAAAAAGAAAAATGTAGCATTCTTTTTATCTTCAGGTGTTCCTGGTGCAAAAGTATTTTTATCTGCATATTTCTGAAGTTGATCTAATAAAAACCCCATAAGAACTGTTTTTCCCCCACCACTTTTTCCAATAATTAAAGTATTTGCCAATAAAAAAGTGTCGCTAGAAAAGTCTTTTTTATTTTTTCTAGTTTCGTGAAAATTAAAGTAGAATGGCTGTTTATTTGGTGTTTTAAATATTGTTACTGCATCTCCCCATTGGTTATTGCTTCTCTTACCTTTTGCGAAATTATGGAAGGATACTAAACTAGCAAAATTTAAAGTAGATAATGTATGAATTCTTGGTCTAATGCCAAAATTAGCTGGAAATTGCGAAAAATATGTAGCAGGTAGTGCAATACTAGCTAATGTTGTCAAAAAACCCAAATCTCCCAAAGGTTTCATTATTTTATTTGCATTTTTTTCAACTTCACTTACACTATCGCCAAAAACCACTAAAGAAAGATGATATTTTCCAAAATTTAATTCTCCGCTGACTAAATTATCTAATGCGGTATCTAATTCTTCAATTTGACTTATTGCATCATCTTCTGCGGCAACTAATCTTTTTCTTTGTTTATCGATATTTCCTTTTGCTTCCACTTTTGGCATTGGAACAAAACTTTGTGTCATAATATATTCTATGTCTTCATACATTAAAAGATCAAAAATACCTGAAAAACTTTCACCTGGATAATCTTTTATTTCTATCGCTTTTATGAATTTTTTTCTTCCATCATTGTAATTTAATTGTGCAGTTGAATTTCCAAACATTATGTCAGTCAAATTTCCAGTTAAATACTCATAAATTGGTGCGTTTGGTGTTCTTACTTTTTGAAATTCGCCTGAGATTAAAAAATTATAAAATTCAAGTTGTTCTGAATATTTTTGACCTTTAATTTCATAATTTTTTAGCCTTTTAATGCCAAAATCATTAAAATTTGACTCAATAGTAATAGCAAAGTTTTCAAAAGCTCTAATAAAATTATTTAGCTCTTTAACTCTTTTATCTAGACTATCTTTTATAAAACTAGATCTTAGAGCTTTAGTAGTAAGTGGAGAATATATTGCAGTTAAATAAAAGCTATTATTTTTTAAATCATTTTTACTAAAGCCATCGTAATATTTTTTATTCAGATTTGATAAAAATTCATTTTTAAATATTCCATCAAATTTATCCCAAGTATTAGTCCTAACACTATGGATATAAAAAGAAACATTTTTAGCATCAAATTGTCTTAAAAACATATTGATTTTTTGTTTGTTGAATTCTATAAAATTTTCATTTTCAACTTCAAAACTTATTCCATTTATGTGCCAAGTTGCCATTATGTCAAAGTTTTTAGTTATTACAACATTGTCCGCGAGTGTTTGATAAGGTAGATATTTGCTGATATTTGGAACCTTATCAAGCCCTATAATACTTAATTTAGGCATATTAAAATTTATATGATTATTGTTAGAATATTGATTTGTGATATATGCTTTTTTACCACTGCTAAATTTTTTAGAACTTGGATTTGTAAAAAAGCTTATTTTTAGAAAAAGTAATTTAAAAATGAAATCATCTTTTTTTGTTATTTCTTTCATAATAAAAATAACAACTGGCAGAAATGAAAGAAAAATTAAATTTGTATATAAGCTTGTTAAACATATGATGGCACAAGCTATAAAAAATGGAGTTATTGGAACTCCAAAAATCATAGCTGGTCTTGTCAAAGCCTTATAAATGACTTCCATAATTTTTTAGCTCATTAAAAGTTGTGCGACTTCACTGGCACTTGCAATAATTAAGGCACCAATAATGATTGGGGTGCATTCTTGGATAGTTCTTCCACCAAAAAGAACTTTATAGCCAACAACTAAAATAGCGATCGTAACTGTAGCGATTGAAACATATCGGAGCCATTCAGCTACTTTTTCAAGTAGTGATTTTGCTTTTTCCATTCCACCTGCTGCAAGAACAGAATCTGGAAAAATTAATGTTACTAAAAATAAAGCTATAAAAAGATAGCTTAAACTATTGTGTTTTGAAAGTTTAGAAAGAAAAGAAGGTTTTGAAAGAAGTGTTAATTTTTGATAACCATTATCAAATAACGGCTCTCTCTCTCTCTCTCTCTCTCTCTCTCTACTGGTCTTTAAAAATATTTTAAACATTTTTATCTCCTAGATTAAAATTATGGTATTTTAATATAAAAATTATTAAATAGTGCTTAGTAATAAACACTATTTAAACAAATTAAAATTTTATTTATTTTTTGAAGTATATTCTTCTATACATTTTTCTTCTATTGCTATAAATTCGTCGTATGATAATAAACTTTTTGAATTTTCCAAACTATCAAAAAAACATTTATCAACATATTTAACGCATTCATCGCTAGGATAATATTGAGATTCACAATATGCATTTAAGTTTGATCTAAAAGTTGATTTATTTACTTCAAATTTCGCAATATTTGCTTCAGCTTTTTGTGCATTATTGCAATCTTCTTGTTGTTTTTTTGACATATCATCAAAATTTTTATTTCTACATTCGATTATTTTTTGTTCTCTTGCTTCATCGTTCTTCTCGTAAAAATCAATTGATTTTACATTAGCAGAACATCCAGCAGCCACAGCCATTAAAAAACCAATCAAAATTAAAAAATTTCTCTTCATTTTTTACTCCATTATTAAAAAATTATTATATTTTAACAAAATAAAACTTAAATAATTATATTTTCATTTAAAAAACAATCAACCATTAAAGAGAAAATTATTTTTCAATTCTTAATTTACTTTTTATCTTTAGAAGCTCTAACTCTAATTTGAGTTTTTCATTTTCAGCTTCTAAAATAGCCAAATCAAGCTCTTTTAGTCCTTTTTCTGTGATGTGATCTCCAGCATAATCCATTTGTCGTTTACTACCCTGCTCAAAATTTAACTTGAGTTGTTTTTGTTTATTTATTGTAGACTTTTTTTCTGTCGGTTCGACATTTATAATTTCATCGTCATTATCATCTGTAAATTCATCTTTTTTACCAATGACAATTTCATTTGTAATAATTTTACCATTCTCACTTATATTTTGTGTAATTTCTTTTATTTCGTGTTTATCAGTATTGTCTTTAATATCATCAAAACCGTCATACTTTGCTTCTTGTGTAACTTGTTTTGTCATTTCCATAGTATCAAAATCAAAATCTTGAACTATCGTCTGTCTTATTTTTCTTATATCTCTAAAGCTTCCTTTGCCAACTATCTGAGGATTTATAAGATAGTCTTCACCAGTAAAAATATTAGAAAATAAAGCTCCTTTTATAGATTCTCCAAGAGACTGATACTCGTCTTTTGTTAATTTTTTTAATACATTTTTTTCAATTAAACCATCAATTGCTCTTGTAACGCTGCTTCTACTTACTTCACAAGTTAACATTGCATTCTTTTTAAAAGTTGAATCTATTTTAATAACATTTACCCAATTCATAAAATTTATACATAAAAATAATAAATTTTTCTCTTTGTTATCTAGATTAACCCAAAAAATAACATTTTCAAGAAAAAGTTTTATAAATTGATCTCGTTTTAACTCTTTTTTTATAAAAGTATTTTCTTGAGTTATAACTTCACCTGTTTGGTTATCAAATAAATTATTTTCTTTAGTATATACTACTTGTTGTTTTTTTTGTTCATCTAAATTAACAATCTTATTCAAAACTAAAAACCTTTTATCTTTTTTTGGTAAAATTATAGAATTTTAAACTTAAAATAATCTTATTTTAATCATTTTTTGAGTAATTTTTGTTTTTTTTATGATAAAAAATAAAAATTACTAAATTATTAAGTCAAATTTGACATACTTTTGTGTCAAATTTGACGAGTTTTGTTGCAAATTTGACACAATGTCCAAAAAATGGACACAGTTGAAAAACCCATTTTACCGACTTTTTAAAAAATTTACAACTATTTTTTCCTTCTTATTCTATTCTAAAATTTAAAAAAAATCTTTAATTTTATGTGGGGTTTTACCCCACACCCCACCATTAAAGAAAAAAATGGTATGTAAAATTTTGCATATTTCTATGTTATTTTCTAATACTTTTGTATAATATCAATAAAAAACTATAGGAATAAAATGTTTAAAAAGATATATTATCGTTTAATTTATATTGTAGTATCTTTGCTCAATATATATCTTATTTTATTATTAATAAAACCATCTTTGTATTCGCAATATGCAGTAAGAGCAATATTTGGTTTTTTATTTATTGTTGGCGTGTATGAAAATTTAAAATATTTTTTTAAAAGACAAAACAATAATTAATTTTGTTTTTCTATATAAGAAGATTTATTTTTAAATTTTTAAGCTATTTATTTTCTTTTTGTAGTTTTATAAGCTCTATTTTCATTCTAAGATTTTCATTTTCTAATTTTTTTTGTTCATTTTCTGCGTTTTTAATAGCAAGATCCAATTCTCTATCACTAAGAGATATCGATCTACCATTTTCATCAATATCTTTTAAAACAGGCTCTATTTCTAAGGTTTCTTGCGTGTCATATGCGTCAATTACATACTCATCATCTTTTTTATATTGTTTTTCTCTAATTGCGACTTCAGTTGTTTTAAATTTTCCATCAATTGTAGATGTTTGTTTTACACCAGCGATTTCGTGTTTATCTGGATTTTTATATACTTCATCAAAGCCATCATACTTAACTTCTAGCTGTATTTCTTTATTTGATTCAAGTGTTTCAAAGTCATAGTCCATTACAATAACTCTTCTCATTCTTGAAAGTTCTTTAAAAGAACCACTTCCTACCAATTGTGGATTAACTACATACTCTTTTCCTGTAAAAAAAACAATACCAAATTCATCTTTATTTATTTCATTTATTTTAATAATTGCATTTTTTTCGATGAGTTTATTTATAGTTTTTGAAACAGTTCCTTGTGATATATTAGCACTAATTTCTAATGTTTTTCTCAATCCACTATCAAGTTTTATGACATTGTAGTAATTCATCTCTTTAAGTAAAGATAAAAAGACATTTTTTTCCATATTGGAAAAATTATCAATCACATAATCTAAATTATCAACAAAAACTTTTATAAATCTTTCTTTTTTTCTTTCTCTGACAATTCTACTTTGTTCTTGAGATATAACTTCACCTGTTTTATGATTTATTATATCTTTTTCATTTTTGTAAATTGTTTCAGTAGTTTTAGTATCATTAAGATCTATTATTTTAGTGCTATTCATAGTAACTCCTTCTGTTACCGTAATTATACAAATATATTCTTAAAATAGAATATATTTCATAAAATGAATAAAATTCTATCTATTTTCAATAAAATTCGTTAATTTTTAACAAAAATAAGAATATTCCACAGGGCATAAAGATATTCCGTAGGGAATAATATTATTCCGTAGGGAATATTTCAAATTAGGAATAAAGACTTTTAAATGCTCTTAAAATCGTGATTTAACTATTAAACAAAAAGTAAATGGACACATCTTAATATATATTAGAAGAAATCTTTTAAAAAACAAAAAAACAAAACATAGGTAAATCAAAATTTCGCAAAGCGAAATTTTGAACTTTTATTTTATGTGGGGTTTTACCCCACACCCCACCATTAAAGAAAAAAATGGTATGCAAAATTTTGCATATTTCTATATTATTTTCTAATACTTTTGTATATAATATTAATAAAAAATTATAGGAATGAAATGTTTAAGAAGGTATATTATCGTTTAATATATATTGTAATATCTTTACTCAATATGTATTTTATTTTATTATTAATAAAACCATCTTTGTATTCACAATATGCAGTAAGAATAATATTTGGTTTTTTATTTATTGTTGGCGTGTATGAAAATTTAAAAGATTTTTTTAAAAAGACAGAACAATATATAGAAATACGAAATAAAAAAAGGTAGCCAAAAATTTAGATTACTCTAAACCAGGCTACCATAAAACCACTAACTAAGAGTGATTTTTGGTCGAATTGTTTAAATTATACAATTAAAATAATTAAAGATTACTTAAAGATTATTTCAATTTTAATATTTTTTTTGTTAAATCATCAATAAATTTCAATTTTTGATAAAGTTCACTGTGATTTGAAAAATAATCTAAGTGTTTTGAAAATCTATTTACAGAGTATTCGGTTTTTTCTTCTTTTATTTTATTTTTCATTTCGCCAATGCACAAAACATCAAAAACAACAAGAACTGATGCATAATCGTGAATCACAGGTGATTTTAAAAAATATTCAATTGTGTCATTATCATAGATATTCTTAAAACCTAATTTCTCTACTTTTGTTTTTAATCTTTTTGTTTGATTAAATTCTTCATTAATCTCTAAATTGTTTAAAAAACAATTGTTGTGTGCAGATACATTTCTAAGTTTTTTAACATTATATAGTAATGAATTTAATTTTTTAAATTTTTTTATCTTATAATTTTCATAGTAAAATTTCAAAAAGTTAATTAACTCTGAAAAAGTTAAAATTTCAATAAATGCCCAAACTGGAAAATTATATTTGTAATATTTATCCATCAAACCCCTAGTATAAAAATCTACTTTTGTTCTTGATTGATTATATATTTTAAATATGAATGGTTTATTGCGCTGATTAGATGATAGATATTTGCTAACAATTTGATACCCATCTTCTTTTTTATTATTTGTTACATGTCTTATAAATTGAACTTTTAAAACATGCTCTATAATAAGAGAAAGTTCCAAAATAATATCTCTTAGTAAAGTATCCATTAGTGCAAGTTCTTTTAAATAAGCAAATTCTAAATTTTGGTATTGTCCATTAACTTTTTTAAAATTTTTAGAAAAAGATTTTACTTTAAAAAAATAATTACTATGAATTAAAAAATTTTTAGCTTCGTCTTCTTCAAAAATCTTAAAAGTTATTCCATTTTCTTTCATATGTTCTATTTGTTCATCAATAGATAATTTATTTTTCATTTTTTATAACCACCTTAAAATTTTCTTTTAATTATATCAAATTTTAAATAAAAGTATTTTATTATGAAAATTGTAATTTTCAATACAAAATTTAGCAATTATGATATTATGGACTTTTGCCAAATTTAAAAAATCTATTTTAAGTTTAGAAAGCTTAAAGTGGGTAAATTTATTTAAGCTTAGGTGTAAAATTTAAGAAATTTAGGAGAATTCTTAAAAAATCATTATTTTTAAATTTTACCAGTAAAAAGAAAAAATTTTTTATTTTTTTATTTAAGCTTAAGAGTTTTATGGTAAAATTAAATTGAAATTCGAGGGCGAACTAGTTTTCGCCCATTTTATTTTATTCCTTATAAATTTCATTTAAAATATCTTTTAAAAATGTCTCTATTTTATCTGGTTCTATTGTTGTATAAATTTTTTTATTTTCAACTGACAATCTTGGAATGCCATCATCTCTTAATTTTGTTAAATTTTCCCAATGAAATGATCTATTTCTTATATTTACTAAAAGAGATAGTATTATGTCAGCTTTATGTTTTTTACTTATTGGTCTGCGGTTTTTGTATCTGTTTTTGTTTTTGAAATAATATTTTTTTAAATTTATATTTTTAAAATCAAAAATTATATTTAAAGCATCTTTTTCTCTTATGATTTTAGTAATTTGTCCAATTGTTAAATTTGATAAAAGCTGATTATTATTCAATATTAAGTTATCATATCTCTTTTTTATTTTATCAATGATTATTTTAAATTCTGAGGAATTTTGTGCTTCTTGATTTATCCAATCATCGTTCTTATATTTTTCTTTCATATAAAAATCTAATAAATTTCTAGTTCCTATTTCAATTAAAGCTAAATCTTTTGTAATTCTTTGAATTAAGTTTAGATTATTATTATGTCTTTTTAATTGAATTTCTATATCTTTTTTATCTTCTTGTAATGAGTATGATTTTAGTCTTTCTTGTGAAAATAAGTTTATTTTATTCTTTTTAAAATCATCAATTTTTTGTTTCATCTTTTATCTCTTTATTTTTATAAATTTCTAAAATTTCATCAAGACTTAAATTTAAAGTTTTAGCATATTCTTTTAAATTTGAAATAGTTAAAATTATTGTTTTAAGATCTTCCATATTTGTTTTTGCACTTTCATTTGAAATGTTAAGATTTGCTTCTTCTCTTAAAACTTTTTTTGATAATTCATCATCTATATTTTTTAATATTACTTCTTTGTTTTCTAAAACTTTATCTAGATCACCAAAAGTTTCCACTTTGCCATTTGAAACATAATTTAAAAGATAACCATATTCTGATATCATATTTTTTTTAATTGTCATATATGAAAAATAAAAATCTATTTCATTTTTAATAAAATATTCTTCAATTTCCTTTAAAAGTTTTTTATCTTTTATTATCTTAGAAATTTTATTTATTATATTCATTTTTATGCCCTTTTATTTATCTATATAATTTTTAAAAATATTTAAAATTTTATCATTATTATTTTGAGAAATAGCTTCTATAATTTTTGTTTTAAAATTTTCATCTTTTTTTGATTGAGCTATAATAAAATCTCCTATAATCTCTTTATCTTTTTTAATCGTTTCATTTTTCTTTTTTTGCAAAGTTTTTATTTTTTCTTTATATCTATCTATTTCTTCTTGAATTTTCATAGTTTATCCTTTAGTGGTTTTATTTAATAATTATATCAAAATTTGCTTATATTGTAAATAAAAATATGCTATAAATTTTTTAATTTTTTAATAAAATAAAATATGCTATAATTTCGTTATAAATAGTTATATTGCAGGATAGCCTTTTTGGTTTAAATGTAATACATTATAAAACCAAAAAGGCGAATTTCTGCGAAGCTCATAAGGATATAAATGGATAAAAAAGTTTTAAAAACAATTAGAATTGATGCTGAAAACTATAAAAATATTGAAGAGCTTATAAGTAAAGATATTGGCTATAATTTTTCATCTATTGTTAATGCTGCTATCTATAATTTTTTTAACAGTGACTATGATATTAAAAAAAGCATTATAAGATTAGATGATGATAGTAAATTTAAATCTGTTAGAGTAAATTTATCAAAAAAAGAATATAAATATTTTGATATGTTATCTTCTTATAATGGATTTAGTTCAGTTAAACAAATAATTAAATTCATTTTATTGAATTATATGGCTGATGAAAATAAAAAACTTTTTAATAATATAGAGATGTTAGAGTTGGTAAATACTACAAATGATTTAAATAAACTTGGTAGAAATATTAATGAAATAGTTAAACTTCTTAGAACTAAAAAATCATATGAATTTAATATAAACTTTGATAAGTTGGCTGATGTTTTTAAAGAGATAGATGATAAAATTTTAGAAATAAATGATTTGATAACTGAATATAAAAAAATATTAAATTTGAAAGTAATTAATGGTTAAAAAATATAAAAAAGATGAACTTGATGATTTATTTATAGCTAAAAAAGTTTTTACCGAATTAGATAAAAAACAAAAAAACTCATACTCATATAAAAATAAAATTGGTAGTTATAAATATCATTCAAAACAACCTATATTTTCTGTAAAAAATTATACAAAAAAACAAACTGAAGTAGTTATTAAAATAACTGGCTCTAGCAAAAATTTTGGATCGTTAAAGGCACATTTGAAATATATATCTAGAAATGGCGAATTAGAAATTGAAAATAGTGATGAAAATATTTTTTTTGGAAAAGATGATTTAAAAAATATGTCAAATTCTTTTAATGAAATTATAGAAATTCCTACTGAAAATGAAATAAGAAACAATAGTTTAAAAGAAAAAAGAGAAGTTTTACATTTTGTTTTTTCTATGAAAGATTATAACGATGCACCATTAAAAAAGATAAAAGAAGCAAGCATAAAAACTATGAAAGAAATTTATCCAAATAATTATTTCGTGATAGCTATGCACAATGATACAGACAATCCACATTGTCATATTGCAGTAAAAGTAAGAGATAAAAATGGCAAAAGAATAAATCCAAAAAAATCCGACTTAGCATATATGCGGGCAATTTTTGCAAAAGAGTTAAGAGCTTTAAAAATAGATGCAACTGCTACAATAAAAAAAGATAGTATAAATTTTAAAACTGATGAATTTTTAAATGACAAGGTAATAAAATTAAGAGATGATTATAAAAAACCAGAGCATAAAAATCACTACTATGAAGTTATAAGTTACGGAGAGGCTCATTATAAATTTGATATAAATAATAAAAAAAGTTTTTATGTTAGATATAGAACTACAAAAGGACAAGATATAGATATTTGGGCTGATGATTTAAAAAGAGTAGTTCAGGAAAACGATGTAAGGACAGGAGATTATTGTAGATTTGCAATAACAGGTGAAAAACCAGTAGTAGTGCAATTTAGAGATAAAAAAACTGGTATTTTATGTCAAAAAACAAGTTATAAAAAAATGTGGGATGTGTCGATTGAAAATAAAAAAGAAAAGGCACTAAAACCATTAAAAAATTTTACACCTAATGAAATTATCGGCATAAATTCTGATGATATTAATGACAATAGAAAAAATGATAACGAAGTCTTTGATAAACAAAAATCTAGTAGAAAAAGATCGTTAGAGATTAAGAAAAAAGATAATCCAATAGAAAATAAAAAATATAAAAATATAGAATAGTTTTTATATTATATAAATATAAAAACTATTATAATAATATAAATAATATTCTAAATATCAAGAGCTTTTCTTATCATAGTTTCTTTAAATTCTGTTATGTTAATACCTTTATCTTTTAAAATTTTGTTAAGCTCCATATCCTTGACTAATAACTTTCTCATATATGCATTTCTGGCTATAAATTCTTTTTCGCACATATCATCTAAATATTCAAGTTCATCTTTATGTAAATAAATACTTACTTGTGTTGTTTGTCTTTTAGGCTTTTTAGCCAATTTATCTGCCTTTTTAAAGGTTTGTAAGTCTTCTTGTTGCTTAAGAGCATCTTTGATGTTGATGTTTAATTTTTCTGCCATTTTGTATCCTTTATTTTTTAAAATTAAAAGCAAAATTTATAAAAAATATATTAATCGATAAAATCAAATTTATTATATATTTTCCAAAAAATTTTAGCATTAAAAACGATAATAAAACTATTCCTATACTATTTTCAAAACCTATATTTTTTATTAATTCCCAAGAATTATTCAAGCTAGGTGTCCAAATTTTAATGTTGTAATTTAATATTTCAGGTGATGTTAATACTGTAAAAAATCCAACTAGAATAAGTAATAATAAAAAATCTATAAAATTTGAAAACCCA
This sequence comes from Campylobacter ureolyticus ACS-301-V-Sch3b, assembly GCF_000413435.1. NCBI lineage: Bacteria > Pseudomonadati > Campylobacterota > Epsilonproteobacteria > Campylobacterales > Campylobacteraceae > Campylobacter > Campylobacter ureolyticus. Next base: position 10,473 of record NZ_KE340329.1, on the reverse strand, counting down.
ATAAGTCTTATAATTGGAGATGATAATATTATTGAAACAGTTAAAAATAAAACTAAAATACCAAGCCAATATATTATAAAAAAACAAAAGTATAGTATTCCAACATAAAATGCTAAATTTATAGTCCAGCCCATAAACTGTGTTTCTGTTTTATTCCAATCTTTTTGTATTTGTTTTTCTCTTTTTGCATCTTCTTCTTGCATTCTTTTTAGATTTGCTTCATATAATTTGTCTTCTTCACTCATTTCATCAAAAATCATAAAAATCCTTTTATTATATTGATATAAAACATATTATTTATAAGCCTTAATTTTATAAAGTAATTTTTTATATTCATCTATAAAATTTGCATAACTATTTTTTGATAAACCATTTTCATTATAAAGTTCCATAAAAGACATACCAGTATTTATTGCATTATTTAATATTTTAGAGTTTTTAAAATAATATATAGGAAAGTTTTTATATCTTACTTCTAACTCACTCATTAAGAAATCTTTTTCTTTATCATCTTTATAATCAGTTGCCAAAATTATAATATTGGGGTTTATGTTTTCAATTTCTTTTATTGTTTCCAATGTTCTTAAAAACGAATTATATGTTGGTAAGCAAGGCACTATTATACAATTACAGATTTTTATGATATCTAAAACACCACTTGCATTAAAACCACCAAAGTCATAAACACAATCATCTAATGGTTTTACTTCATTTGAGATCATAGCTTTATTTGGATAAATTTGCTCTATGCAAGAATTATCATTACTTTGTAAAAATAAATCTAAATCTTTGGCTATGCTAAAAGCAAAAGGTGTCTTACCAACTCCACCCTTTTTATTAAGTAAAGATATTTTCATAAATTTCCTTTTTAAATTTTTTATAATTATACTTTATTTTATATTAAATTAACTTTAAAAATGTTATATTAATATAAAAAATATTAATTTATATTTTTTTCTATTATTTTACTATTTGATGATATGATTTTTAAATAATCAGTAAAATCAAAACCTTTTTTTAATTTATCAGTAAAACCTAGTTTTTTTGCTATTTTTTCCCAATCTATAATTTCAGTTTTTTTAGTAATGCCTTTTAAATCTTTTTCTAAAATTTTCGAACCGTTTTTTCCGCTCTCGTCAAAATCATATGCTATAACAACATATTTATCTTTAAAATAGTTTAAAAATTTATTATCTATATTTTGTGTTGCACTACCTAGTGTTATAGCATTAAATCCATTTGCTAGTGCATTTAAGCAGTCTTTTTCACCCTCTAAAATAAAAATAGGCTCATTATTTTTACTAAATTTTTCTAAATTTTTTATATCAAATAAGGTTCTTTGTCTGTTTTTTGAAAACATAACTTTTGGTAATTGTATAACACCACCATCACTACCAATAAAAGGAGTTGGAGTTGGGTTGTATTTCCAAAATGTTAGGCAATTACCATTTTCATCTTTAATTGGCATAATTAATCTATCGGCTTTTTTTGAGTATCCAATTTCATATTTTTTTGCAATTTCTCTTTTTTGCTCTTTATTTGCTGTTGGCATTGTTTGACTTAAAAGTTCCCAAAATCTACTGAAATTCTCTTTTCTTTCTTTTTGAAAATTATCAATTATACTTTGTGATATGTAATGTGGCATACTGGAATTTTCTTTTTTGATATTTTCATAAGATTTAAAATTTGTAAAACTATTATCTGTATTTAGATTTAACATCGAGCTAATTTTTCTAAAAGCATCTTTTTGCTGATAGTTGTGAAATTCTACTAAAAAATCTACTATATCGCCATACCATCCACTTCCAAAATCTTTAATTTTTCCATCTTTTGGATTTATAGAAGCACTAGGAGTGTGTTCATCTCTTATTTTAAATTTATAAGAACGATCGATTTGGTGTCCTAATGCATTTAGTATTTCAGCTGTTTGTTCTTTTGTAAGTTGCATTTTTTTCCTTATTTTCTACAATATTACATTCGTTTTTAAGGCATTCTATTTTTGTCCCATCGAACAATATAAATGTTGTTTCATCTTCTTTTAAAAACCAAACTGATCCTATTTTATCACTATTAATTTCTATTGCTTTTTTTCCGCCATAGTATAAAGTTTCAAACCCTCTAAAATCTTGATAAATAATATGTTTATCTTGATAAAATCTAGTCCATTTTCCTGTTTCTGTTGCAAAAAACATTATAATAAATGCAACAAGAAATAGATTAAAATTTGATTTTTTTTGATAAAAAATTATTATTCTTGAAAATTCTGTTATAGTTGCAAAAGCTAAAGCTATAAATATTTGTATAAGATAATTACCCATACTATCTTCTGTGTTATAATAAATGCCTATTATAAGTAAAGCATTAAATACTACAACTAGGCTCATTATTAAAATTTTATTTTTCATTGTTTCTCCATACTAAATATAAAATCTATTATTTTAATATAAAATAAATTATAAAATTTCTTTGTTACTTTCTTTTTTATTTTCTCTACTATTTTTTTCTTTTTGTTTAAAAATATTTCTTACTGCTTTATCTGTTTCTTTGCTGATACTATTTAACTCTTCATTGGTTATAGCTTTATTTTTTCCATTTACTATACGAGATATTAATTTTTCTATTTTTTCTTCATTATGTAATTTAGTTTTATCATTTTTATCAAAAACACAATGTTGTTTATATTGTAGGCTTCTGTATATAATTTCAATATCTTTAAAATCATATTTTTGTGCTAATGTTTGAGTTGATTTTCCTAAATTTTCATAGCATTCTTTTTGAAATTCTTTGGATATTTTTCTTGGTGGCTCTTGGAATTCTTTATCTTTTTCAAAATCTACTTTTTGTTGTAAATATCTTTGTTCAACTGAGCTTATACTATGATTTTTATTGCAAGTTACTACATAGAGATTTAACTCATATCCATTTTTCTTAAATTTATCTAATTGTTTGCTTACTGTATCGGTTGAGCTTAAAGTTCGCTCCAGTATGACGTTATAGCCATTTTCTATAGCTTTATCGATAAGTTTTTCGCCAACTTCTCTCATAAATGGATTTGTATAGATTGAATAATCATCACTATCTTTTGCACCTTTTTCATAAATCTCTCTTGCATTTGGATGTAAAGCTCTGTAGTCATCTAAATTTATAATAATACAATTATTATCCATAGATCTTTGTATTTTGCTAATTGTTGTTGATTTTCCAGCTCCTGGTTGTCCGCCAACTAAATAAAGCTTTGGAGTTTGGTTTTGACGATGACAATGCTTTGAAATTCTACTCCATCTATCATCAGCTGCATTAATTATGTCTTGTTCTGTAAAATTTGATAATTTTTCTAAATCCGTCATTTTTTATCTCAATTTATATTTTTTTATGATTCTATCTCGCTCATCTGCTAAAATCTTTTTGCACTCATCATAGGTTTTTTCTTTTGAGTATTCTTGCCAAATTTTGTCTGTTAAATCCCAAAAATTATTCAAATCATCATTTTTATAACTTCTATCTACTATATTTTTCTCTCTCATAAGTCGAGTTATCAAATCCGCACAGTAATCGCATTTGGATCTTAAAATTTCAAATTCATCGCCACTCATAGCTCTATCCCAATCTAAGTCTAAATTTATACCCATTTTAAATCCTTTCTTTTTAAGTTTGTTACTCATTTTTTATTTTATAAAAATTATACTATAATAAAAATTAAAGTAATATAAAATCTATTATTTTAATATAAAATAAATTATAAAATTTCTTTGTTTTTTTCTTGGTTATTTTCATTGTTTATTATCCTATTGTTTTTTAAATTTTGACTTTCTAAAAATTTTGACTTAAATGAACTTTTATAAGCTGGATTTTTAGATGATTTTGCTAATTCGTTTATAATAATTTTATTTTCATCCCTTAATAAATTTAGTATATTTTGCTTTTTATAGGTTTCATTTTCATTTAAATAAACTTTTAAATCAGCTGTATTTTTTTCTAATGATTTAATTGTTTCTTTGTTTTTATTTTCTTCTTTTAATAGATTTTCTTTATTTAGATAATTGTTTAATCTTCTTATAAAACCATTAAAGGAAATATGAGTAAAAAGGTTATTGTCATCTATCTTATAATGTAAGTTTTCAGGATAAAAATTAGTTATTTTGCCATCTGTTCTGTCTTGTATTGTAAAAGATATCTCTTTTGGATTATCGCTCCATCCACCATATATTGTAAAACCCTTATATCTCATAATTTCCATTATATTTCTTTCATATACAGATATATTTTTAAAATTTTCTAAAAATATATTATTCATAGATTCTTGCTCTAGTTTTACAAAATCATCATTTCTGTCTTTTGGTATATCAAATTTTCTTTCATATTCTGTGCTATATTTAGATCCATATGGAGATAACATAATGCATTGAAAATTTTCATTTTGATTGTTGTTGAGTGTATTTTGAGCAAGTTGTAAATTTATAATATCTTTTTTAAGATAGTCAATCTTTTTATTATTGGCTTCTATTGTGTCTTTGGCATTTATTATATCATTTAAAAAGTTTTTATATAAAATTTCTTCTTTATCTAAAGCACTTTTTAATTTTACTTGATCGATTATAAGTGGATTTCCAGTTGCAGCAGCTTTCATTTCAGCAGCACTTGCTGCTTCTTCTTCAAAGCCACTCAAGGTTCTGCCATCAACTAAGCCTTTTCTAAAATTTACTAATGAGTTCGATTTAGTTTCTATAATCTGCCAAGAAACTGCATCATATGTATTTTCAGTTACATAACGAAATTCTTTTATCTTAAAATTATCAGGATCTTTTTGGAATAAAACATTTCCTTGTCTTATAACTCTTCCATTTCTTTGAATAAAATCACTTGGTCGCCACGGCACATCAAAATGGTGTATTGCTGTTACTCGTTCTTGAACATTTGTTCCAGCTCCCATTTTTGCTGTTGAGCCTATTAAAATTCTTATCTCGCCACTATTTACTTTTTGAAACAACTCTTGTTTTTTAGCATTGCTTCCGCCAGTATCGTGTATAAAAGCTATCTCTTCTCTTGGAATACCTGCTTTTACTAGCTTTTTATATAAATCTCCATAAAGAAAAAATGAATTTTCATCGCTATCTCTATCTTCTTCTTGATCAAAATCTACATCATCTTCAATAATTTCATTTATATTAATAAAATCTTTTTCTTGTTTGTTATTTTCAGTATCGATATTTAAATTTGTAGATAGTTGATTTGTTTGGCGAGGTGTTCCTATATCTAAGAATACTAGTTGAGTTCCTTTTTCTTTATCCCAATTGTGGTATTCTTCTACTATATTTTTAACACAGTTGTTCATTTTAGATTTTTCAAAATCAGGTGCATTCGGATCTATTAGTCTAAAGTCAATTCCTGCTTTTTTTGCGTCACTCGTGCATTTTAAGTGATTATCTATTTTTGGATCAAAAGAGCCACTTCCTAATTTTTCCATTCTTGCAATGATTGAGCCTTCATTATAGTTTCCATCTTTATCCTGGACACCTATATAAAATCTTTGTTCTTTGCTTATTGGCGATACGCTTTTTATGATATTTACTTCAGGAACATAGTGAGTATAGTGTTTTTTAATGTCTGAGTTCGTTACAATATCAGCAATCTCTCCGTAAGCTCCACACACTTCAGGCAAATTATTAAGTGCTGTAAATCTACTTACAATTTTAAAATTTTGTGCTGTTGCGTTTAGTTCAGGCACATTTTCTATTTTTGCAAAATTACTTGCCCAAGCATCAAATGAGCCAATACCTTTTTTTTCTAAATCATTAGGCATTAAATACTTGTTTATATTATATAGTTCAGTTAGTGAGTTTGAAATAGGCGTTCCAGTAAGAAAGAGTATTTTTTTATCATTATTATTTAGATATTCTGTAAAACAATACATAGACAAAGCTTTTTTAGATCCTGCTTGATTTCCTAAACCTTTTACCTTTAAATGTGTAGAAAATGGCAAATTTTTATACATATGACTTTCATCCACTACTAAATAATCAATTCCTAAATCAGAAAAATTTAAAGCTTTGGATTTGTTATCTTTATCTAATTTCTCTTTTAATCTTTCTTCTAAAGAATTTAATCTTTTTTGCATTTGTTTTATTGAAGCAGGGCGGATATTTTCATCATTTTTTTCAGCAAAATTTATACTTTCTTGCAACTCTTCAATTTGTCTTTTCATAACATTTTGTTCTACTTCTGGAGGAACTGGAATTTTTTCAAGCTGAGAATGCGAAATTATAATAGCGTCATATTCTCCATTCATAATTTTGCCAAAAAACTCTTCTCTGTTTTGCGGTGATACTGATTTTTCATCACTTATTAACAAATTTGCATTTGGGTAAGCGTTATAAAATTCGTCACTCCATTGATTTACAAGATGATTTGGCACTGCAATTAAAGCTTTATTTGCAATTCCAAGCTCTTTTTGCTTCATTACAGAGCAAATTGCAGTTAATGTTTTACCTGCTCCAACTTCGTGATCAAAAAGGCAATTTTGCTCATTTATAGCTCTAAAAATAGCATCTTTTTGATGTTTTCTTAAATTTATATTTGAGTTTAAACTATCTAGCTTTAAATCGCTTCCATCATAATGTTTATGTGCGTAGCAATTAAAAGTATTGTTATAAATTTCGCAAAGATCAGTTCTTCTTTCATAATCTTTCCATATCCAATTATCAAATTTTTCTCTAACACTTTGTATTAAGCTATTAACTTTTTGAGTTTTTTCAACATCTACTACTTTTTCCATCATAGGATTGCCATTTTTATCAAATCTTAAATTCCTATCAACATCTCTTAACTGATTGCCAGTTTCTTTTTTAATGACAATACTGGAGTTTTGTAAAGCATTTGTGCATATGTTATAAGGTGAAAATCTTTCAAAACTAAGTCTTCTTTCATTGTATATAGTCATAGGATGGGTTTGACCTTCAAATTTCCACTCACCTGTTAGGTTGCTTCTACTTAAATGCCAAAACTCTTGTGAAATCCCTAATTCACTTTCAAAAAAGTCATTATAATATTTTAACGGTATCCAACTAGCTCCCATAGGTGCATCTATTTCGCTTGGTTTTAAATCTGTTGGAATGACTTCTTTTAAGCTTTCTATATTTTTATTTATTTCAGGAAAAGTCTTGGCTATATCTTTGGCTATTTTTAATTTTTCTCTTACATCTCCTGATAGATATTTGGCGGATAAAACAAATTCTTTTTCGCCTTGTGATAGTTTAATTGGATCTAAAAAAATTTGATTTTCAGATATTAGACTATTTGCAACATCATTACTAGTTTTATTTAAAGTTTTAGCTATATATTCTATATTTGGTTTGCCGTATTTGTTTATACTGGCAATTAATCCATCAAACTCATTGTCAAATTTAATTTCTGATTTTGGTTTTATTACTCTGTGTATTAAAATATTTGCTTTTTCACAGCTTTCTTTTCTTGGTGTGACACCATTTTTTAAAGCTAATTCAGGACTTATTGCTTTTTGGTAGTTTTTTTCAAGTGATGCAATTTTAGCGTAATCTACATCCTGGTCGATTCCACTTTTTCTGCTTGAATTATGCAAAAAACCACATTTTTTATGATAAATATCTAAAAAATTATTTAATTTTTCTCTTGCCTGGATTAATTGGTTATCATCATCGCTAATATCCGTTTTTTCAAGCTCAATTAACTCTTTATGTGCATCTCTTAAATTTATAAAATTTTTAACTCTTTCTTGTTGTGCTGGTTTTAGTTCAGGCTTTGTGGCAAGAATACCATTTGCATTATTTATTTCGCCTTTTTTAATGTAAATTTCATTATTGAATATAAAATAGTTATTTTGTTTTAAATCTTTATAATAATTTGCATCTATTATCTCATCAAGATAAATCTCATCATTAATTTTTGTTTCATTTTTGTGGAATTTATAAATATTTTTTGGTAATGTTTCAACAAATCTATTTAGTTCATTTTCTAAATTCAAATTTGAGTTTTTTGTGCAAACTAGCTCTTCTCCGTGAGATCTAATCTGAATTTCTAAATTTCCTAAAATATTGTTTGGATTTTGAATAAAATAGTTGTTTATTATTTGATTTGTATCTTTAAAATTTTCTACATTTAGCCAATTGTTGTTTAAATTTAAATCTTTACCTTTTTTAAAAAATACAATATCAGTTGATGAGTGAGTGCTATCAAAGGTGTTTTCAGGTAGTCTTACAGCACCTAAAAAAGTTGCGTAATTGTCTATATATCTTCTTGTTATATCTGTTTTTGAATCTAGAAATTTAGTAGAGATAACAAAAGCCATAATTCCATCATCTTTTAGCATATGTGAAGCAGATTTTGCAGCAAAAAAGTTATGTAGAGACATTCTTGGAATATCTTCTTTTAAAGCTCTATTTTTATCTATAATGGCTATTTCTCCAAATGGTGGATTTCCTATTATTGCATCAAATTTAGTAATGTTTTGATTGGCTAAGTCGTCTTCATATCCCATAGCGTAGTGTTTTTGATTTGGAAAAAGTAAAGATAACATATCGGAGCTAAGATGATTTTTCTCAATAGTTAAATATTCAAAATTTGGATTTGGTTTTAAAAAAGCACCACTTCCAGCACTCGGCTCTAGCACTCTTTTTTTATTATTATCGCTATTAATTCCCATTTCATTAAGTGCTTTATGTATGGTATTTACCAAAATTTGAGGCGTAAAATATGCGTTTGTGATAGTTTCTTTTGCTTCTTTATATTCTTCTTCGGTCAATAAATTTTTTAAAAGTGTATTTTCTTGTTTGAAGTTTTGATTGTTTTCATCAAAAGCTTCACTAACACCGCCCCAGCCTGTAAATTGTGAGATAATAGTTTGTTCTTCTTTTGTAATTGTAAAAAAATTATTATTGCTTATAGCAATATTTTTTATTTTAGTTAGTTCTTTTGTGAGTTTTACAGCTTCATAATTTTTATAAAATCTATCTTTTTTACCTTTAATGAGAATCTCATCTTGATAGATAAAATCCTCATTTTTATAGGTTGAAGTTAGTTTTAGAGTGGAGTTTCTAATATCTCTTTGATTGTTATTATTTTCTCTAGATCTTCTAGTTTGAAAACTTCCATCTTGTTGTATTTTTCTGTCTGTTTCTCTTCTAATAGGTTGTAAATCGTTGATGATTCCATCGCTATTTTGTTCAATTTGAGAAAAAATTCCACCTGCTCGTTGTCTGTTTTGATGATATTCATCTTTCGTAATTTCATCACTATGTATCGCATTGGGTGACTGATTTTGTCTAAATCTTCCACTGCTTTGATTAGTTTCACTGCTTGGCTGTTCGCCCAACTCTCCTTGAATGCTCCCACTGCTAGAAGTTCCTTCCAGGTCATTCCATTTGGTAGATATTTTGTGTCTATCATCATATAGATCTTTGCTATCTTGTATCCTATGTAATACGGAATTCCTAGACTCTCCTGCATTTGCCAAAATCCCATCATCTTCATCTTCTCTTTGGCTTGTTTGCTCGTGTAGGCTAGAAGTATTAGATGTTCTTGAATTTTGCTTGCTATTTGTAGGCAATGTATCCCATCGTTCATTATGTATTTCATCTCCTTGTCGCAACCATTGATTATCAAGGTTGAGAGATACATCTCTACTAAGTTCAGTTGTAAAATCGAATTCAAGTTGAATAGGTTCATTAAGTCGTTTGTTATTAGTGGAGATATTAGATTTCTCTTCTCTTTCATATATTCTATTGCTACCTGAAATACTTCCATTTTGGGTTGTTTCTCCCTTGGATAGTCCGTATTGCTGTCTATTTGTGTCCATAGAGGATTGGAATTCTCGCCTATCAGAATCGATTGGATATTCATCCCCGTTAGCCATTGTGCTTCTTCTAATGGTGTAGTCTCCCTTAGTATCCATTTCTGTGACATTTCGTTCTTCCAATTCTCTTTTTCTTTCGGTGTCATTTCCCAAGCTGCTTTCATCTGCTTCTCCTTTTAGATATTCATCTAGTGTATCAACTTTATTTTTATAAAGTTCTTCGAATAGTCCGCCTTCCCACCACTCTTGTTTTTGTTTTCTCTTTGGCATATCTTTTCCTGAAATTATAATAAAAAATTCTTAATATTAACTTAATATAATTTCTATTATATTAATATAAATTATATTCTTTTAACTGATACCTAAACTTGTAGGTTTTGAAATTCCTTTTTCTTTTTCTTTTGTTTTAGTTATTTTTGATACAGCTTCTTTTGATAATTTTTCTATATTGCTTAATTCTTTTTCTGTGATAGCATTATTTTGTTTATTTATAGGATTTTCATTTTCTTTATTTTGTTCTTTATCATTATTTTTATTGTTGTTTTCGTTAGGAAAATTAAATTTTCTATCTAGTCCATATGAATTTGTAAAAGCAACTAAAAAAGCTTCTAAATTATCATCTCCAAGACCTTTTCCTGCTTTTGCAAGTT
>NZ_KE340328.1:17231-165110 GCF_000413435.1 Campylobacter ureolyticus ACS-301-V-Sch3b | reverse complement strand
TTTATCCTTAACAAGGAAGTGATGCTTAACTCTACTTATTATATTAAGTAGATAAAAATAAGATAAGCAAACGAGCTATTAGTACTGGTCAGCTAAATGACTTACATCACTTACACACCCAGCCTATCAAACTTATAGTCTATAAGAGCTCTTAAAAGAAGATTAATCTTGGAGTTGGCTTCGAGCTTAGATGCTTTCAGCTCTTATCACATCCCAACTTAGCTACTAAGCGGTGCCCTTGGCAGGACAACTTATACACCAGTGGTTGGTTCAACCCGGTCCTCTCGTACTAGGGTCAACTCTCCTCAATCTTCTTACGCCCACGGCAGATAGGGACCGAACTGTCTCACGACGTTCTGAACCCAGCTCGCGTACCGCTTTAAATGGCGAACAGCCATACCCTTGGGACCTGCTCCAGCCCCAGGATGCGATGAGCCGACATCGAGGTGCCAAACCTCCCCGTCGATGTGAGCTCTTGGGGGAGATCAGCCTGTTATCCCCGGGGTACCTTTTATCCTTTGAGCGATGGCCCTTCCACACAGAACCACCGGATCACTAAGACCGACTTTCGTCTCTGCTCCACTTGTCGGTGTCGCAGTTAAGCTGGTTTTTGCCTTTATACTCTATAAACGATTTCCAACCGTTTTGAACCAACCTTTGTAAGCCTCCGTTATTATTTGGGAGGCGACCGCCCCAGTCAAACTACCCACCAGACATTGTCCTACCTAAGGATAACTTAGGCTAGTTAGCTACCCGAATAAAGAAGAGTGGTATCTCAAGGATGACTCCTTATAGACTAGCATCTATAGATCATAATCTCCCACCTATCCTGCACATCTTTATCCAAGTAGCAGTGTCAAGCTATAGTAAAGGTCCACGGGGTCTTTCCGTCTTGCCGCGGGTAGGAGGAATTTTCACCTCCACTACAATTTCACTGGATCCCTCTTTGAGACAGCTCCCATCTCGTTACGCCATTCATGCAGGTCGGTATTTAACCGACAAGGAATTTCGCTACCTTAGGACCGTTATAGTTACGGCCGCCGTTTACTCGGGCTTCGATCAAGAGCTTTGCTAATGCTAACTCCATCAATTAACCTTCGAGCACCGGGCAGGCGTCACACCCTATACATCCACTTACGTGTTAGCAGAGTGCTGTGTTTTTGGTAAACAGTCGGGAGGGACTCTTTGTTGTAACCTCTAGGGCTTGCACCCTGGTAGGCACACCTTATACCGAAGATACGGTGCTATTTTGCAGAGTTCCTTAAAGAGAGTTCTTCCACGCGCCTTAGAATACTCATCCCACCCACCTGTGTCGGTTTACGGTACGGGCAATTATTACTAAACTTAGAAACTTTTCTTGGCTCGATAGTATCATGGATTCTTACGCTACTCCGAAGAGTTTTGTAAGCCTTTAAGATTTTGGATAAAGAGTTACGGATTTGCCTATAACTCAACCTACGTCCTTAGACTAACTATTCCATCAGTTAGCTCCACTAACTTTAAGCGTCCTTCCATCGCACATAATAATTGGTATTGGAATATTAACCAATTTTCCATCGCATACCCCTTTCGGACTTTGCTTAGGACCCGACTAACCCTACGATGACGAGCATCGCGTAGGAAACCTTGGGTTTTCGGCGATCAGGATTCTCACCTGATTTAACGCTACTCATGCCTGCATGCTCACTTGTATTTGCTCCAACGCTCCTTACCGGTACATCTTCAACGCTAAATACAACGCTCTCCTACCACTTAGTAAAACTAAGTCTACGACTTCGGTACTTATTTTAGCCCCGTTATATTTTCCGCGCAAAATCACTAGACCAGTGAGCTATTACGCTATCTTTAAAGGATGGCTGCTTCTAAGCCAACCTCCTGGTTGTTTAAGTAACTTCACATCGTTTTCCACTTAAATAAGATTTTGGGACCTTAGTCGGTAGTCTGGGTTGTTCCCCTCTTGACGACGGATTTTATCACTCGCCGCCTGACTGCTATGATTACATTAAAGGTATTCGGAGTTTGATAGGGTTTGGTACATTGGTGTATGCCCTAGCCCATTCAGTGCTCTACCCCCTCTAATTACTACATAACGCTATACCTAAATATATTTCGGAGAGAACCAGCTATCACGAAGTTTGATTGGCCTTTCACCCCTATCCACAAGTCATCCCAAGACTTTTCAACGTCAGCGGGTTCGGTCCTCCGCCGGCTCTTACACCGGTTTCAACCTGCTCATGGATAGATCACTTCGTTTCGGGTCTGCAATATCTGACTAAACGCCCTATTAAGACTTGCTTTCGCTACGGCTCCGGATTTCCTTAACCTTGCCAGATATCACAACTCGCAGGCTCATTATGCAAAAGGCAGTCCATCACACGTCATAAAGAATCGTGCTCTGAATGATTGTAAGCAAATGGTTTCAGGTTCTATTTCACTCGGGTCACCCCCGTTCTTTTCACCTTTCCCTCACGGTACTTGTTCACTATCGGTTTGGTAGTAGTATTTAGGGTTGGAAAGTGGTCTTCCCAGATTCAGACAAGGTTTCACGTGCCTCGCCTTACTCAGGATACTGTTAAGTAAAAAAGAGTTTTCATATACGGGAGTATCACCCTCTATGCTTAAACTTTCCAGATTATTCTATTAACTCTTTTTAGTCTATGTTACAGTCCTACAACCCCACTAGTAAACTAGTGGTTTGCCCTTTTACGATTTCGCTCGCCGCTACTTTCGTAATCTCATTTGATTTCTTTTCCTGTGGGTACTAAGATGTTTCAATTCCCCACGTTTGCTCCATATAGGTAGTATATATCACTATATACTGGGTTTCCCCATTCAGAAATTCCCGGATCAAAGTTCCTTGACAACTCCCCGAGACTTATCGCAGTCTAGCACGTCTTTCATCGCCTCTACCAACCAAGGCATCCACCATTCGCTCTTAGTAGCTTACCTTTTTTGACTTCTCATAAGAGCAAAGCTCTTATTGCGGCAAGGAGTGTAAACACTCCTTTGAACCACCTAAAGCACAAAGTTGCTAAAGCAACTTCGTATTACTTTTAAATAGATGTTATCGCTTAATGAAAAGTCTTATTAGAATTATTTATTATGTTGATATTCTAATTCGCATCACTTCCTTGTTAAAGATAAAATTAATTTATTTTATAATGTTTATATCATATAAATTAAGACGGAAAGAGATTATAAACTATAAAGTAAGTTTTAAAAACTTTATTGTTTCGTGTATAATCTTTAAACTTTTAAACTTGATAACAGTTAAATTTAAAAGATTTGCTTTTATATTTATATAGATATAAAGCTTTAACAAGTCCTGTAAAATTGTTTTATTTTATTAAAACTTTTTGTGACTTTTAACAATGATAATTTAAATAACATTTAGATTATAAAATCTAATTAGAAAATTAATTAGTTATTAACTCTCTAATTAGACTTTATTGGATTATAAAAATAAAGGTAGGTATTTTATCTTAGATTATCTTATATTTTTATAAAACAGTATATATTAAACTATAGATTATAATTTTACTATGATGTTTTTAATGGTGGGCCTGATAAGACTTGAACTTATGACCTCACCCTTATCAGGGGTGCACTCTAACCAGCTGAGCTACAGGCCCTTATGGTGGAGAATAGCGGGATCGAACCGCTGACCTCCTGCGTGCAAAGCAGGCGCTCTCCCAGCTGAGCTAATTCCCCTTTAGCTCTATTATTAATCTTAAAACAATCTCTGAAAACTAAACAAGGATGATTGAGTTAGTTTGTCTATTACACTATAAGTATAATTAATACTTATATCTTTCTTATAGATATCTTGTGAGAGAATATCTATTTGTACTCTAGAAAGGAGGTGATCCAACCGCAGGTTCTCCTACGGTTACCTTGTTACGACTTCACCCCAGTTACTGATACCACTGTGGAAGGTAGCTATTTTAGCATCCCTGCTTCGAGTGAGATCAACTTCCATGGTGTGACGGGCGGTGAGTACAAGACCCGGGAACGTATTCACCGTAGCATGGCTGATCTACGATTACTAGCGATTCCGGCTTCATGGGGTCGAGTTGCAGACCCCAATCCGAACTGGGACATATTTTATAGATTTGCTCCATCTTGCGATATTGCGTCTTACTGTATATGTCATTGTAGCACGTGTGTCGCCCTGGACATAAGGGCCATGATGACTTGACGTCGTCCACACCTTCCTCCTCCTTACGAAGGCAGTCTGTTTAGAGTGCTCAGCCGAACTGTTAGCAACTAAACACGTGGGTTGCGCTCGTTGCGGGACTTAACCCAACATCTCACGACACGAGCTGACGACAGCCGTGCAGCACCTGTCACTAAATTCTAGTAAACTAGCACTTTCTAATCTCTTAGATGTTTTTAGGATGTCAAGTCCAGGTAAGGTTCTTCGCGTATCTTCGAATTAAACCACATGCTCCACCGCTTGTGCGGGTCCCCGTCTATTCCTTTGAGTTTTAATCTTGCGACCGTACTCCCCAGGCGGTATACTTAATGCGTTAGCTGCATTACTGCCTTGACTAGCAAAGCAACAACTAGTATACATCGTTTAGGGCGTGGACTACCAGGGTATCTAATCCTGTTTGCTACCCACGCTTTCACGCCTCAGCGTCAGTTAGGTTCCAGCAGATCGCTTTCGCAATGGGTATTCTTCTTGATCTCTACGGATTTTACCCCTACACCAAGAATTCCATCTACCTCTCCCCTACTCTAGACTATCAGTTTCCTAAGCAGTTTAGTGGTTAAGCCACTAGATTTCACAAAAGACTTGATAATCCGCCTACGCGTCCTTTACGCCCAGTGATTCCGAGTAACGCTTGCACCCCCCGTATTACCGCGGCTGCTGGCACGGAGTTAGCCGGTGCTTATTCATCAGGTACCGTCATTATTCTTTCCTGATAAAAGGAGTTTACGCTCCGAAAAGTGTCATCCTCCACGCGGCGTTGCTGCGTCAGGGTTTCCCCCATTGCGCAATATTCCTTACTGCTGCCTCCCGTAGGAGTTTGGACCGTGTCTCAGTTCCAATGTGACTGATCATCCTCTCAGACCAGTTACGCGTCATAGCCTTGGTAAGCCATTACCTTACCAACTAGCTGATACGATATAGTCTCATCCTACACCGAAAAGACTTTCCCTATTTAACTTATGCCAAATAGGAGTATGAGGTATTAGCAGTCGTTTCCAACTGTTGTTCCTCTGTGTAGGGCAGATTAACTATATATTACTCACCCGTGCGCCACTAATCCATCCTAGCAAGCTAGGACTTCATCGTTCGACTTGCATGTATTAGGCACGCCGCCAGCGTTCACTCTGAGCCAGGATCAAACTCTCCATAAAAAATATTATGAAGTTTTTAATCTAAAAACTTTTATTATTTATCTTTAAATAAAAATAAATTATTATCTAATACCTTTATATATAATACAAAGATATTGTTTTTAATTTCTAGCTCAATCGATCACTTGTTTAGATTTCAAAGATTGACTTTAAAATTTGATTTTTATAGTTTAACATTAATAATTTAAAAAACTCGTTTTTTATAAAAAAGAACTGTTTAAACAACTCGTTTAAGAGGTCTTTTGTAAAACGGAAATGAAATTATACAAACATAAAGCTTAAAGTTTGATTAAAGTGGGGGAAAATGTTTTGGGGAAGGTGTGAAAAAGTGAAATAGTGCGAAAAATACATTTTGGCTTTTTGATACATACAATAAAAAAATTTCTTATACATTTTAATGTATTCGGTTTATTGTTTGAAAGTTATAATTTCTGTGCAATATCAAAATTTTAATTTTTTATTTATCAATAATATGATAAAATGATAGAACTTTTATTTAGGAGGAAAAATATGAAAAGTATAAAAGGAACAAAAACTGCTGTAAATTTGATGAAATCATTTATCGGCGAGACACAAGCTGCGATAAGATATGAATATTATGGCGCTCAAGCAAAAAAAGATGGTTATGTTCAAATTCAAAATATATTTTTAGAAACAGCAAGAAATGAAAAAGCTCACGCAAAAAGGCTTTATAAATTTCTAATACAAGATTTGCATGGCAAAAAAATAGAAATTTCAAATGATTTTCCTATTGTATTAGCAGATACTTTAGCGAATTTAAAAGCTGCTGCTGAGGGTGAGCATGAAGAGCACTCACACATGTATCCAGAATTTGCAAGAATAGCAAAAGAAGAAGGTTTTGATGAGATTGCAAGTGTGTTTGAGCATATTGCAATAGCTGAAAAAGCTCACGATACAAGATATAAAAAACTTATATCTAATATTGAAAGTGGTAAGGTGTTCAAAAAAGATGGAGTTTGCATTTGGAAATGCAACAACTGCGGATATTTACACGAAGGAAAAGAAGCTCCTGAAGTTTGTCCAGCCTGTGATCATCCACAAGCACATTTTGAAGTTTTTAAAGAAACATATTAAAAAAATAAGCTCAAATTTTAAATTTGAGCTTTATAAATTTAAGCAAACATAGCTTTTTTCACATTCTTTACTTTTATCCATGCAATTAAATAAATAAAAAAACTTAAAAGACCAACAAAATAAGAGGCAAAGCTTATTAGATTTAAAATTGGTAAAATATTTACGAAAAAATTTCCAAACATAATTAATAAAACCATAAATATTCCAAATAAATATGGAAGTGAGTTTAAAATAACAGAAACGACAATTAATACAGCATAAAACTTAAAAAGCTCAACATTTGTAAGTCTAGCAAGCTCGAAAAACACCTTAAGCTGTAATTTAATGCAATATATGATTAATAATATTAAAATAACAAAAAGAGCTATATTTCCAATAATTAATATCTCTTTGGATTGTAAATCTACTAAAAACGCATTTGATAATCCAAAAATAAACATAAATAAAAATATTAAAATTAATGGATAAAATATCGCTTTAAGATAATTTATATGAATTGCCGAGCCACTTAAATTTGAAATTATTTTAAGTGCTATGTATGTTCCAATAGGCATTACCAATAAAGAACCAAGCACTAAAATAGCTGTATTTAAAGGCATATTTTTATAAGAAGTGTCCAATGTTCCATAATTGAGATAAAAAATTACAGAAACCACTAAAACAGGAATCAAAAATGAAAAAATAGCGATGATTTTAGCCGTAAAAATATCTTTTTGGTTTTTACTTGGTTTTTTAATCATATCATCTTGGATAGTAAAATCTCTTTCTTTTTTGTCATTTTTATGATTTTTAATTTTTCCAAAAATTGATTTTTTTGAAGAAGTTTTTTTATCAAAACTATTATAATTTGGGAATTTAGTATCTTTATTTTTATCTTTGTCATTGCCAACATTAAATGTAAAAACAAATTTGTTATCATCTTTACTATCATTTTTACTTGTTTTTACTTTTTCAATTTTATTTTCTAAATTCTCATCTATTTTACTATTTTTTACAATTGGCTCATCAGAACCATCATCTAAATGACTTTCGTACTCCTCAAAAATAGTTTCTTTTTTATCATCTTTTTTTCTAGATTTAAATAGATTTAAAAATTTTTTAAAGTCTATCTTTGGAAAATCACGATTTTTAAGTTTTTCAATATCTACCTTTTTAATTTTTTCTAAAACGCTTTCTTTTGGCTCCTCCTTTGGAGGCTTTTTACTAACAAAAGTAATATTTATAGCGATATTATCACTTTCTTCAAAACTAACTATATCTCCGATAGCAACATTTTGCGTAAGGCTTTTGTTATATCTATAATAAAGCCCATCATCACCTATAATAAATTGATCACTTATAACTTGACCTTGCAAAATATCTCCTTAAATAAGATGTTTTTTTGGATAATCATAAAGTAAAACTTTGCCTATTTTTTCTTCTATATCACAAAATTTTTCAATATCAAAACCAATGCCAAAAATTCCACACGTTGGAATGCTTCCAATAGCAGAATCACTCAAAATTTCACAAATATTTGTAATTGCATAATTATGCCCTACTATAAAAATTGTTTCAAATTTATCGTCTAAATTTTCTACAAATTTCAAAAGATTTTTTCCCTCAAAATCATAAAGCTCATCAAAACTCTTAAACTCGCCTTTAAAATTCATCTTTTCGGCGATAATATTTGCTGTACTTAGCGCCCTAACTGCACTACTTGTATAAAAAGCTTGCGGCATTATACTAAGTTCATTTAAAAATTTTCCCAAAGATGAGGCATTTTCCCTGCCTCTTTTATTTAATTTTCTTAAAAAATCACTACTTGCTTCTTTTTTTGCTTTTGCGTGTCTTATAAAATAAACAAATTTCATTTTCTTTCTTTCTTAAAAATTATGCTAAATTTATAACCTACATTGCAAGCTCAAGCATAGTTTTTGCCAAAACATTAGCTCCTAAAATAGCATCTTTAAAATTTACATTCTCATTCATGTTATGGCTAACTCCATCTTTGCAAGGGATAAATATCATCCCAACCTCATCGGCAACTCCAACCATATTCATAGCATCATGCCCTGCCCCGCTTGGAAGTTTTATAGCCTTTATGCCAAACTCATTAGCATTTTTTTCAAGTATATTTGCAAGAGTTTTACTAAGCACAACAGGTGTATCTTTTACTAAATTTGTAAGCTCATAATCAATTTTATCATTTTTACAAATTTGATCTATCATCTTAGTAATTTCACCATCTATTTTGTAAAGCATCTCTTTATCTATATCTCTTATATCTATTCCTAAAACACACTCTCCAGGAATTACATTTAAAACACCAGGTTTTGCATTTGCATATCCAACAGTAGCAACTGTTGTTTTTCCTTTTAATGCGATTTTATTAACTTCACAAATTATTTTTGCAGCACATAAAAGTGCATCACTTCGCATATTCATAGGAGTTGCACCGCTGTGATCAGCTCTTCCATAAATTTTAAGTTCATAGCGAATTGGAGCGGCTATTCCTGTAACAATTCCTACTGAAATATTGTGATTTTCTAAAACTGGACCTTGCTCAATGTGAAGCTCTAAATAACTTTTATATGTTGATGGCTCTAAAACAGCATTATAATATTTATTTGGACTAAGTCCAAAATTTCGCATCGCATCAAAAAGCGAAATGCTATTTTTATCTTTTAAAAAATTAAGTTGATCAAGATTTAATTTTCCAGCTATTAGTTTACTTCCAACAGTTGCCATTTTAAACCTGCTTGATTCTTCGCAGGCAAAAACTATTAACTCAAGTGGTCTTTTTATTTTTTTACAACTATCTTTTATACTTTTTATAGCTTCAAGTCCAGCCATAACACCAAGTGCTCCATCATAAAATCCACCATTTGGAACACTATCAATATGCGAACCAGCACTTACAGCTGGCAAATCAGGCTCTTTTACATCATCATATCTTATAAAAATATTTCCAACTTCATCGGTTTTGTATTTAAGTCCTGCTTCTAAAGCTAAGCTTTCTAAATATTTTCTAGCTTCTTTTTCCTCATCGCTAAATGCAAGGCGAGTTAAGCCACCACTTAAAACTCCATTTTCCAAATATCTATCTCCTTTAATAGCTCCAAATTTTGAAATTTCTTCAAATTCCGCTTTAAATCTTTTTTCATTTATCATTTTTTTATCCTTTTAAATTTATCTTTTTAAAGAAATTTTAGCATATAAATACCCAATACCAAAACCAAAAAGATGCGCATACCAACCAACTCTTATACCAACAAGCATTGGAACAAAGCTTATAACTAAAATTGCCATTATTAAACCATTTCTCATATTTTTATCTAATTTAGCTAAAACCCCAAGTAAAACAGATATCGCCCCACTAGCTCCTACTAAATTTACAACAACACCATGTCTTGCCATGTAATATGTATAAGCAAGACTTAAAATAGATGTTATAACTCCACCAATAATATAAATAAATCCAAATTTTAAACTTCCAAAATATCTTTCTAAAATATAGCCAAATTGATAAAGCACTGCCATATTCATAGCAACATGTAAAAATGAAGCGTGTAAAAACATAGTAGTAAATACTTGCCAATAAAATCCACTAAAAAATAGATAATTAAGTCCAAAATAGCTCATTACTAAATTTGTACTTAGGACATACTGGCTTAAAATAAATATTATTAAATTTAATACAATTAGTGTGTTAGTAACTTTCAAATTTTTATCCTTTTGCTACGATTATTTTTCAAAATATATTTTTTCATGGTCTACTTTTCCATATCCCGCAAAACGATTTGACGCAAGACAAGAAATTTTATTTTTAGAGCATCTTACAATATAACTATTTTCTATTTTATCATTTACTTTATGACTATTTTTTTGATACAAATTGATATAATCAATTCTGTTTACTCCACGGACATTGTGTAAAAAACTTACTCTTCCATCACTAAAAACATCTTTTACAACGCCAATATGTGTAATTTGTTTTATTTTAGAGTATTTAGTGTTTCTTGTAGTGTTGTAAAAAAATATTAAATCACCTATTTTTGGAGATTTAAAAATTATATTATTATTTGATTTATAAAAGTTATAAATTCCAGCCGATCTTCTGCCACTTTTTGGAGTAAATTTATAAATATCTTCTTCTAAAAAATAGATATTATCATTTTTTTTATTTATGAGATAAATAAGCCCTGAACAATCTCTGCCTTTTTTCTTTTCTTCAAGAGATTCTAAAGTCTTTATAAAGTTTTCATTAACATAAAATCCGCTTTCAAAGTCTAAATCCTCGGTTATAGGAACATCTATCATGGCTTGTTTTTTAACACATCCTGTTAAAAAAAATAGTGATAAAAAAACTAATAATAACTTTTTTTCCATAAAAATTTCCATTACTTAAATTTCAAATACAAATTAAAAATCAAAAACTTAGGTAATTTTATCAAATTTTTGTAAATTTTACGATATTTAGCACTATTACATTTTTGTAAGTAAAAATTTTGTATAATTTTAACTATTTTTTAAAAAGGTGATTTTAAATGGAGTATTTAGAAATAGTAGGTGGAAAAAAACTTAGTGGTGAAGTTGTAATTTCTGGAGCAAAAAATGCGGCATTACCGCTTATTGCTCTTAGTATCTTGGCAAAAAATGATTTAGTTATTTCAAATTTGCCAAATGTAGTTGATATAAAAACACTTATAAAACTTTTAGAAAACTTAGGTGCAAAAACTGAGTTTTTAGACAACCACAGTATTAAAATAAACACAAACTCCATTAACTCGACAAAAGCCACATACGATATAGTTAGAAAAATGAGAGCTTCTATTTTAGTTTTAGGACCACTTTTAGCAAGATTTGGAAAATGTGAAGTCTCACTTCCAGGAGGATGTGCAATTGGTGCAAGACCGATTGATTTACATCTTTTAGCATTAGAAAAAATGGGTGCAAAAATAGAAATAAAAGATGGATATGTAGTTGCAACTGCCCCAAAAGATGGCTTAAAGGGTGCAACTATTACTTTTGATAAAATTACAGTTACTGGAACTGAAAATATAATAATGGCAGCAGCTCTTGCAAATGGAACTACAAAATTAATAAATGCAGCAAAAGAACCTGAAGTTGTTGCTTTATGCCAAGCTTTAAAAAATAGTGGAGTTGAAATTTTAGGCATTGGAAGCGATGAACTAACTATAAAAGGCACAAAAAAAGATCTTTTAAATATTAAAAATATTGAAGTTATTCCCGATAGAATAGAAGCTGGAACATACCTTTGTGCAGCTGCTATAACAAATTCTAAAATAACTATTTCAAAGTGTGAACCAAATCATCTTGGTGCTATTTTAAGTAAATTTGAAGATATGGGTTTTAAATTTGAAATTAAAAAAGATAAAATCACAATTTTACCGGCTGAAAAAATAAACTCAACTGAAATAATAACAACTGAATATCCTGGTTTTCCAACAGATATGCAAGCTCAATTTATGGCTGTTTGCTGCGCTGCAAATGGAACTAGTATAATAGATGAAAGACTTTTTGAAAACCGCTTTATGCATGTTGCAGAACTTCTTAGAATGGGAGCTGATATAAAACTAAGCACCCACACAGCCACAATTAATGGTAAAAATTTAAGTGCAGCAGATGTTATGGCAACTGACTTAAGAGCAAGTTCAGCACTCGTTATAGCAGGACTTGTAGCAAAAGGCACAACAAAAGTTCATAGAATTTATCATCTTGATAGAGGCTATGAGGGTTTAGAAAAAAAACTATCAAGTCTTGGTGCAAAAATAACACGAAAAAAAGAGGATTAAATTATGATAAATGAAACTTTAAATTTAATCTATAATGAGATAAAAAGCATAAATTTAAAAAAAATTGCACTTTTAAATGAAGCTTTAAATGAAATTTGCGCAAAAGATATAGTTGCTATAAAAGATCTTCCTTGTTTTGATAACTCTGCACTTGATGGATATGCATTTAATCACAAAAATGTAGGAAAAACTCTAAAAATAAAAGGCATAATTTACGCAGGAGAAAAAAAAGAATTTCACTTAAAAGATGATGAGTGTTATAAGATAATGACAGGCGCGATTATGCCTAAAGGTGCTGATACTGTTCTAAGAACAGAAGATGCAAATGTTAAAAATAATGTTTTATTTCTTCCAAATGAGATTAAAAAATTTGATGGATATAGACTAAAAGGCGAGGAAGTTACAAAAGGTAAAATATTAATTAAAAAAGGAGAGATTCTAACTCCTAGAAAAATTATGCTATTAGCAAGTCAAGGAATAAATGAAGTTGAAATCTATAAAAAACCAAAAATTGCCCTATTTTCAAGTGGAGATGAACTAAAAGAGCCATGGCAAAAAGCAGATGAATACGAAATATATAACGCAAATGCAAGCGGTATAGAGGCTCTTTTAAAAAACAATGGCTTTGAAAGTAAGTATCTAGGAATAACAAAAGATGAGCCTTTAGTTATAAAAGAAAGTTTTGAAAACTGCTTTAAAGAGTTTGATTTTGTTATAACAAGTGGCGGTGCAAGTGCTGGAGATAAAGATTATATGGATGAAATTTTAAAAGATTTTGGTTTTAGGGAAATTTTTGATCATGTAAATATAAAACCTGGTCGTCCTACAAAATGTTTTATAAAAGATGAAAAAATAGTTTTTGTTTTAGCTGGAAATCCAACAGCTGCATATTTACTAGCATTTTTATTAGTAATTCCAACACTTAAGAAATTAATTAATCAAAATGATGATTTTTTTGAAATTTCAAAGGCAAAATTTAGTGGAAATTTAAAACTTAAAAGTGGAAGAATAAATGCAATTTTAGGAATTTATGATGATTTTTGTTTTAAAGTAATTGATGATAATAAATTTGGCTCAGGAACGATTTCTCCACTTGCAAAAGCAACTCATCTTTATCTAGCAGATTTGGATAAAAAAGAGTTAAAAGATGGTGAAATTATAGAAATTTTAAAGCTTGATTAAGGATTAGTATGATAAGATTAAAATCTTTTTATTTTTTATGCGGGAATAGCTCAGGGGTAGAGCATAACCTTGCCAAGGTTGGGGTCGCGAGTTCGAATCTCGTTTCCCGCTCCATTTTTAAATACTTAAACCCAACAAATTTTACAGGTAAAAATCTATGAGAATTTTACTTTGTATAACAGGTGCAAGCCTTGTAAATTTAGGTTTAAAACTCATACCGCATATAAAAAAAGAAAATGAACTTTTTGTAGTTTTAAGTAAAAATGCAAAAATAGTTTTAGAAAAAGAAAATAATCAAATTTTTAATGAAAATAACTATAAAGATGTTAAATTTTTTGATGATAACAATATATATGAAGGCCCTGCATCTGGCTCATTTAAAATAGATAAAACCATAATTGTACCTTGCTCTATAAATACTTTGGCAAAAATTCACTCAGGAATTTGCGATACTTTAATAACAAGAGCCGCAGCAGTTGCACTAAAAGAGAGAAAAAAATTAATCTTATGCGTTAGAGAAATGCCATTTTCTACAATATCCCTAAAACAGATGTATGAGCTCTCAAGTCAAGGAGTAATTATATCTCCGCCAGTTTTGGGAAGTTATGCTGGGTTTGAAAATATTTTAGAAATAGAGAATTTTATACTTGGAAAGTGGCTTGATTTATTAGATATAAAAAACGAAATTTATAAAAGGTGGGAAATTTGAGAAGAGCTTGCATATATCCTGGAACCTTTGATCCCATTACAAACGGACATATCGATGTTATAAAAAGGGCTTTAAGATTTTTTGATAAAGTTGTTGTTGCAGTTGCCTTAAATGATGCAAAAAAGCCTAGTTTTAATATAGAAAAAAGACTTAAAATGGTAAAAGCTGCAACTATAAATTTAGGAAATGTTGAAGTAGTAAGTTTTGAAAATTTATTAGTAGATTTTGCAAAAGAACAAAAAATTGCCACGGTTATAAGGGGCTTAAGAGCTGTTAGTGACTTTGAATATGAACTTCAAATGGGATATGCAAACTCATCTTTATGGAATGAATTTGAAACTGTGTATCTTATGCCAACACTACAAAACGCCTTTATAAGCAGTTCTGTTGTAAGATCTATTTTTTATCATAAAGGCGATATTTCACATTTAGTTCCAAAAGAAATTTTAGATATTTTAAAGGATGAAGATGCTAGTGATATTTGAAGGAATTGATTGCGTCGGCAAAACCACACAAATTAATCTTTTAAAAGAAATTTATAAAGATGCTATTATAACAAAAGAGCCTGGTGGAACCGAATTTGGAAAAAAGATAAGAAATTTATTATTAAACGGTGATGAAATTTCAAAAAAAGCTGAGTTATTTTTGTTCTTAGCCGATAGAAATGAACATTATGAAAAAGTCATAAAACCAAATTTAAATAATTTGATATTAAGCGATAGAAGTTTTATATCTGGCATTAGCTATGCTTTGACAAATGACAAAAATTTAAATATAGATGAATTAATAAGCCTTAATAAATTTGCATTAAATGGGCATTTTGGCGATAAATTTATCTTTTTAAAAGCTGATGAAAATACACTTAAAAACAGACTTTTCAATAAAAAATTAGACAATATAGAAAAAAGAGGTATAAAATATCTTTTAACAGTTCAAGAAAATATGGAGATGATTTTAAATTATCTCAAATTTGAAGTTTTAAAACTAAATGCAAGTGATGAAATTTCAAATATTCACGCAAAAATCAAGGAGTTTATAAAATGATAAAAGCACTTAGAGGGATGAAAGATATCATAGATAATGGTAATTTATATAGACATATTATTAAAATTTGTGAAGAAACAGCAGAAAATTTTGGGTATAACTTTGTAGAAATTCCAAAACTTGAAGAAACTTCACTTTTTATAAGAAGTGTTGGTGAAAGTAGCGATATAGTAAATAAAGAGATGTATGAGTTTAAGGATAAAAGCGATAATAGTATTTGTCTTAGGCCAGAAGGAACTGCGGGCGTTGTAAGAGCCTTTATAGAGCATAAATTTGATAAAGCTGGTGGAGTTAGAAAATACTTTTATCATGGTTCTATGTTTAGGTACGAAAGACCACAAAAAGGTCGTTTTAGAGAATTTCACCAATTTGGAATAGAGTGTTTTGGGGAAAATTCAGTTTATGAAGATGCAAGTGTTATTATAATAGGAGCTCAGATTTTAAAACGCCTTAATATAAAAACAACTTTAAAAATAAACTCCTTAGGTGATAAAAACTGTATGCCTATTTATAAAGAAAAACTAGTTAAGTTTTTAAACTCACAAACTCTTTGTGATGATTGCCAAAGAAGAATTAAAACAAACCCAATAAGAGTGCTTGATTGCAAAAATGAATCTTGCCAAAAAGCTCTTCAAAACGCACCTTTGATAACAGAAAATTTAAACGATGAGTGTAAAAGTGACTTTGAAAAACTTAAAGAAATACTAACTAAAAACAACATTGAATTTGAAGTTGATCCAAAGCTAGTTCGTGGACTTGATTATTACACTAAAACAGCTTTTGAATTTGTAAGCGATGAGCTTGGCTCACAAAGTGCAGTTTTAGGTGGTGGAAGATATGATAATTTAGTTGAGTATTTAGGTGGAAAACCTACTTTTGGTGTTGGATTTGCTCTTGGGATTGAAAGGGTAATGGAAATTTTATCTATAAGAAATAAAGAAGAAAAAAGAGATGGAATTTATCTTTGCGCACTAGATGATAAATTTATAGATGAAATTTACTCTTTGGGGCTGGATTTAAGAAAAAAATATAAAGTCGAAGTAAGCTACGAGGCTAAAAATCCTGCAAAACATCTAAAATCAGCTGATAACTTAAATAAACTGATATTTCTTTGCATCGGCGAAAATGAGTTTAAAAATAACGAAATTTGGTATAAAAACCTAGAAAATGGTGATAACCAAAAGATAAAACTTTCAAATTTAGAAGGAAAATTAAATGAACAGTAATCTTTATGGATTAAATATTTGGGGAAATTCAAATTTTATTATTGAAGATGGAGAGGTTTGTTTAAATACTGATTTTAAGCCATCACTAATAGATATTGTAAAAGAAATTAGAAACGATGGTATAAAAGGCCCTATTTTACTTCGTTTTCCACATCTTATCAAAAAGCAAATTGTTGATATTTATTCAAACTTTGAAAGAGCTAGAAAAGATAATGATTATAATGGAACTTTTAATGCTGTTTTTCCACTTAAAGTAAATCAATATCCTGGCTTTGTAAAGCACTTAGTTGAGATTGGAAAGCCTTTTAATTATGGGCTTGAAGCAGGAAGTAAAGCTGAGCTTTTACTAGCTATGGCTTATAATAATTTTAAAGCTCCAATTACAGTAAATGGTTTTAAAGATAAAGAACTTATAAATATTGGCTTTATCGCAGCTGAAATGGGTCATGATATAACCTTAACAATTGAGGGGTTAAGTGAGCTTGAGGCTATTATAGAAACAGCAAAAGAGCGCTTTACACCAAAGCCAAATATTGGTCTTAGGATAAGACTTCATAGTTCAGGTAGCGGAATCTGGGAAAAAAGTGGTGGCATAAACTCAAAATTTGGTCTAACTGCAACAGAGCTTATTGAGGCTATAAATTTATTAAAAGATGCTGGGCTTATAGAAAAATTTACAATGATTCATTTTCATATAGGATCGCAAATAAATGAGATTAACCCACTTAAAAAAGCCCTAACAGAAGCTGGAAATATCTACGCAGAACTTAGGAAAATGGGAGCTAAAAATCTAAGAGCTATAAATATAGGTGGCGGCTTATCAGTTGAATATTCACAAACCAAAGAAACAGCAGAAAAAAACTACACTTTAAGAGAGTATGCAAATGATGTCGTGTTTTTATTTAAAACAATTGCTGAGTCTAAAAATGTTGCTCAACCTGATATTTTTATAGAATCTGGCCGTTATGTAGCTGCTTCTCATGCTGTTTTAGTAGCATCTGTGTTGGAACTTTTTTCACAAGAATATACAGAAGAAAAATTATCTTTAAAGGGTGAAAATCCACCTTTAATAACAGAACTTGCATATTTATATGAAAACATAAAAAGCTCAAACGCACTTGAATATTTAAACGATGCAATTGCCCACATGGAAAGCATTTTAACACTATTTGATTTAGGATATGTTGATTTAATAGATAGATCAAATGGAGAAATTTTAGTTCATTTAATTATAAAAAAATCAGTGGAAATTTTAGGAAATAAATTAAACTATTCAAATTTATTAAAAATTCAAGACGAAGTTCAAGAAAGATATTTAGTAAATTTCTCACTATTTCAGTCTTTGCCTGATTTTTGGGGTTTAAAACAGCATTTTCCTATTATGCCACTTACTAAACTTGATGAGCGTGCAACAAGATCAGCTTCAATTTGGGATATAACTTGTGATAGCGATGGAGAAATAAGCTTTAATTCAGTTAATAATCCTTTATTTTTACACGATGTAGATGTTGAAAAAGAGGATTATTTTTTAGGATTTTTTATGGTTGGGGCATATCAAGAAGTTCTTGGAATGGATCATAATCTTTTTGTCCATCCAACAGAGGCAACCATTATGCTAAAAGAAGATGGCAGTTTTGAAATAAAAGATATTTTAGAATCCCAATCAGTTCTTGATATATTAGAAGATATGGATTATGATGTAAGTGATATCCAAGAAATTTTAAATCAAAGAATAGAAAGTTCAAATTTAGTCGATGAAAAACAAAAAAAGCATATCTTAGGAGAGCTTTATCTATTTTTAAACGATAACGGATATTTAAAATCTTTTGGTTAAGAGGTTAGTAATGGAATTTTTCAATATTATTAAAGAAGATTTAAGTGAGCCTAAAAGGCAAGATCCAGCTTATAATAGCTTTGTGGAGCTTTTTTTCAACTACCCTGGAGTTTGGGCTATTGTAAATCACCGCTTCGCTCATTTTTTATATAGAAAAAAATTTAAAAGAACAGCTAGAGTAATATCTGGAATTTCAAGATTTTTAACCGGAGTTGATATCCACCCTGGCGCAACAATAGGAAGAAGAGTTTTTATAGATCATGCAACAGGAACTGTTATAGGAGAAACTGCAATAATTGGAAATGAAGTTTTACTTTATCAAGGAGTTACTTTAGGTGGAGTTAGTTTAGAAAAAGAAAAACGCCACCCAACACTTGAAAATGGAGTGGTTGTAGGAGCTGGAGCAAAGATACTTGGAAACATTACAATTGGCGAAAACTCAAAAATCGGCGCAAACTCAGTTGTGGTAAAAGATGTTCCTGCTAACTCAACAGCAGTAGGAATTCCTGCTAAAATAATAGGTTCAAAAAAGGAAAAACCACTTTCTCACAACCAAATTCCTGATATAAATAAAGAGTTATTTTTATATTTAATAGAAAGAATTTGCATTTTAGAAGATGCATTGTGTAAAGATGATATAAATGAGCTTGAAAAAGATAAAAAACTTGAAGAGTTTTATAAGGCGTATTTGAATTCTTTAAAATAAAAGATATAATTAACCAAATTTCATAAAAAGGAACGAAAATGAAACTTTCCAAAAGAGTAAGCGTTTTAGAAGAGTCCATAACAATTGCAATCAGCTCACTAGCTAAAGAGATGAAAGCAAAAGGCGAAGATGTTATAAGCCTAAGTGCAGGAGAGCCAGACTTTGACACACCAAAAGTTATAAAAGATGCCGTTATAAAAGCTATGGAAAAAGGCTGTTCCAAATACACAGCAATCCCAGGAACTCCAGAAGTCTTAAAAGCAATTCAAACAAAACTAAAAAAAGATAATAACCTAGACTATAAAACTTCTGAAATTATTACAAATGTTGGAGCAAAACATTCACTTTTTAACATTATTCAATGCCTAATCGATGATGGTGATGAAGTTATAATCCCATCTCCATATTGGGTAAGCTATCCACAAATGGTAAAATATGCTGGTGGGACTCCAGTATTTTTAAAAACTTGCGAAAAAACAAATTTTAAAATTTCGGCTAAACAACTAAAAGATGCCATAACACCAAAAACAAAACTTTTAATCTTAAACTCTCCAAGCAACCCAACTGGAGCAATTTACTCAAAAGATGAGTTAATTGCATTAGCTGATGTGCTTAAAGACACAGATATAATGGTAGCTAGTGATGAAATTTATGAAAAAGTAAATTACAAACATGAATTTCATGCAGTAGCAAGCATCAATGATGATATGTTTCAAAGAACAATTACAGTAAATGGACTTAGCAAATGTGGAGCAATGCCAGGCTGGAGATTTGGATATATGGCAACACCAAATACGCAACTAATAAAAGCTTGTAAAGCACTTCAAAGCCAAAGTGTTTCAAACATAAGCTCAATAGTTCAAGCAGGAGCTATTCCATCACTTTTAGGACAAAGTGATAAAGATATTGAGTTTATGAGAAAAGAATATCAAAAAAGAAGAGATTACGCAGTTAAGTTTATAAATGAAAATATAAAAGGTTTAAAAACACTAAACCCAGATGGAGCTTTTTATCTTTTTGTAAATTGTAAAGAAGTTGAGCAAGACTCAATGAAACTTTGCAAAGATATCCTTGAAAAAGCAAAAGTTGCAGTTGTTCCAGGTGTTGGCTTTGGAATGGATGGATATTTTAGACTCTCTTTTGCAACTAGTTTGGACGAGATAAAAACAGCACTTGATAGAATAAAAAAATTAGTTGAAAACTACTGATATAAGCCCATTTTGGGCTTATGAAACATTATAAATTTTTGTAATTTTATGAAAAAATTTATCGTTGCCCTACTTCTTATCATAATTTTTCCAATTTTTTTATTTTTTATCTTAAATTTGGCATTTCCACTTGATAAAACAGAGCTCTTTTTAAAAGAGTCTTACATTTTATATGATAAAGATGGCAAAATAGTCTCTCAAAGAGTAAATGATGATGGTCTTTGGTTTTATAAAACAGATGAAATTCCGCCTCTTTTAAAAAAAAGTATCATAAGCTTTGAAGATAGATACTTCTACTATCATTTTGGTGTAAATCCATTTTCTATCATAAGAGCATTTTTTCACAACCTAACAAACCCCAACAAAATCGGCGCTTCAACCATAACAATGCAAGTTGCAAGGATGATAGAGCCAAAAAAAAGAAGCTATAAAAATAAAATAATTGAAATTTTTAGAGCCCTGCAGATCGAGCTAAACTACACAAAAGATGAAATTTTAACACTCTATTTTAATCTAGCTCCTTATGGTGGAAACATCACAGGCATAAAAGCGGCAAGTTATTTTTATTTTAATAAAAACTTAGATGAGCTAAGTCTATCTCAAATAGCACTTTTAACAACAATTCCTAAAAATCCAAACCAAAATCGCCTAGATAAAAACAAAAACTTAACAACCCTTAAAAATAGAGTTTTAAAAAATCTTTTAAAAGATAAAATTATAGATGAAAACTCCTACAAAAGAGCTTTGAAAGAGAGTTTTTCGCCCAAAAGATTTAGCGCAAAAAATAGTGCCTTTCACTACTGTAATTTAGCTTTTAAAAACAACTTGAAAAACTCAAATTTGGATTTAAATTTGCAAAATTTCATAGAAAAAAGTGCTAAAAATCTAATTTTAAATTTACAAAATCACAATATAAACAACGCCTCTGTTGTTGTTATTGACAATAATTTGATGGAAGTAGTTGCTTATGTAGGAAGTCATGACTTAAAAGCTCAAAACGGCTTTAATGATGGCGTTTTAGCAAAAAGAAATGTCGGCTCAACGCTTAAACCATTTATCTATGCTCTGTCTTTTGATAGCGGACTTATCACCCCAAAACAGCGTTTAATCGATAGTGAAATTTATATAAATGAATACAGGCCTACAAATTTTTATGAAGATTACTTAGGTGTTATCCCTGCTGATTTGGCACTTAATTTTTCTATAAACACAATATCTGTTTTTTTAAACGATAAGCTAGAAAAAAACTCACTTTATGAGCTACTTTTAAAGGCAAATTTGGTAAAAAATAAAAAAAACTTTTATGGCTCATCAATCGCACTTGGAGGGCTATCTTTAAGTCTTTTAGATCTTACTCATCTCTACACCTCTTTTGCAAATGGCGGTGAGCTAAAACCACTTAAATTTGCTGGTTTTGTCATAGATAAAAATGAAAGGCTTTTTTCAAAACAAAGCGCTTATTTAGTAAGTGAGATTTTAAGCAATTCACCAAGAAGCTACTTAAACTCAGTCTGGCAAAATACTTTGGATATGCCAAAAATAGCCTTTAAAACTGGCACTAGCGCAAACGGCGTTGATCTTTTAGTAGTTGGCTATGATAAAAACTATACCATTGGAATTTGGCTTGGAAACTTTAGTGGCTTGCCAACCAAAAATACAAGTGCCGCACAAAGTTCGGCTAAACTTTTATTTGAAATTTACAGCTTCTTAAACAAAAGAGAAAAGCTGGAGTTTTTAAAAGAGCCAAGCGGGATAATAAAAGAAAAAAGATGTGTTGATGAGTTTAAATTTCAAGAGTGCAAAAACTATAAAGATGATTTTTTGATAGAAAATGTTGCTCTTAAAGATATCTGCCAACTCCTTACAAATGAGCAGTTAAATCACCTCTTAATTAACAAAATAATAGATGAAAAAGAGATCTTAAATAGTCCTTGCAAAGAGCTTTTTACAAACAAATCTCCACTCATAGCCACTCCTTATAACAATGCCGTGATTATTGGAAATATAAGCAAAATTAGTGTAAAATGTATGAGCTTTTTAGGTAAAAGTGTTTTTATAAAAGTTGATGATGAGGATTATAAAAAAGTTGATAGTGCAAGTGATAATTTTGTTGAGCTTAAAAGTGGCAAACATACCATTTATTGCCTAGATGAAAATTCAAATTTATCCACTTCAAATATAGAAATAAAAGGATTTTAGATGAGATTTGTAGCTGTTTTTTTACTGGTTTTAAATTTTATTTTTGCTAATGCCATAGATGAGATAAAAGTTTATAAAGATAGAGTTGAGTTTTATAGTAAAACGTTTGATAACTCCAAAATTGGTAAAGTTTTTAGGGATGATTTTATAACTTGCGAGCCAAAAATTGATGGTATTTTTCATCAAGAAAGTAATGAGCTTATAACCTTTTACTCAAAAACAATACTTCCAACATCAACTACTTTTAACTGCTCATACAATGATGAAAAAATTAGTTTTAAAAGCGATAAATTTCAAATAGAAAAGTTTCAAAAAATGGATAAAAATAGGTATTTTATCTCTTTTAATGATGAAGTTACAAATTTAAAAGAAAATATAAAAGCTATAACCCTAGATGAAAAAATAGTTCCTTTTAAACTGCATATTTTAAGCTCATCTGAGGCAATAATAGAAGTTTTAAGTAGCGATTCTTATACCTTAAAAATCTCTAAAAATGTAAAAAATCCTAAAAATAGCTTCCTAGAAAATGACGCTATTTTAAATAGTTTTGGCCAAAGTGATGATGAACTTAAAAGCTCTAAAACTTTAGAACTTGATACTACTCTTATCAAGCCACTCTCATATCCAGATAAAATGCTTGGTTTTAGGCTCTATATGGATGATTATTTATGGCTAAACAATGTTTTGGTAAGTTGTGATGATACGCAAAATTTCAAAGTCATAAATAGTGGATATGAAAACTCCAAAAGTTATTTTGATATCGTAAGTAGCGATTTAAAGGACAATAGCGAGTATGAGATAACTCTTAAAAAAGGTTTTGGCGAGAAAAATTATAAAGCCTTAAAAAAAGATCTGAAATTTAGGCTAAAAACAGCTGATTTTGCCCCTGAAATTTGGTTTTTAGATGATAAACCTTATATCTCAAGCAAAGGAAAAATCGCCCTAAAAAGTATAAATTTAAAAGAGATAAAGACTGTTTTAACAAAAATAAGTGATGAAAATCTAAGATATTTTTTAAATTTCGATGATGGCATAAATACCTTTAGCGATGAAAAAAGTCAAAATTTTCATCTTGATTTTGAGCCAAATAAAGAGATAAAAACTCTTTTAGAATTTGATTTTGACAAAGATGGGATTTACAATCTTGAAATTTTTTACAAAGACAAGGATGAGAGATTAAAAAGTATAAATAAATTTATCTACTATAGTGATTTAGCACTTCATGCAAAGGTTTTTAAAGATGAAATTTTTGTTTTTGTAAATAGGCTTTCAAACAATGAAGTGGTAAAAAACGCCCAAATTACCGTTTTTTCAAATAAAAATAAAATCATTGCCAAAGGAATAACCGATGAAAAAGGTGTCTTTAAGTTTAGCCAAAAAAATATAATTGATAAAAAGCCAAAGTCTATTTTGGCAAGTTTAAACAGTGAGAGAAATTTCCTTATATTAGATGAGTTTCAAAATACAAATACTACTCAAGAACCAGTAGAAAGCACCTCAAAGGGTGCAGATGCTTTGTTTCAAAATCTAAAGTCTACTCAAAAACCAAAAGCTTATGTCTATTTAACAAGCGATATTGTAAGACCAAATAGCGAAATTTCAGGCATCATCATCCTTAAAGAAAACTTTAAATCTCTTAAAAATTTACCGATAAAAGTTAGAGTTTATGACGCACAAAACTCTAAAATCTATGAAAAATCTTTTATATTAGATGAGTTTGGAAGCTTAGATTTTAAGATAGAAAATGGCTTTAAAACAAGCGGAAAACAAAGGCTTGAAGTTATCTTTGAAAACAAAATCTTAGCAAGAAAAGATTTTTTTATCGAGTCTTTTATCCCACAAAATTTAAAAGCAAATGTGAAATTTAGCAAAGAATTTTATACAAAAGATGAAAAACCACTTTTGAATTTAAGTGCAAATTATCTCTTTGGACAAAATGCATCAAATTTAAGCGGCGATTTAAGTGTTTCTTTTTTAAATAGCACCTTTAAAAATGATAAGTTTAAAGATTATACTTTTGATGATAGCTCTTTAAATGAAAAAGATTTATATTTTGATGAAAAAACTATATTATTAGATGAAAATGCAAGCTCTAAAATTCTCATCTTGCCAACATTTAACGCCCCACTAAACTCAGTTATAAACATCAAAGCGACTTTTTTACTAAATGACAGTGGCAAAAATGTAGCTGGATATTCACAAAGTAAGTTTTATCCATTTAAAAGCATTGTTGGCATAAATTTAGAGAAAAATATCCTAGATCAAAGTCAAGATCTAAAAGCTAGTTTTATAACTATCGACCCTGCAACTCTAAATGAGACAAAAAGCTCTTTAAAAGCTAGCCTATACAAAGAAGAGTGGATTTACACACTCGATGAAAAGGGCTTTTTATCATGGTTTAAAAAAGACAGTAAACTTAAAGATTTTGATATAAAAGATAACTTTTTAACTATTAAAAATCCAGGTTTTGGAAGCTATAAACTTGAAGTTTTGGATCTAAATAGCTCTCATAAAAGCGTGGTAAGTTTTGAAGTAAGTGGCTTTGGAAGTGATGAGCTAGTGCCTACAAAAAGACTTAGCAAAGCCTCAATAAAAACCGATAAACTCATCTATAATGATGATGAAAATATATCCGTAACTATTAGCTCAGCCCTAAAAGATCCTTTAATGCTAGTAAGCTTTGAAAGCGATAAATTAATCGATTATAAGATAGTAAAACTATCTGGCAAAACGACAAATTTAGGCTTTAAAGTGCCAAAAGATTTTAAAGGCGGATATATAAAGGCCAAACTTCTAAGGCTTAGCGATACTCCTTCAACTTTCTTGCCATTTAAAGCATGGGATCAAATTTACATAGAAAACAACAGCTCCAAATTTAACTTAAAGCCACAAATTTTGGCTCCAAATTTAGTAAAATCCAATCAAAACTTAGAAATTACTATCCACGCCAAACCAAATACCAAAATCGCCCTATTTGGAGTTGAAGAGGGAATTTTAAATCTACTTAATCAAAAAAGTCCAAAAAGCTATGAGTTTTTTAAGACAAAATTAGCAGTTTTAGGAAGTGATTTTGACATTTATGACAAGCTTACAAACTTTATAAATGATGGAAAAGTGCTTAAATTTGGAAGTGGCGAGATGTTAAAAAGTGCTGCTATGAAAAAATATCTAGATCCATTGGAAAATAAAAAAATCGACACTTTTATCTTTATGCAAACAGCAGTTGCTGATGAAAATGGCACTGCTAAATTTAGCAAATTTATCCCAGCCAATCTCAACACAAAGATCCGCCTTGATGCCATTGCCATTGATGAAAATCAAATTGGTGAAGAGAGCACTTTTGTAGTGATAAAAGATGATATTTTAGTTAAAGTCCCGCTCATTGCCTATCTTTTAAATGGCGATGAAGTAAATTTAGTCTTTAAAATTTTTAACAACACAGACAAAGAGTTAAAGCCAAAAATTACTCTATCAAAAAGCCAAAATTTAGAGCTTTCTTATGATAAAAACTTAAGCATTGCACAAAATAGTTTTAATGATCTTATTGTAAAAATAAAGACTTTAAGCCTAGGAAAAGGAGATATAAATATCACAATAGATGATAAAACTACAAATTTAAATTTTGAAATTTTAGAGCCAAACTCACTAAATACCGATGTAAAAAGTGGCATACTTAAAGGCAAAAAAGAGTTTATGTTTGATAAATTAGATAAAGTAAAAGTTCAAATTTCATCAAATTTGCAAACACTTTTTGTAGATGAGATGGATAAACTCATAAACTATCCATATGGCTGCAGCGAACAAAAAAGTTCACAACTTCTAGCACTTATGTTTTTAAACCCAACAAACAAAGCAGGTAAAATAGACAGAGAAAATTTCATAAATTTGGGCATAAGAGATCTTTTGGCTTTACAAAATGAAAATGGCGACTTTGGGTATTGGAGAGCTAACTCAAATGTAGATGAGTTTTCTAGTATCTATGCAACTCACGCGCTTTTACTCTTAAAAGAAAATGGCTTTGAAGTGCCACAAATCTCACTTAACAAAGCCCTAAAATCCTTAAAAGAAAAAGGCATAAACTCAAATTTAAGTAGTATTTACGCCTTGTATATTTTAAGCCAAAATTCAAAAAACAACTTAGATGAAAAGATAAATTTACTCTTAGACAATAAATTTTATAAAGATGACTTACTTAAGCTTTTCTTAACAGCTGCCATTTTGAAAAATGCTGGACTAAACAAAGAGTTAGAGAGCATAAAAGAGCAGATAAAGGCTTTTAAGATAGATAAAATGCAAAATAAAGAGCTAAATTTCGCCTCAAAAATTAGAGATTTAAGCTTTTCGCTCTATCTAAATTTAAGATATTTTAAAGATGATGAACTAAGCCAAAAACTTTTAAATGAGATAGTTTTATTGAAAAACAGCATTAAATCAACCCAAGATAGAGCTTTTGTTCTTTTGGCAATAAACGAGTTTGAAAAAGAACAAGACAAAGACAAAAGCTTAAAAATAAAGGTAAAAAATGGCGATAATCTCTATATGTTTAGCCAAAATGCAAATTTAAACATAGACTTAAAAGATAGAAATTTAACTATTGAGTCAAGTAATAAAGCCTATTATTCGCTAATTAGTTATGACTACAAACCAAAGTCTATTAAAAATAGTTTAGAGATGAAGAGTTTAAACATAAAGAGGGAATTTGTAGATAGTAGTGGAAACTTAGTTGATTTGGCAAATTTAAAAATAAATGATTTGATATTTGCCAAAATTACACTTAAACTCAATCAAAACTTTAATGACATCTTAGTCTATCAAAAAGTCCCATCTTGCCTTGAGATAGTCAATGAAAGAATTATCCAAAACATAAGAGATAAAAAACTTAAAGATGATATCTCAATGGTTCACAAAGAGATAAAAGATGGCTCTATAACAGACTTTTTACCACCTGTTTATAGCGGCGAAAGCATAACATTTTATACTCCTTTTAAAGTAGTTTTAAGTGGAACTTGCAAGCTGCCACAAGCAAATGCTGAGTCAATGTATGATGAAAAGATAAATGATTATAGCCTTGAAGCTTATGAAATCAAGGTTAAATAAATGAATTTTAAGCCAAATTTAGCTAATATTAAGCTATTTTTATAAGAAAAGGAAGTTTGAAGTGGATTTTTACAACCCAAAAGATATCGAAGAAAAATATTATCAAATTTGTGAAAACAGAGGCTATTTTGAAGTTGATGGCAATAAAAATATCCAAAATGGAAAAAAATTCTGTATTATGATGCCACCACCAAATGTCACAGGAGTGCTTCATATCGGGCATTCTTTAACTTTTACCTTACAAGATATAATGACTCGTTACAAAAGAATGGACGGCTTTAAAACACTCTATCAACCCGGTATGGATCACGCAGGAATAGCAACTCAAAATGTTGTTGAAAAAAAACTTTTAGCAAAAGGTATCACAAAAGAGAGTCTTGGACGTGAAAAATTCGTTGATGAAATTTGGAAATGGAAAGAAGAAAGTGGCGGCACTATCCTAAAACAGATGAGAAAACTAGGCATTACCCCTGCTTGGTCAAGACTTCGTTTTACAATGGATGATGGGCTTAAAAGTGCTGTTAGAAAGGCATTTGTAAGTCTTTATAACTCAGGTCTAATAATTCGTGGAAATTATATGGTAAATTGGTGCACACACGATGGAGCACTAAGTGATGTGGAAGTTGAACACAAAGAGCATGTTGGAAAGCTATATTACTTAAGATATTTTTTAAAAGATAGTGATGAGTTTGTCGTAGTTGCCACAACTCGTCCTGAAACTTACTTTGGTGACACAGCTGTTATGGTAAATCCAAACGATGAAAGATACACTAAACTAATTGGCAAAAAAGTAGTTTTACCACTAATTGGTCGTGAAATTCCAATAATTGCCGATGAGCATGTTGATATGAGCTTTGGAACTGGCGTGGTAAAGGTAACTCCAGCTCACGATCAAAACGACTATGAAGTTGGCAACCGCCACGGCTTAGAGTTTATTACAATTTTTGATGAAAAAGGTATATTAAACGATGAGTGCGGCGAGTTTAAAGGGCTTGAAAGACTAGACGCAAGACAAAAAGTTGTAGCAAAACTCCAAGAAATCGGCAATGTTGAAAAAACAGAAGATTATACCAATCAAGTTGGATATTGTTATCGCTGCAAAAATATCGTTGAGCCATACATTTCAAAGCAGTGGTTTGTAAAAAAAGAAATAGCCACTGATGCCATAAAAGCGGTAAATAACGGCGAAGCTCAGTTTTTCCCAGCTCATTGGATAAATAGTTTTAACGCATGGATGAGAGAGTTAAAAGACTGGTGTATTTCAAGACAGCTTTGGTGGGGACATCAAATTCCTGTATTTTACTGCAATGAGTGCGGTCATGAATGGGCAGATGAGGATGAAAATCCAGCGTGTTGTCCAAAATGCAAAAGTAAAAATTTCTATCAAGATCCAGATGTCCTTGATACTTGGTTTAGTAGCGGACTTTGGCCATTTTCAACACTTGGTTGGGGCAATGATGAAAACTATAAAAACGAAAAATGGTTTGAAGAGGACCTAAAAGAGTTTTACCCAAATACTATGCTAATAACTGGCTTTGATATTTTGTTTTTTTGGGTTGCAAGGATGATGTTCCAAAGCAAAAATGCTCTAAAAAAACTACCATTTAAGGATATCTATCTTCACGCTCTTGTTAAAACTGCAACAGGCGAAAAAATGAGCAAAAGTAGTGGCAATGTCATTGATCCACTCGTTAAAATTGATGAGTATAGTGCCGATATTTTGCGCTTTACTTTGGCACTTTTATGCATTCAAGGGCGCGATATTAGGCTAAGTGAGGAAAAGTTAGTTCAAGTTAGAAATTTTACAAATAAGCTTTATAACGCTCATAAATTCCTGCTTTTAAATGAGAACAAATTTCCAAATTTAAGCGAGTTAGAGCTTAAAACAGAGCTTGGAACTTATATGTTTTCACGTTTTCAAAACTGCGTGAGTGAAACTAGAAAAAACCTTGATGAATACCGATTTAACGATGCTGCAAATGAAATTTATAAATTCCTATGGGATGAGTTTTGCGACTGGGGAATTGAGTTAAGCAAGGCCCAAAAAAGTGCAGTTAAAGAACTTGGTGCGATTTTTAAAGAGGCTATGAAACTTCTAAATCCTTTTATGCCTTTTTTAAGTGAATATTTGTGGCATGAGTTAAGCGGGACAAGCTTGCAAAACTCAGACTCAATTATGATAATGCCCTATCCAAAAGCCACTAAACAAAACAGCGAAATTGAGGCAAAATTTAGCCTTATTATAGAAAGTATCGTAGCGATCCGCCGCGCAAAAGCGACTATTGATTTGGGAAATTCAAAAATTTCACTTGCTTATATTAAGCTGAATGAAAATATAAATTTAGAAAATGAACTTGAGTTTATAAAACTTCTTGCAAAATGCGAAGATGTTAAATTTGTAAATGAAAAAGTAGCCGACGCAGTAGCTGATGTAAGTCAAAATTTAAGCGTTTTTGTGCCTTTAAGCGGAGTTGATTTAAGTGAAATCTTAAAACGCCTTAACGCACAAAAAACAAAGCTTGAAAAAGAGATTTTAAAACTTGAGGGAATGCTTAAAAATGAAAAATTTATCGCAAATGCCCCGGCAGAAGTTGTGCAAACCAACCGCGAAGGACTAAAAAACGCAAAAGATCAACTTAGTAAAGTTGAAAATGAGATAAGAAGCCTAAAGAACTAAAATGAAACCATACTACACGATAATTTTGCTAATTTTATCAAATATATTTATGACAATTGCGTGGTATGGCCATTTAAAACTTAGCAAATTACCAACTTTTAGCTCACTTAGTCTTATTTGGATAATTTTACTTAGTTGGGGAATTGCATTTTTTGAATATTGCTTTCAAATTCCTGCAAACAGATATGGCTTTGTGGAAAATGGCGGCGCGTTTAATATATGGCAGCTAAAAGTCTTGCAAGAAGTTATCACGCTAGTTGTATTTACGGCATTTACACTGCTAGTTTTTAAAAATGAAACCTTAAGATTAAATCATATAATAGGTTTTATTTTTCTTATATTGGCGGTCTATTTTATATTTAAAAAATAAAAATGCTAAAATAACCAAATTTAAAAAAAGGAGTATAAGATGAAAAAAGTTATAGTTTTACTATCTTTTGTTTGTGCTGTTTTAGTCGCAGATGAATTTGAAACTGCTGACAAAGCTTATAAAGCAGGAGATTATCAAAAAGCTTTTAAATACTCTAAATTAGCTTGTGATAATGGAGAGTATTCAGGTTGTAGCGGTCTTGGAGTTTTATATGCCAATGGTAAAGGTGTGAGACAAAGCTACACAGAAGCTTTTAAATACAATAAATTAGCTTGTGATAATGGAGAGTATTTAGGTTGCACCAATCTTGGATTTTTATATGATAATGGTCAAGGTGTGAGACAGAGCTGCACAGAAGCCTCTAAATACTTTAAATTAGCTTGTGATAATGGAGAGTATTTAGGTTGTAGCGGTCTTGGAATTTTGTATGCCTATGGTCGAGGTGTGGAGCAAAACTACACAGAAGCCTCTAAATACTATAAGTTAGCTTGCGACAATGAAAAATCTTCAGGTTGTATCGGTCTTGGAGTTTTATATGAGAGTGGTAAAGGTGTAAGACAGAACTATAGCATGGCCAAGGAGTATTTTGGCAAGGCTTGCGACTTGGGCAATCAACAAGGTTGTGATGCATTTGCAAAGCTAAATCAAAAAGGCTACTAACTATCTTTTATAGATAGTTTTATAGGTTTTATTTTTCTTATATTGGCAGTCTATTTTATATTTAAAAAATAAAGGAGAAATTATGCAGGGTATCATTGGTGGTTTTAGTCTTGGAACAGTTATAGCAGTAGCTCTTTCATGGAGTGCAAACAAAAGTATTTTATGGGCAATAATACATGGCTTTTTAAGCTGGATTTATGTAATTTACTATTTTATAACAAAATAAAAAAATGATAGAAGTTAAAAATTTAAGCAAAAGTTACGGCAGCACACTTGTGCTAAAAGATATAAATTTTAGCATTAAAAAAGGTGAAATTTTTGGTCTTGTTGGACATAGTGGTGCTGGTAAAAGCACCCTACTTCGCTGTATAAATGGACTTGAAGACTACCAAAGTGGAAGCTTAAAAGTTGGTGGTGTAGAGATAAAAGATGTAAAAGGCAAAAAATTACGAGAACTTAGAAAAGAAATCGGTATGATTTTTCAAAATTTTGCCTTAATGAGTAGAAAAACTGTTTTTGAAAATGTTGCAACGCCTCTAAATTTTTGGGGTTATGATAGAAATTATACTAAAAAAAGAGTTGATGAACTTTTAGAAATAGTAGGACTTAGCGATAAAAAAGATTTTTATCCAGCAGCACTTTCTGGTGGGCAAAAACAACGAGTTGCCATTGCAAGAGCTTTAGCACTAAACCCAAAAATTTTACTTTCAGACGAGGCTACTTCGGCACTTGATCCAAGTATAACAAAACAAATTTTAGCTCTTTTAAAGCGTA
This sequence comes from Campylobacter ureolyticus ACS-301-V-Sch3b, assembly GCF_000413435.1. Taxonomy (NCBI): domain Bacteria; kingdom Pseudomonadati; phylum Campylobacterota; class Epsilonproteobacteria; order Campylobacterales; family Campylobacteraceae; genus Campylobacter; species Campylobacter ureolyticus. The sequence goes on along the minus strand of NZ_KE340328.1, from coordinate 133,164 downwards.
TTAATAAAGAATTTGGCATTACTATAGTTTTAGTTACTCACGAAATGGAAGTTGTAAAAAGTATCGCTAACAAAGCTGTTCTTTTAAATAGTGGCATAATTACAAATCAAGGCGAAATTCACGAACTATTTTTAAAGCCTGATAAAAATATGCGTGAGTTTTTGGGAGAGGAAATGGTCCTTCCACAAGATGGCATAAACATAGCTCTTTATTTTCCAAAAGAAGTTGCTTTTGAGTGCGTTATCACACAAATGGCGCGTGAGCTTGACTTAAATTTCAACATCGTTTGGGGCAAAATTGAGCAATTAAGCGAACTTGTGCTTGGACACTTGGTTATAAATATAGAGCCAAAAGATAAAGAAAAAGTTATAAACTTTATTAAAAAAACTGGTGTTTTATGGGAGATAATAGAATGAAAAAATTAATTTTATTTTTACTATTTTTAGGATTATTTTTTATCTATCCATTTTTTGTCGGTGATACTATTTTTACAACTATTGATACTGTATTTTTTAAAGAAAGTCCATTTTTTGAAGGAATTTTTACAAATTTAAGCCAAAATTTAAAAGAACTTTTAGGAAATAAAAACTATCAAATTTGGATAAGCATTTTACTAAATGCTTCGTGGCAGACTATTTATATGAGCATAACAGCTACAGTTTTTGCTTCTATTTTTGGGTTAATTCTAGCAATAATTTTAGTAATTACTAGAAAAAATGGACTTATGGAAAATAGATATGTTTATGCTGTGCTTGATTTTATAGTAAATGTTGTTAGGAGTTTTCCATTTATTATATTAATTATCGTGTTATTTCCTTTTGTAAAACTCATAATAGGCACAAGTATTGGTACAAACGCTGCTATAGTTCCACTTACTATAGGAACTGCACCATTTATCGCAAGGCTTATAGAAAATGCTTTAATAGAAGTTGATAATGGCGTAATAGAAGCTGCAAAAAGCTATGGTGCAAGTAAAATGCAAATTGTTTTTAAAGTTATGCTAGTTGAAGCAATTCCATCTTTAATCAATGTGCTTACACTAACAATAATTGTTGTTATTGGTTTTTCTGCGATGGCTGGAACGCTTGGCGGAGGTGGGCTTGGAGATGTTGCTTTGAGATATGGATTTCAAAGATTTAATGATGATATTATGCTTTATACAGTATTAATTTTGATTGTTATGGTTCAGATTTTTCAAATGATTGGAAACTATATTTACAAAAAAACTAAAAAATAACAAACTTTTTAATATACGAAATTGTTTAAACAGTGCATTGTTTAAACAATTTCATCTCTAAAATATTATTGCTAAAATTATAAAAAGGTGTAAAAAAGTTATAAATTTACTAAAAATTCAAAAATAATATAATATTTTTTTATTCAAATAGAATTTTAACTCTTATTTTATCAAAATTTAGATATATTCTCAAAGTTATAATTTTAAACTTTAAGGAATAATTATGTCTTCATTTCAAAAGCTTATAAAAAGCTACAAAGATAAGAATTTAGTTTTAAAAATTTTAACCGGTGTTTTTATCGGTGCGGTAATTGGCTTTTTAGCTCAAGATAGCGATACTGGTTTTATAAACAACTTAGCTGCTGCTGTAGGGACTTTAGGAAGCTTGTTTGTAGGAGCTTTAAAAGCAGTTGCACCAATTTTAGTTTTTATATTAATAGCCGCTTCATTTATAACTAGAAATTTTAGCAACACAAAAGGGCTTAAATTCGTTTTAGTTTTGTACTTTATAAGCACTATTTTAGCCTCAGCTATTGGAGTAATAGCAAGCTTCATGTTTCCAACAACTTTAGTTTTAGATGTTACAGCTGTAGATGCAAGCTCAGCTCCAACTAGCATGGTAGAAGTTTTATCAGGACTTTTATTTAAAATGGTTGATAACCCTGTAAATGCTCTTGCAACAGGAAATTATGTTGGAATTTTAACTTGGGCCATTGGCTTTGGTTTAGCGCTTAAATTTGCAAGCCCTGCTACAAAAAGCTTATTTGAAGACTTATCAGACGCAATCACAAAAATAGTTCAATTCATCATCCAACTAGCTCCTTTTGGTATTATGGGTCTTGTTGCAAACAGCGTTGCAACTGCTGGCGGGGAAGCTTTAATGGGATATTTAAAACTTGTTATAGTTTTAGTTGCTGCTATGGCTTTTGTTGCTTTTGTAACAAATCCACTTCTAGCAGGAATTGTTTTAAAGAAAAACCCTTATCCACTTTTATTTACTTGCCTTAAAGAAAGTGGTTTATATGCATTTTTTACAAGAAGCTCAGCTGCAAACATACCTGTAAATTTAAACCTTTGTAGAAAGCTTGATTTAGATGAAGATCTTTACTCTATAACAATCCCTCTTGGAGCAAATGTAAACATGGCTGGAGCTGCTGTGGTAATTGCCATTTTAACACTTTCAGCAGTATTTACTTTAGGAATTGAAGTTAGTTTTGGAACTGCACTTTTACTTTGTTTTGTTTCAGCTCTTGGAGCTTGCGGATGTGGTGGAGTAGCTGGTGGTTCGCTTATGCTTATTCCTCTTGCAACATCTTTGTTTAACATACCAAATGATATTGCTATGCAAGTAATAGCAGTTGGATTTATAATAGGTGTTATCCAAGACTCAGTTGAAACAGCAATCAACAGCTCAACTGATGTTTTATTTACAGCTGTTGCCTCAGAAGCTACAAATAATACCAAAAATTAACTAAAAAATTAGTGGTTGTTTAGACCACTAATTTTAAATTTTTAAACTCACTTTTTTACAATTACTTTTTTTTAAACAAATTTATATTAAAATATATAAAATTTAAAAAAGGAAATATATGAATTGGAATTTAAAAGAGTTTTTTAGTAGCGAAGATGAGTTTAATGAATTTATAGATAAAATAAAAAATGAAGCCATAATTTTTAATAAAACATATAAAGATAATTTAGAAAAACTTGATAATAGTGAATTTATAAATGCCTTACAAACTCTTGAAAAGATAAATGAAAACATATCAAAAGCACTAACTTACCGATATCTTGCATTTGCTAAGGACACCACAAAAGGAAAAGAACTAGCAAGTAGTGAGCTAATTTGTAATGAAATTTCACAAAATTTACTGTTTTTTGAAATTGAGTTTAACAACCTAGAAAAAACTAAAAAAGATAAATTTATAAATGCCTCACCAAAATACAAATATCACTTAGAGCTTTTAAACAAAGAAAAAGCTCATCAACTCTCTCTTTTAGAAGAAAAGGTTTTGCTTAAAACTTCACCTGTTGGAAGCAGTGCTTTTGCAAGACTTTTTGATGAAACAATGGCAAATTTGGATTTTGATTTTGAGGATAAAAAGATAAAAATTGAAACTTTACTAAGCTATTTAAGCGATGAAGATAGAAATAAAAGAAAAAATGCTGCACTTAGTCTTAGCAAAACCTTAGATGCAAATTCTCATCTTTTGACATATATTTATAATATGATAAAAACCGATTTAAACATTCAAAAAGAGCTAAGAAACTACAAATTTAGCGAAAGCTCGATGCATTTATACAATCAAATTGAAAAAGAAAGTGTTGATAGTTTAATAAAAGCAGTTGAGAAAAGATTTGATTTATCTATTGATTATTACGCAAAAAAGCGTGAAATTTTAGGATTTGAAGAACTATATGATTATGATAGATACGCTCCAATTAGAAGTGATGAAGAAATAACTTTTGAAGAATCTAAAAAAATAGTTTTAAAAGCATTTAATGAATTTAGCCCAAAATTTGGAGAAATTGCAAAAAAAGCTTTTGATGAAAACTGGATAGATGTCTATCCTGATAAAAATAAAACTAGCGGGGCATTTTCTCACTCAGCAGTAAGTAGCGTTCATCCTTTTGTAATGCTAAATTTTACAAACAAAAAAAGAGATCTTTTTACCCTTGCTCACGAGCTTGGTCATGCAATTCATCAATATTTAGCTTATAAAGTCGGATATTTTAACTCAAGCACACCACTTACCACAGCTGAAACAGCATCGGTATTTTGCGAAATGCTTGTATTTGACTATGTTTATCAAAAAAGTGATGATAAAATTTCACTCCTTGCCTCAAAACTTGAAGATATTTTTGCCACACTTTATAGGCAAATTAATTTTACAACTTTTGAAAGAAGAGTTCATAGCTTTGAAGGTGAGCTAAGCAAAGATGAATTAGATAAAATTTGGCTAGAAGAATCAGCCAAAATGTTTGGAAAAAGTCTAAAATTAAATGAATATTATAAATCTTGGTGGAGTTATATACCACACTTTATCCACACACCATTTTACTGCTACAGCTACTCTTACGCTCAGCTTTTAGTTTTAGCTTTATTTGGACTTTATAAAAGTAAAAAATGTGAAAATTTTGTAGAAATTTATACTGAATTTTTAACTCTTGGTGGTAGCAAAAGTCCAAAAGAAATGGTTGAGATGTTTAACCTTGATATAAATAGTCAAGAGTTTTGGCAAATAGGACTAAATGAAGTTGAAAAATTAGTAAAAAAATTTAAGGAGCTAAAATGAATATTTTAAAAGATAGTGTTTTTTGTGATTTAATGAAAAATCATGCAAAAGAGTGTTTAGAATATCTGCTTGAAAGAAATCGTGGATTTAACATAGTTGTAAATTTAAAAAATGTTAAATTTAACCCAGAATTGCCAAAAGAAATAAGCGATAATTTTTCAAATTTAATAATGTTTGAACTTGGTAATTATACTTTAGAAAGTGCATTTTTAGAAGATGGTTTTTTAATATTTGAAGCTGGTTTTGGAAATGAAAATTTCGCCTCAACTCTAAGTGTGCCTTTGAGCGACATAATACAAATAAATTTAAAAAATCAGCCAATTTTTATAAATTTATCAATTCAAGAAAAAAAAGATAACGAAGAGGATAAAAGAGCAAAATCAAAAAAAATATTTTCAAGCAAATAGATAAAAAACCTTATTATAAGTTATTTTTGATAAAATAGAGGTTTTATATATGGAGGAATCATTGCAAAGTATTTTACAAGGACTTAACGAGGAACAAAAAAAAGCAGCAACACACGTTGATGGAGCAATGCTTATTTTAGCTGGAGCTGGAAGTGGAAAAACAAAAACTATAACTTCTCGTCTTGCATATCTTATATCTCAAGGCATTCCTGCAAACTCTACTTTAACACTTACTTTTACAAATAAAGCAGCTCTTGAGATGAGAAATAGAGCTTTAAATCTTATAAATCAAACAAAGCTCGATGCTTATCCTTTGCTTTGCACATTTCATAAATTTGGACTTTTATTTTTGAAATTTTACATGAGTGAGTTAAAAAGAAAAAACAATTTTGTCATAATTGATACAGATGATAAGAAAAAAATCATTAAAAAATTTCAAAGTGATCTATCAACTTCAATTTTAGCAAATGAAATTTCGAAGATAAAAAACTCTCTTGTAAGCGTTGATGATGCTTTAAGCAACTCAACATTAATAAATGATTACGCTAAAAAAGAAAGTGGGTTTTATCAAAAAGTTGCAAAAGTTTATAAAGAATATGAAGATACATTAAAAAATGAAAATTTAGTTGATTTTGATGATTTGCTTGGACTTCCATATAAAATTTTAGCTAAAAACAAAGAACTTTGTGAAGAAATTTCACAAAAATATAAATATATAATGGTCGATGAGTATCAAGATACAAACGAATTACAATTTAAACTTTTAGAAAAACTTTGTTTAATGCATGAAAATTTATGCGTTGTAGGAGATGATGATCAAAGCATTTATGGCTGGCGTGGTGCAAGAGTTGAAAATATTTTAAATTTCAAAGACCAGTTTAAAAATGTTACTTTAATAAAACTTGAAAACAACTATCGCTCTACTCAAAATATACTAAATACAGCAAATAACTTAATTGACTGCAATCAAAACCGCCTTGGTAAAAAATTAATCGGAACAAAAGAAAAAGGCGAAGAAGTAACTTTAATGGAAAGCGAAGATGAAAACTACGAAACAAATAAAATTTCAAATGCTATAAAAAAACTTATAAATAGTGGCGAAGAGCTTAAAAATATCGCAGTTTTATATAGAGTAAATGCTTTATCAAGAGCTTTGGAAGATGGCTTAACAAAAGCAAGAATTCCTTATAAAATGGTTGGTGGAATAAAGTTCTATGAAAGAGCTGAGATAAAAGATATGATAAGCTATATAAGACTTATTTTAAATCCAAATGATGATTTTTCACTAAGAAGGATTATAAATCGCCCAAAAAGAGGCGTTGGTGCAGCTTCTCTTACAAAGCTTGAAAATATTGCAAAAGATCAAAATTTATCACTATTTGAAACTTTAAATAATACTTCAAATCTAGGTAAAAAATCACAATTAATGCTTACACAATTATATGAAGATATTTTAGAGCTAAAAGAAAAAGATAATTTTTATGATATTATTAACTCCCTTGATGAAACTTTTAAACTTAAAGAATTTTACAAAGAACTCCCAGAAGGTGATGATAAAATAGCCAATATCGATGAGTTTTTAGCAATGCTTAAAGATGCACTTGTAAATGAACCAAATTTTGACCTAGAAGAGTTTTTAAACGAACTAAGTCTTCAAAGCGAGCAAGATAACATAAGTGAAGATGGCATTAGTATAATGAGCGTTCACGCAAGCAAAGGCTTAGAGTTTAACCATCTTTTTGTAATAGGTATGGAAGAGGGATTTTTCCCTTTAATTGGAGATCACACTGATATCGAAGAAGAAAGAAGACTTGCTTATGTAGCAATTACAAGAGCTAAAAAAACACTGACTTTAAGCTATTCTAACTCAAGGTTTTATAAAGGAAAAAGACAAAATCTTGATAAAAGTAGGTTTTTAAGTGAGGCTGGACTTTGTGAAAGTGCACTAGTATTTGAAAAAAGTACTAGTTTTAAAAAAGGCGATTTAGTAAAACATAAACTTTTTGGAATTGGTCGCGTTACAAATGTTGGTGAATATAAAAATGAACTCAAACTTAGTATAAATTTTGGCGGAATTCACAGAGATATAATATCGAGTTTTGTGGAAAAAGTAGTATGAATGCTTTATTTGTTGCAAATAAGCCAATAGGAATTTCATCAAATTTTTTTCTTAGCAGATTAAAAAGAAAATACGGCGTTAAAAAAGCAGGTTTTTCAGGCACACTTGATCCATTTGCAAGTGGAAGTTTGATAATTGCCTTTGGTGATTATACAAAATTTTTTAGATTTTTAGATAAGACTCCAAAAATTTATAAAGCAACACTTTGGCTTGGAGCAAAAAGTAAAAGTTTGGATAATGAAAATATACAAAGTATTAAAAATATCTCTTTATTTGATAAATCAACTATTGACAGAATAGTAAAAAATTTACAAGGAGAATTAACTTATACTCCGCCTAAGTTTTCAGCTAAAAAGATTAATGGAAAAAGAGCCTATGAGATGGCTAGAAATGATGAAGAGTTTGAACTTAAAGAGTGTAAAATGAATATTTATGAGTCTAAAATAATAAATTATTCACACCCTTTTTTAACCATTCTTTTAAGTGTTAGCGAAGGAGCTTATATAAGAAGCTATGCCGAGCTTTTTAGTAAAAAACTTGGATGCGATATCACTCTAAGTGCTTTAAATAGAGTAAGTGAAGGAAAATTTAAATATGAAGATGAAGAGTTTTTAAATCCATTTGAATATTTAAATTTGAAAGAAAACTTTTATTTAGGCGATTTAGACGATGTGATTTTAGGTAAAAAGCTAAATTTTAAAAATTTTAAATTTTTAAATGATGGTGAGTATTTGCTAAATTTAGGCGAATTCTACTCCATTGTACAAATAGAAAATAACCAAGTAAAATATCTTTGGAATAGGATAAAAATTTGAAAAGTTATGCAAAACTTAATATTTTTTTAAAGATAACTGGAACAAGAGGAAATTATCACGAAATTTCATCGCGCTTTATCTTATATAAAAGTCTTTTTGATAAAATTTACTTTGAAAAGTCAGAGTTTCAACACAGCGGCGAAGATTTAAATATAATATCAAATATTAAAATTAATGGAGAAAATATTATAAATAAAGCTTTTAAAGAGCTTTTAAAAACAAAATTTAAAGATAAAATTTCTGATTTTTTTAAAACTCATAAGATGATTTTAGAAAAAAATATTCCGATGGGTGCAGGACTTGGGGGCGGCAGCTCAAATGCTGCGGCATTTTTAAATTTAACAAATCAAACTCTAAATTTAAACTTTTCAAAAAAAGAGTTAATCGAAATTTCAAAAAACATTGGAAGCGATGTGGCTTTTTTTATAACTGAGTTTGAAAGTGCAAATGTAAGTGGCGTTGGCGAAATAGTAGAAAATTTTAATGATGATATTCCAAATTTAGAAGTATTTACACCAAGTATTTTTGCCTCAACACCTGAAATTTATGCTAAATTTAGAAGTGATTTTATAGATAATATTGATTTAAATTTAGCCAAAAAATTAAAAACTCTTTCAACAAAAGAGATTTTAAAAAAATATAAAAATTATGAACTAAACGATCTTTTAGCTCCATTTCAAGCTATAAACCCAAATTTTAAGTTAAAAGAAAATGAGTTTTTTAGTGGGAGTGGGAGCAGTTATTTTAAAATAAAAGGGAAAATTTGAAAGTATTAGCAAAAAATAAAAAAGCTTTTTTTGACTATGAAATTTTAGAAAAATTTGAAGCTGGTGTTGTGCTTAAAGGCAGCGAAGTAAAAGCTTTAAGAGCTGGCAGAGCAAACCTTAAAGATAGCTTTGTAAGAATTATAAAAGGTGAGCTTTTTTTACTAAATGCGCATATTAGCCATTTAAATACGACAAATCCATACTATAAACCAGATGAAAAAGCCCCTAGAAAACTTTTGATGCATAGATATCAAATTGATAAACTTCTTGGTATGGTAACAAAAGATGGGCTTACAATAGTTGCGTTATTGCTTTATTTAAATAATAAAAATATAATAAAAGCTCAAATTGCTATTGCAAAAGGAAAAACTTTGCATGATAAAAGAGAAACCTTAAAAAGAAAAACTGCCGATAAAGAGGCAAAAATGGCAATGGCAAATTTTAAAAAAGGTAAAATTTAAAAAAGGAAAAATTATGAAAAAGTATTTATTAACACTACTGGCAGCATTTTTAATATTTGGTTGTTCAAATGAAAAAGAACAAAAACAAGAAAATATCTCAATATCCCAAGATAAAAGCCATTTTAAAGTTGGTGAAAAAATAACTTTAAAAAATATTTTAGGAAAAGAAGTAACCATTGTAAGAACTCAAAAAGGTTTTAAGCTTGATGGTGAAAATAAACTTTTGATGATAGATATATTTGGAACATTTTGTAAGCCTTGCCAAACAGAAGCTCCACATTTAATGGATTTTCAACTAAATAACAAAGATGACTTTATGATGATTGGACTAATTCATTTTGAAGAAGTAAGTGATGAATATATAATGGAAAATTTTGCTAAAAAATATAATGCATATTATTTTATAGCAAATTCCGATAAAAACCCAAATGAAGAAATAATTAATCAAATTTTATCTGATTTAAACTATCAAAGAAGCCTAACAGTGCCATTTAAAGTTATGTATAACCAAAATGGAGAGCTTGAAAAGCTATCAAATTTCAACAATCCAGCAGGTGAATACTACTACAATGGTGCAATAAGCACAAGTGTTTTAAAAGATGATTTTGAAAGAATTAACAATGCAAGAAGTAAAAACTAATGAAGTTGTAGAAACAAAAGATAAAAAAGAGCTATTTTTTCCAACTTTATATGATGTGATTTTACACAATGATGATAAAACAACAATGGATTTTGTAGTTGATATCATCGTGCAAATTTTTAATAAAACCACAGATGAGGCAGTGAATTTGATGCTTAAAATTCACAACCAAGGACTTGCAGTTTGTGGAACATACACAAAAGAAATTGCCCTAACAAAACAAAATGAAGTTTTAATGGCATCAAAAGTGGCAAATTTCCCACTAAAATGCACAGTAAAAGAAAAAAGATAATAAATAAAAAGAGAGAAAAATGATAGATTATACTTTTACATACTATTTGCAAAAAGCAAGTGATTATGCAAAAAGTAATTCACACGAATACATAACAACAATGCACCTTTTATATATAATTTTAAAATATGATGAAGGACTTAGAAATTTCATCAAAAATGAGTGCAAAAATACAAATTTAAATGATTTAATAAAACATATAGAAGTTATAACAAAAGCAAACCCAAAAGTTAGCTCAAACCTAGCACCAACTCTTAGCTACTCACTTGAAATTATACTAAATAAAGCAAACAACTCAAATATTAATTTTGATGCTATGCAGTTTTTCAAAACACTTCTAGAAGATAAAGAAGGTGATTGTGCTAAGGTTTTAAACTATCATAATATTTTTAATTTTAATGAAAATTTAGAAAATGAACCCAAGGATGATAAAAAAGAAAATTTACTTGCGTTATATACATCTAATTTAAACGAGCTTGCCAAAAATGGAAAAATCGATCCTTTAATAGGACGCCAAAAAGAGATAACCCAAACTATGCAAACTCTTTGTAGAAGAAAAAAAAATAATCCAATATTAGTCGGCGAAGCTGGAGTTGGAAAAACTGCTATTGTAGAAGGGATTGCTTTAAAAATAGCAAATGGTGAAGTTCCAAATAAGCTTAAAAACAAAACAATTTATGCCTTAAATAGTGCTGACTTGGTAGCTGGAACAAAATATAGAGGGGATTTTGAAGAGCGTCTAAAAAATATTATGGATGAGCTAAAAAAAGATAAATATGCTATTTTATTCATAGATGAAATTCACACTATTATTGGAACTGGTGATGCAGGAAATAGCAGTCTTGATATGGCAAATATCTTAAAACCACTTCTTTCAAAGGGTGAAATTTCATGCATTGGAGCTACAACTTATAGCGAATTTAGAAATTTTAGTAAAGATAAAGCCCTTCTTAGACGCTTTGCAAAAATCGATATCGATGAACCATCAGTTGATGATACTTTTAAAATTTTGCAAGGCTTAAAAAGTAAATATGAGGCTCATCACAATGTTAAATTTAGTGATGAGATTATAAAAACAGCTATAAATTTAGTAAAAAAATACCAAAATGATAAATTTTTACCTGATAGTGCAATTGATTTAATAGATGAAGTTGGAGCTAAATTTTCACTACTTGAAAAAAAAGATTATGAAGTTACAAAAGATGATATTATAGAAACGCTTTCTAAAAACGCAAATATAAGTAATATCGTAAAAAGCGAAGATAATACAGAAGTTTTGAAAAATTTAAAAGAAAAACTAAAAACTAGAATTTTTGGACAAGATGAAGCTATAAATTCACTTTGCAATGCTCTTTTTAGATCTTACGCTGGGCTTAAAAATGAAAACAGTCCAATAGGAGTATTTTTATTTACAGGAAGTAGTGGTGTTGGAAAAAGTGAACTAGCAAAAGAGCTTGCTCTAAATTTAGGTGTAAATTTTCAAAGATTTGATATGAGCGAATATATGGAATCTCACAGTGTTTCAAAACTTATTGGCTCCCCTCCTGGATATGTTGGTTTTGAAGAGGGTGGACTTCTTACAAATAGCATTAAAAAACATCCTTATAGTGTAATTTTAATTGATGAAGTAGAAAAAGCAAATCAAAGTTTATTGAATATATTTTTACAAATTTTTGATAATGCAGTTTTAAGTGATAATAGTGGCGAAAAAACTGACTTTAAAAATACAATTATTATAATGACTTCGAATTTAGGAACAAAAGAAGCCCCTCAAATGGGCTTTACCAAAGATGAAAGCTATAAAATAAATGCCGCGATAAAAGATTTCTTTTCGCCTGAGTTTAGAAATAGAATAGATGAAGTTATAAATTTTAATGTCTTAAATAATGAAATTTTACTAAAAATCGTAGATAAAGTAGTTAAAGAACTAGAAGAAAAACTTAAAAATGTTAAGATAGATTTATCAAAAGAGGCAAAAGAGTTTTTAATAAATATCTCATATAGTCCAGAATTTGGTGCAAGAAACTTAAAAAGAGTAATAACTTCTAAAATAAGTGATGAAATAAGCAAAGAAGTTTTATTTGGCAAACTTAAAAATGGCGGAATTGTTAAAGTTGATGCAGTAAATAATGAACTTGAGTTTGAATTTTTAGACTAAATATTAAAAAGCTGATAAAATTTTATCAGCCTTAAAAAATATAAAAATTAATCTTTAAAATTTTATATCACTAAAATTAGACTAAATTACTCTTTAAAATATTCACAACTTTTAGCTGCTACTTCTTTGCTTATTTTATAAGCACAAAATTTTGGTCCACACATTGAGCAAAAATGAGCATTTTTAAAACTTTCTTCTGGCAAGCTCTCATCATGATACTCCCTTGCTCTTTTAGGATCTAGTGCTAATTCAAACTGCTTATTCCAATCAAAATTATATCTTGCATCACTCATGGCATGGTCTCTATCAATAGCTCCAATTCTAGATCTTGCTATATCAGCTGCATGAGCTGCTATTTTATGAGCTATAAGCCCCTCTCTTACATCATTAGCATTTGGGAGTCCAAGATGCTCTTTAGGTGTTACGTAACAAAGCATACTTACACCATGATAAGCTGCTAAAGCTCCTCCAATGGCGCTTGTTATGTGATCATATCCAGCACCTATGTCAGTAACCAAAGGTCCAAGTACGTAAAAAGGCGCATTATTGCAAAACTTCTGCTGTAATTTTACATTTTTTTCTATTTCGTTTAAAGGAATATGTCCTGGTCCTTCTATCATGACTTGAACATCATTATCATAAGCTCTTTTTGCTAACTCGCCTAAAGCCTTAAGCTCGCTTATTTGAGCTTCATCAGTTGCGTCATAAAGACATCCTGGTCTTAAACCATCTCCTAGTGATAAAGATACATCATATTTAGCACAAATTTCGCATATCTCATCAAATAATTCATAAAAAGGATTTTGCTTATGGTGATGCATCATCCAAGAAGCTGTTAAACTACCACCTCTACTTACTATACCCATTTTTCTCTTTGCAACTAATGGCATAAATTCTAACTTAAACCCACAATGAATTGTAAAATAACTAACGCCCTGCTCTGCTTGTGTTTTTAATGTCTGGAGTATTGTATTTTTATCAAGCATTTTTATATCTTTTATATCATGAACCATTTGATATATTGGAACAGTGCCAATAGGAACACTCGAGGCATTGATAATGGCTTTTCTTATTGCGTTTAAATCTCCACCAGTTGAAAGATCCATAACAGTATCTGCACCATATTTAATAGATATATTTAATTTTTCTATTTCTTCATCTATGCTACTATTTAAACCTGATGAGCCTATATTAGCATTAACCTTGCACTTTAAAGCACTTCCTATACCCATAGGTTGTAAATTTGTATGATTAATATTTGCAGGTATTATAAGATGTCCTTTTTCAATTTCGTTTCTAATAATCTCTTCACTAAGATTTTCTTTTTTGGCTACAAATTTCATAGCTTCTGTGATAACGCCTTGCTTAGCATAATATAGCTGAGTTTTACTCATATTTATCCTTAATTATATTAAAATATAAAATACAAATTGTACCTTATAAATTCTAATAAATGAAGTAAAAATTTATTTTTTTAGTAGTAAGATTTTAAAAAATGAGACTTTGTGTGATTTAAGATTTTTTAAAAAAAGCCACCTTAAAAAGGTGGCTTAAAAATTAGAAAATGTAGTAATAAATTATCATCAATAAGAAAATAATACCTGTTATAAGCATCGCATAACCTACTATGTAAGCAAGCCATTTCCACTTATCAAAGTTGTCATCTTTAACGATTAATTCATCAAATTTACCACTTTCTTTTAGTCTATTATACCAAGGAGTTCTTTCTTGTTTCATCTCTTCTTCAGTTAAATTTCCTGAGAAAATAACTGTATCCATAGGGAATTTATTTGCCCTAAAGTGTGTATGGAAGAAATGTACTGCAAATATAAATCCTAATGCTAGCAACGCCTCATCTGAATGTAAGAATGTAGCAAGATTTAGCATTTGTCCTGGTAAAACTTTTGTAAATGTAACTGGGAACCAAAGCATAAGCCCTGATAAACCGATGATTAACATACCCCAGAAAACTGCAATATAGTCAAATTTTTCCCAATATGTCCATCTGTCAAATTGAGGCATTTTATCTTTTTTACCGATAAACCATAAGAAATTGTTTTTCAAATCTCTAAAGTCTTGGAAATTTGGAACTAATGAATCAGGTCCAAAGAATTTTCTCCAGAAAATTTTCCAACTAAATTTACCAGTATTTGGATTAATTACAGCTTGTCTATTTCTATAAGCAACTACGATTATCTCTACGAAGTGACTAAACACAACAGCTAGCATTATAAACGCTGAAATGTGGTGAATCTTAGTTGCACCAATTGGTCCACCCATTAAATCAATCATACTTTGAGCCCAATCAGCTGTATGATATTTTTGTGGCATACCTGAAAAGCCTAATCCCAAAAAGCTTGCTGCTAAGAAGAAGTGCTGAACTTTATGGAATCCTGTAAATCTTTTAATCTTTACTTTATCAGAATGTGCCCTATGTTTAGCTTCTTTCCATTCTTTTGAATATTTCATTCTTGTCATTGTAAGTCTTATAAACCACAATAAAGTATGAATACCAAAGAATCCAAATACCACTATAATAAGTGCTGTCATAAATTTATAAGCAAAATTTAATACTGGATAGTTCTTGCCATCTGTATGATCAGCATGAGCCATAAACTCTGAGAAATTTTGATTTCCGCCAGGGTGACAAGAAGCACAAGTTTCTGTTCTTTTTTCACCTTTGTAAAGTGTTGATCTAGCATCATCTACAGAGTAAATATTGTGTGTTCCGTGACAATCATAACAAGCTGCAACAGTTATAGCCTTTCCTGGATTTTCTAAAAGCATAGCCTTACCGTGGAAAGTTGTATGATACATGGCTTGTTCTTTTTGGTGGCAATCTCCACATTTTTTATCAGCAAATTTTTTCATATTTATGCTTGAAACTGCTGGTCCCATATGTATGTTATGACAATCAGAACATAATGGAAGTCCTTTTTTAGTATTTGCAATACTGCTATGAATACTTGATTTAAATTCTTCACCAATATCATCGTGACAAGACATACAGTTTTTATTTACATTTTTTCTTAGACTTGCAAAATCAACATTGATACTTTTTGCATCGCTTCCTACATTTATACCGTGACAATCTCTACATGAAGGAATTTCACCAAATAAAATTTGTCTATGGATTGTATCGGTGTAGTCAGTTACTTTAGATGACTTTTCCCAGTTATTGTTTCCTAAATATTTATTTTTAAGTTCAGCTGGATCTACTGCATCTTTTACAACTGGATTACCACTTAATATCCACTGCTCGATTCCTTCTATCATTACATATACATTTTTATATCCAAGTTTTTGCATCTCCAAAGCAACTTCACTGCCTATAAAGCAAATTCTGTTTAAACAATGAACTATAATGATAGCATCTTTGTCTTTTGGTAATAATCTCTCCCAATTATCTACATTTATATGAACAGCACCTTCAATGTGCCCATACTCTTGTCTAACTTCAAGCTCATTTGCATCAAAGATATATGCACCATCTTTCATAAGCTCTTTTGCTTCTGAAATGCTAATAGGCACTACACCATCTACGAAAGCCATACTTCCATCACCAGAGGCATGAGCTTTTGGGATCATAGTCATAGAAGCTAAAACCACAAAAGTAGCAATAAATATATTTTTAATTAATTTATTCATCTCTTATCCTTAAATATACCTAAAAGTTTGGCTAATTAAAGCCAAACTTTTTAGAAGGCTACTCTATTTTCTAGTAGTTTTAGTTGATTTTAGTATATCTTGAGCCTGCTCTATATATACTAACGCCTCATCAACAATTTTCTTTGAATATTGTGGTCCGTGAACACCCCAAGCACCATCATCTTCAAGTTTTTTCTTAATTTTATTAGCCTCATTTGTTAAGAATATTGCTCTTGATCTTTTCTCAATATCTAAACCTTGAGAATTAGCTAAAGCTTTATCTAACTCTCTTAAGCCTTGTTTAATTTTTTCGTATCCCTCTTTTACAGGAGTTTGCCATGCCATAACTTTTTCATAAATCATCTCTTGATTTGTAAATTTCAAGTCATTTGGCAATGTTGATTGAACAGGGCTATGACATCCACTTGCACCTGGTTCAACTAAATCAGGATCACTAAAGCTTGTTCTACCACAACTCCACATCAAGTCAACAAAGAATCTACCGTTTTGATCTCTTTCCATTCTCCAGCCTTTTACTTTTAGTGGGTCTCTTGGTTTGCCTTCAGGTGGGTTGATTGATTTTCTTGTTGGGTGAATATCTATTTTCCAGATATGGCTTGCTCTAACGTTATCAAATCCTGCTTTATCAGGGTTTTGAATAGCAGCAAAGTTCTCACAACTCATCATATTTGGCATGTGACATCCAGTACAATTATCTTTTGCATGAATTCCACCCATTGCTTTGAAAAACTCTGCTTGAGTTTCGTGACAATCTTGACAAGTTTTTTTAAGTCCAACTCTTGTATATTCTGTTGTCCAATCATTTGCTGTAACTTCATGTGGATCATGACAAGTTGTACATCTCATACCTTTATCATAGTGGAGTGAGCTATACATTTGAGAACCCTCTGTTCCACAAGCTGGACAGCTTGATTTGAAATAAACGTTAAATGGTTTTCTTGGATTTGGATTTTTTTCATCGTCTTGATAAGCAAATCTTTGGTGACATCTTTCACAATTTGATGGCATACCGGCACCTCTTGCACCATAAAGGTGAGCTCCTGCTCCATGGCACTCCTCACAGCTAATACCTTGCGAAATAGTATGTTCTCTAAGTTTTTTTGCATCACCTATTGCATTATAAAAATCTTCTTTTGATTTAAAATCAAATTTAAAGCTATGACAAACTTCACAGTATGAACTAGCTGGTTGAAACATCATAGTTTCAGCATATTTTGAACCATATGAGTTTGTACCCCAAACAGTTGATCTTGAATGTGCAAAATCCTCCATTTTAGTTGGGAAACCTGGACTAAATTCAGCTATTTTTTTGGCCATATCTGGAGTAATGTGCTCAGACCAAAGTCTTGAGAATTGGTTACCACCAGCTGTTAAATATCCACTTAAATCACTTAAATTACCCTCTTGAACATGGTATGTTCCTCTAACTAACCATCTATCAATAAATCCATATTTTGTTCTAGGGGTTCCAATAACCGCATAAACATCATCAGGATAAATTCCTAAAGGCAATATTGTAGAAGGTGAATTATACATAGGTTTTTTAAGACCTTCTGCTCCACCAACTTCTGACATTTCATCAGGAAATCTTACAACTTTTGCATGTCTTGATCTTTGCCATTGATCATATTGAGCTGGATGACACTCACCGCATTTTTTTGGTCCTACAAATTTATTTGGATAATCCAAAATTGATTCCATTCCAAGTCTATATGTTACAGCAGCATGAGCTAACCCTGCTCTTTCAGCAAATTTAGGACCTTTGTTTATTTCAACAAATTCCTCTTGCCTATCGCTCATTGTGTATTTACCTCTAAGTCTACCTGCTTTTTCGTACTTAAACATTGGGTGTTGATCGATTAAAATATCAAAAAAAGTATCTGCTCCTCTTACATAGTCTTCCAATGTTCTTGGCTTACCTGGAAGTAGTGGGTCTTCATCATGATAAAGCTTTAAATTTTGCTTCATCTCTTCTTGATATTTATCAGCAAGTGTTGGCTCACTAACTTTTTTCTCTGTTTTAACAGGTACATTCTGCATTGAAGCATTTTCTTCAGCTTGCAAACAGGCCGTTCCTGCAAACAAAACCATAAAACAGGCAAGTGATGCCTTTTTAAACCATTTTGTTTTCATGAGTATCCTCCTTGATAAACTTTCATTTACTCATTTTTATAATTTACAATGATTTTAAAGATATTTAAGCAAAAATATAAAATTTATTAACTTTTGTTTAATATCTCAAACAATGTGTTAGTATTCTATTTAATTTTTACTGAATTTAACTTTAAAATAAACAATTTATGCAAATAAATTATTTATATCTAGCCTTAAATAATTATTTTTGATAATGAAGTGCAAAATGCTAAAATACTTCGTTTCAAAATGATTACATAATTATATTTTGATATAAATAATATATATTTTTTATAAATATAATATATTTTATGATATATTAATAAAATTTTAACAATAAATATTTTATTATCTGTTTAAATAAAAATTTTAAGTAAAATATAAGCCATAAAAAGAGATAATTTACGCTTATTTTAATATTTATGAATTTAAGGTAAGATAAATCTTACTAAAAATTTAAAAGGATAAAAAATGTATAAAAAACTCATTTTAGCTCTATTTGTTTTTTTATTTATAACAGGATGTTCTAAAAAAATAAATGAAGAAGACCCTGTTGATGTTGTATATAATTTTATACTGTTGTGTGAAGAAGGTAAAATAACTGAAGCTGAAAAACTCTTAGCACCAAAAAACAATCTTGATTATATGGATAAATTTAAAGAAAAAAATGGCGGAAAAGATCTTTTTTATATAGATTATGACTATAAGAGAAATGATGATGTTGTTGAGCTTAAATTTGATTATTTAAAAGATCAAAGTAGTCCTACAATTGCAGTTGTAAAACTTACATCAAATTACAAAAAACAAAATCATATTTTTGAAAAAAACATAGTGTTGCATATGATAGATGCGAAATGGAGAATTTATGACTTTTTATTTATGCCTGTTAGGGTTAAATAATAAAGTTTAAAATTTATATGTCAAATGTTATAAATTCTACAATAAAATCTATGCTTATTTTAAAATCTTAAAGGAAGATATATGGGAAAATTTTTGCGCGGACTTTTAAGTATTAGGGCAATGAATGCTCTACTTTTAATATTTGCCTTTGCCTGTGCTGTGGCTACAATAGTTGAGAGTGTAAAAGGAACGGATGCTGCGTTTGCATTTATATATAGAAGTAATTGGTTTGGTCTTATAATGCTTTTACTTACTATAAATTTAATTTACAATATGATTAAATACAAAATTTATGGACTTAAAAAGCTACCTGGCTTTTTATTTCATTTTAGTTTTATTGTAATTTTTGTAGGTGCAACGATAACTCACTACTTCGGCAAAGAAGGCTCAATGCACATAAGAGAGCATACAAAAACAAATTTAGTCTCAACAAGGGAAGTTTACATCCAACTCATTAGTGAAGATGAAAAAGGTAAAACTATCTCAAAAGATGTAAATAGATATATAGCAACAGATGAGAAAAATAGCTTTGATATGAAGCTTGATTTAGGAAAAAAAGATGCTGTATTTAAATATAAAGAACTAGTTTTAAATGGGGACTTAGGCTGGATAAAAGCAGATGATGGCAAGCCTATTGTAGAGATTCTTTTTTCAGATGATAAAAATAAAAGAAAAATTACTTTAAATAGTGGAGATATTTTACCAATTGGTGATTTAGATATTACTTTTAACAATGAGTCAAAACAGCATAATTTTATAAAAATTTACTTAAAAGATGATGGCAAATTTTATATGCAAACAAATCAAGATATAAAATACTTTCAAATGTCTGATAATACTGATGGAAAACTTGAAAAAAATACAGAAATTGATTTTAATAAACACAGATTATACACAATTGATGGTGTAAATTTCGCCCCAACAACAATGCTTGCAAAAGCAAAACTTGGAGTTAAATCAGTTCCAATGACTCAAAAAGGAAATAATGCCATAATTGGTGATTTGACATATAATGGTGAAACAAAAGAGGTTTTTGCCTTTTTCGGGGATTTTGCAAGAATCTATACAGTTGGAGGGAAAGAGTTTAAATTTGCTTGGTCTCCAAAAATGATTGAACTTCCTTTTAGTATTTATCTAAAAGATTTTAAGCTTGATAGATATCCAGGTTCAAATTCGCCTTCTGGATATAGCAGTGAGGTTGTAGTAGAAGATGGAGATTTTAAAATGGATTATGAAATTTATATGAACCACGTTTTGGATTATGGTGGATTTAGGTTTTTCCAAAGCTCTTATGATTTAGATGAAAAAGGAACTATTTTATCAGTTAACAAAGACCCTGGTAAAATTCCTACTTATATTGGATATTTTCTTTTAATGCTTGGAATGTTTTTAAATTTCTTTAACAAAAACTCAAGATTTTTAGAGCTTGCAAGACTTATAGATAAAAGTAGTTCAAGAGATAGAAAAACTGTTAAAAAAGAAAATAATAATGTAAATAAAAAAGCATTAAGTCTTATCTTAGTTGCATTTTTTAGCTTTTTTACAGCAAATAACTTAAAAGCAAATAATATACCAAATATAGATAAAGAACACGCCAAAAAAGCTGCTACTTTAGTAGTGCAAGGATTTGATGGAAGAATGGAGCCATTTGATACAATGGCAAATGAAATTTTACGCAAAGTTTATAAAGGTAAAAGCTTTGAAGGAATGAATGCCGTTCAAACTATGCTTTCAATAACTATGAATCCTGAAAGTTGGCAACATACTAAATTTGTAAAAATAGGCGATGATGAGCTTAAAAAAATTCTTGGTCTAAAGCCAAATGAAACTCATGCTTCGTTTGAAGATTTTTTTGGTACTGATGAAAATGGAAAATCATACTATAAACTTGGTCTTATTTCAGAACAAACAAATAGAAAAGCTCCAAACACAAGAACAAAATTTGATAAAGAAGTTATAAAAGTTGACGAAAGATTTAATATCTACTATGCAACTTTAATGAAATCAATCTTTAAAATAATTCCAAAAGAAAATGATCCTAATCACACTTGGTATGCAGCTTACGGAGTTATGACAAATTTTAGTGCAGCAGAAGAAAAAAGAGCTAAAATGGTTCTTCAAAACTACACAATGTCAGTTCTTGATGCTCAAAAAAGCGGTAATTGGAGTGAGGCTAATAAAGCACTTGATCTTATAAAAAAATATCAAAACAAAATAGGAGCAAAGGTAGTTCCATCATACAACAAGCTTAAATTTGAAGTTTTATTTAACGATCTTGATATTTTTAAAAGATTAATGCCTGTTTATTTGCTTGGTGGCTTTGCACTTTTAATCTTTGTATTTTTAAGAATGATGAGTCCAAATTTAAATATGAACTTTGCCTTTAAGGCAGTTTATTTAGTAAATATCATAGCTTTTTTACTTCACACAACAGGTCTTGGTCTTAGGTGGTATATCTCAGGCCACGCGCCTTGGTCCAATACTTATGAATCACTAGTTTATATAGCTTGGGCTCTGTCTTTTAGTGGCATAATTTTTTCAAGAACCTCGGCAATTTCTCTTTCATTAACATCAATAATGGCAGGAATTACGCTTTTTGTAGCTCATCTTAGTCACATAGATCCACAAATTACTACTTTAGTTCCAGTTTTAAACTCATATTGGCTTACAATACATGTTTCAGTTATAACCGCAAGTTACGGATTTTTTGGACTAAGTATGCTTTTAGCAATGTTTTGTCTATTTTTATTTATCATTAAAAAACCTGGTAATGACAATGAGCTTGCAAGAAATATCTTAGAAGCAACTAGAATAAATGAAATGAGCTTAATTTTTGGACTTTGCTTACTTACAGCTGGAAACTTCCTAGGTGGAGTTTGGGCAAATGAGAGTTGGGGAAGATATTGGGGTTGGGATAGTAAAGAAACTTGGTCACTAATAACTATTTTAATATACTCAGCAGTAATTCACATGAGATTATTAAAAGGTGCAAACTCACAATATTGGTTTGCAGTAGCTTCAATGTTTGCGTTTTGGAGCGTAATGATGACATATTTTGGAGTAAATTTTTACCTTTCAGGACTTCATAGCTACGCTAGTGGAGAATCAATACCAGTTCCAAAATCAATCTGGGTAAGTATGCTTGTTATGGTTATTTTAGCAACTCTTGCATACTTTAAGCGAAAAGATGCACAAAAACTTTAAATTTAAAAGGACTTTTTGTCCTTTTAATTAAAATATGAAACAATATATTTTTCCAAACCCTGCCATGCTTCCAAAAGAGGCATCTTTTTGCATTGGTGGGGATTTGAAACCAAATACAATAATAACAGCTTATAAAAGTGGATATTTTCCTTGGTTTATGCCAGGAGATCCGATAATTTGGCACTCTCCGCAAAAAAGAGCTATATTTTTTCCAGATGAAATAAAACTACATAAATCAACAAAACCATTTTTAAAAAAATATGAAGTTAAATTTGACCATGACTTTACATCTTTAATAAATTTATGTTATAAATCAAGAGATAAAAATGAAACTTGGCTAAACGATGAAATGTTAAAAGCATATATAAAACTTGCAAATTTAGGCATAGCTCACAGTGTTGAAGTTTATTTTGAAAATGAATTAATAGGAGGGCTTTATGGGCTTATTTTTGGTAAAGTTTTTTGTGGAGAAAGCATGGTTAGCATAAAAAAAGAAGCCTCAAAAGTGGCTTTGATAAATTTAGGTAAAAATCTTGAAAAATATGGTTTTTTAATTGATGCTCAAGTTATAAATCCTCATCTTAAATTTATGGGCGCAAAAGAAATTTCTCAAAAAGAGTTTTTAACAATTTACTATAAACTTATAGATGAAAACACTAATTTGGATTTTAAAAAATTTAAACCTTTTTATAACTAAAAACTAAGTTTAAATTTATATAATTATAGTTTTAATCTAGGGAAATTTGATGCAAAGAAAAAAAGACAATAAATTAAGTAGCTGGATAATTAAATTTTTACTTACTCCTGCAATACTTTTAATTTTTTTAACAATTGTATTTTATTGGTCAAGCTCACAAAGAAATTTACCAAAACTTCAAAGTAGCGATAAAACTAGTGCAGTAAGAGGAAGTATAATCTCACTTGATGGCTATAAAGTAGCAAGATCACAAAAGCTTTATAAAGTTGAAATTGATACAAGAAGTATAAATAAAGACAAGCTTGATCTTTTTGTAAAGCTTTATACTATTTATACAGATGATGACCCAAAAAGAGTTAAAAAATTGATTCAAAACACTAAAGGAAGAGTAGTTTTATCTTACAAAATCAATCCAAAAATAGCAACTCATCTAAAAGAACTTGCTCATACATTAAACCAAAAAAAAGTTTTTATCTCTTTTATGACAAAAGATGAAAAACTTCACCCACCAATTGGAATGAGCATAATAGAAAGTGGAGAAAACAGGCGCTATCTAGCAGATGATAGCATGAGTCCGTTTTTAGGATATATAAAAAAAGTTGAAGTCGATGATATAACAAGAGCAAGAGGTGTAAAGGGTGTTGAAAAATTTTATGATTACTATCTTTTTGCCACAAAAGATCAAATTTTAAAAGGCCCAAGAGATATAGGAAACAATATAATAATTGAAAAAAACTCCATAAAATCAATTAGAGAAGATGGCTATGATGCTGTTTTAAATATCCCTTTAAAGCTTCAAAAAGAAATTGAACTTTTACTAAGCAAAAATGCTTTAAAATACGATGCAACTGAAATTGTAGCAGCTATTATGAACTCAAAAACTGGAGAAATTTTAACTCTTGCAACATCTATGCGTTATAATCCATCAAATATAACAAGAAAAGATTATGATGCTTTAAACTTAACTGCTACTGAATATCCTTATGAGCCAGGTTCAGTAATAAAGCCAATAATTTTTTCAATTGTATATGAAAATAATAAAGTTGGCTTAAATGATATTATAAACACACATAATGGCTCATACAAGCTTGGCTCGAGAATTATAAAAGACACAAACCCACAAAAAAGTCTAAGCGCAACAGATGTAGTTGTAAAATCATCAAATATAGGAATGATAGAAATCACTTCAAAACTAGATAATATAAAGCTTTTCGAAGGGCTTTTAAAATATAATTTATCTAATAAAACAGGTATTGATATGCCTTATGAGCAAGCTGGAAATATACCAACTTTAAATATGCTACAAAACAATTCAATTAAAGCAACTATTAGTTATGGATATGGTTTACAAGCAACTTTTATGCAAATTCTAAATGCTTTTGCTATTTATAATAATGATGGCGTTATGATAACTCCAAGAGTTGTAAAATACCTGCAAAAAGATGGAAAAATTTATAATTTAAATGAACCTTTTAAAAAAGAGATAATTTCTAAAAAAACAGCTGATGCTATAAAACATATATTAATAGAAACTGTAAATAAAGGCACTGGAAGAAAGGCAATAACAAAAGGACTTGTTATTGGTGGCAAAACAGGAACTGCAAGAATAGCCCAAAAAGGCGAATACACAAGGCTTTATAACAGCTCATTTTTTGGTTTTGCAAATGATAGTAATGTAAGTTATACAATAGGTGTTTTAGTAAGAGAGCCTAAAAAAGGAAGTTACTACGCAGCACAAAATGCACTTCCTGTTTTTAAAGAAATAATTGATCTGCTTATAAAAGATAATTATTTAAAGCCTTTTAAAGATGAAAATTTTGAAGAAATTGATCACGAAATTTTAAATAGCATTAAAGACTAAGGCAAATTTAGAAATTTACCTTATAAATTTTGCACTTTATTTGCTATGAAATTTACAAATTCATCACTATCGTTTGGACATTTACAAACTCTGTAGTATTTAAAGCCATTTTTATTTGCTATTTTTCTATACTCTATATCAAGCTCACAAATAGTTTCTGAGTTATCAATACAAAATGAAAGTGGATAAATCAAAGCTTTTTTTGAAACACAAAGTGGCAAAATAAAACTCAAATTTGGCTCAAGCCACTTTACTGGTCCAAGGCGAGATTGATAAGCCAGCTTTATATCTTTAAAGTTAATGCCCTCTTTTTTAATCAAATTTGACAAAATATCAATATGAGCTTTGACATTTCTTTCATATAAATCACCATTTTTTATAATGCTTTCTGGCAAAGAATGAGCTGAAAAAATCAAAGTTATATCAGAAACTTCATTTTCATTTATGCCATAAATTTCATTTTTTATTGACTCAATTATGATTTTATTATATTCCAAATCATTAAAAAATACATCAATTATTTTTATATTTGCATTTATATTAAGCTTATTAATCCAATCTTTTGCATCCTCTAAACTAGAAACAACAGTTGTAGTAGAATGATGTGGATAAAGAGGAAATAACACAATCTCATCATATCCTTTATACTTTCCAAGCACATCTTTTGCAAATGGCGGAGTATAACGCATAATAAAATCAAACTCATAATCTTTTGTTTTAGATAGTTTTTCAACCAAAGAAGTTGTAGTATCAACTAGTGGTGATTTTCCGCCAATTAATTCATAGTTTTTAGTTGCTGGTTTTTTTCTTAAAAACGCTATTAGTGATGAAATTTTATCTCTTAGTTTTTCATTTTTAATATTTAAAATATATTTATCATTAAACATATTTTTTAAAAAAACACTAACCTCATCAAGATTATTTGGTCCTCCCATATTTAGAAGTAAAACTACTTTTTTCATCTTAAAATCTCCCTTATTTTTATCACATCTTCCATACTTGCTAAATTTCCAAACTCTTTATTTTCGCAAACATCTAAAAAACACTTATGTTCATTTCTTATGGAAAAATCCTCATTTTCAACTCTTAAATTTACTCTTCCATTCATTGTAATTTTATGAAGTGTAAAATTTACTAAATCAGCAAGATAAACACCACTTTTAGCTGAAATTTCCATAAAAACTCTATCTATAGGATATAAAGATCCAGAAATTATATTAACTAAAATTCCATTTTTAGTTTTTAAATTTGATGAAACAACTTCTTTATTTTCAAAAGATGATTTTTTAACATCAATATTACTAATTTCAGTTTTTAAAATAAACCTTATTAAGTCCAAATCTTTTAAAAGCAAATCGTTTATTATATCTATATCTTCACCACAATCACAAGATCTAATAATACTAATAGAATATATTTCTTCATTTTCTTTTTTAAATTCCCTTAAAAGAGATATTACAGTAGGATTAAATCTTTCATTAAATCCAACAGCTATTTTTGTTTGGCTTGTATTTGCTGCATAGCGCATCTCTCTAACTTGCTCTAAATTCTCAGTACAGGGACTTTCAACAAATATATTTTTTACATACTTCATAGATTTTAAAATGATTTCTTTATGTGTTTTTGATGGTGTTGCTATTATTACAGCTTGCGGCTTTGAAATTACAAACATATTTTCAATATCGTTAAAAAACTCAAATCTTGCAAAATTATCAAGCTTTTCATCCTTATCACAGATTCCAACAAGTTCAAAATAATCAGATCTTCTAAGCTCGCTAAAATGTTTTTTACCGATTTTTCCAAGCCCAATTATCGAAATCTTTTTCTTCATCAAAATCCTTGAGTTTTTTGTTTAAAATATATTATATCTTAACTCAATAAATATTTAGTTTTCTAACCTTAAATTTAGCTAAATAAACTTCAAATTTAACTCAAAAAGCTTAAATTTAATAATTTTTAGATAAAATGAGCTTTAAAAATTTTATATTAAGTTAGGATAAATTTTATGGATGTTAGAAAGGCATATTTAGATTTTTTTAAAAGCAAAGGGCATGAGGTTGTTCCAAGTGCCGCGTTAGTACCAAATGATGACTCATTACTTTTTACAAACGCGGGAATGGTTCCGTTTAAAGATATTTTTACAGGAAAAGTTCCTCGCCCTACTCCACCAATTCGAACAAGTTGCCAAACTTGTATAAGAGCTGGTGGAAAGCACAATGACCTTGATAATGTCGGATACACCGCAAGACATCATACTTTTTTTGAAATGCTTGGAAATTTTAGCTTTGGAGAGTACTTTAAAAAAGAAGCTATTTCTTATGCGTGGGAGTTTATAACTGAGGTTTTAAAACTTCCTAAAGATAGGCTTTATGTAACAGTTCATGAAAGTGATGATGAGGCTTATGAAATTTGGCAAACTCACATTGATAAAGAAAGAATTTATAAATTTGGAGATAAAGATAACTTCTGGGCCATGGGAGAAACTGGACCTTGTGGGCCATGTAGTGAAATTTTCTATGATCAAGGAAGTGAGAAATTTCACTCTGATGAAGATTATATGGGTGGCGATGGTGATAGGTTTTTGGAAATTTGGAATTTAGTTTTCATGCAATTTGAAAAAGATGAAAAAGGAAATGTATCAAAACTTCCAAAACCAAGCATTGATACTGGAATGGGACTTGAAAGGGTTGTTGCTATAAAAGAGGGAGTTTTTAGCAACTTTGATAGCTCACTTTTTATGCCAATAATTAAAAAAATTGAGAGTTTAGTAGGTGTTAAATACGAATACGACAAAGGAGCAAGTTATAGAGTTATCGCAGATCATATAAGATCAACTGTGTTTTTACTAGCTCAAGGCACAAACTTTGATAAAGAGGGTCGCGGATATGTTTTAAGAAGGATTTTAAGAAGAGCTGTAAGACATGGATATTTACTTGGGTTAAAAGAGCCATTTATGTATAAATTAGTAGATATTGTGTGTGAAGTTATGGGTTCACACTACTCTTACTTAAATGATAAAAAAGAGTTTGTAAAAGAGCTTATAAAACTTGAAGAAGAAAGATTTTATACAACAATAGCATCTGGAATTGAGCTATTTAATGAAGAGCTTAAAAACACAAAAGATATTTTTAGTGGCGAAGTTGCGTTTAAACTTTATGATACTTATGGCTTTCCACTTGATTTAACTGCTGATATGCTAAGAGAGTCAAATTTAAAAGTTGATGAGGCTAAGTTTGATGAACTTATGAAAGAACAAAAACTCCGCTCAAAAGCTAGTTGGAAAGGAAGTGGGGATAAGGCAAAAACAGAAGGTGACTTTAAAAATCTTTTAGAAAAATTTGGTAAAAATAATTTTGTTGGTTATGAAAAAATAGAATGTGAAGCTAAAATTTTAGCTATTTTAGATGAAAATTTTAAAATAATAGATGAACTTAAAAATGGTGAAAATGGCTGGATAATGCTAGATAATACTCCATTTTATGCAACAAGTGGCGGACAATGCGGCGATAAGGGCACTATTAGCAAAAGTGAAGTTTTAAAAACTGAGAAATTTTTTGATCTAAATTTATCTTTTGTCAAAGCAGCTGAGAATTTCAAAACAAATCAAATAATAAAAGCCGTTGTTGGATACGAAAGAGAGATGATAAAAAGAAACCACAGTGCTACTCACCTACTTCACGCAGCATTAAGAAAAGTTTTAGGAGATCATATATCTCAAGCTGGAAGTAGCGTAGAAGCAAGTAGATTAAGATTTGATTTTACTCATCCAAAAGCTATGAGTTTTGAAGAGATTAAAGAAGTTGAAAATTTGGTAAATTTTGAAATCTTAAAAGCTATTCCTGCTAAAACTGAAATTCTAGAACTAAGTGAAGCTAAAAAAAGTGGTGCAATTGCTTTATTTGGAGAAAAATATGCAAGTAAAGTAAGAGTTTTAAGCTTTGGTGATTTTAGCAAAGAACTTTGCGGTGGAACACATGTAAAAAACAGTTCTGAAATTGGAGCATTTTTAATTACAAAAGAAAGTGGTGTAAGTGCTGGAGTTAGAAGAATAGAGGCAATTTGCAGTAAAGAAGTGATAAACTACACAAACCACTTAAGAGATGAGTTAGAGACAATAAACTCAGAGCTTAAATCAAACGAACCACTTATTGCCATTGATAAGCTTAAAAATGAGATAAAAGAGCTTAAAAACGAACTTAAAAAAACTTCAAACAATAAAGAGCTTGAAATTCATAATATAAATGGAGTAAGCGTCATAGTTAGCAAGTTTGATGGCGATATAAAAACTAAAATTGATGAGCTTAAAAACAGATATGAAAAGGTTGTAGTTTTACTTGAAAATATCAAAGATGATAAAATCACACTTTGTGCAGGAGTTAAAAATGCTCCTATAAAAGCTGGGGATTTAGTAAAACAAACTGCTTTAATTGTCGGTGGAAATGGTGGCGGACGAGATGACTTTGCAACAGCTGGTGGAAAAGATATCTCAAAAAGCAAAGAAGCTTTGAAATTTGGTCTAAAATATATAAAGGAAAAACTATCTTAACAAACGAAATTGATAGCTCATTTGCAAGGATAGGCCATATTTTGCCGTTTTTGCATATTGTTTCTATCGTAGTACTTATAACTTTGCAAGGTTTAATAATCTGTATAACTAGGTTTTTAAATTTAGAAAAAAATTATAGTTTTATTTTTAAATCTTGCAAAAATTTAGCAATTGCCTTTTTTATAACATTTGGAGTTACAGTATTAACTGGTTTTTTACTCTCTCAAAATGGAGATTTTAAATTTTCAGATCCAATGATAGAAAGTGTTATAAATACAAAATATGCAATTGCTTTTTTACTGCTTTGTAATTTTAGCTATATAATTTATAGATTTTTCCTTGCAAAAGAATGTTATAAAAAAGCCGAATATGATGAGATGAACGAGCACTTAATAATTGCTGTAAATTACTTTATAGTCCTTGATATTGTGCTTTTACTTATAAGCACATATTTAGGAGTTGTTATAGTGAGTTTTAAATGATAAATTTAGCCTCAAGCTCAAAGACTAGAGCAAAAATTTTAAAAGATTTTGGATTTGATTTTAAACAAATTTTGTTTAATTATGATGAAAGCTATATTATAAAAAAAGAGCCTTTAACTTATGCCTATAATGTTGTTTGTGCTAAATATTTACAATTTAAAAAAGTTTATCCAAATTTGGAAAATTTACTTTTTGCCGATAGCTCAGTTGTAGTTGATAATGAAATTTTTGGCAAAGCAAAAAATGATGAAGATGCTTTTTATATGCTTAAAAAACAAAGCGACAACGAAGCAAGCGTAATAACAGCTATGATTTATGAAAACAAAAAACTCAAACTTATAAATTTAAGCATTACAACTTTTAGATTTAAAAAATTTGATGAAAAAGATTTAAAGAACTATATTGATAAAAAAGAATATGTTGGAAAAGCAGGAGCAATGATGATAGAAGGTTTTAATAAAAAGTATATTGTATCACAAAAAGGAAATACAAGCACAGCAATGGGACTAAATGCTGAAATTTTAAAGGCTTATGTATGATAATTAGATTCATTTTTGGTTTTATGACGGTGTGCGTTTTTGCAGCTGGTGGGATATTTATGTATTTTTATACAGAAGTAAAACATGATATGAATGCTATCATTAACTATCATCCAAGACTTACAACTGAAATTTATGATAGAAACAATAACCTCATAGCAAATGTATTTGATGAAGAAAATAGAGTTTATGTAAAATATGATGATATTCCTGGACGCGTCATAGAAGCCCTTGTCGCCATAGAAGATACAAATTTTTTTGAACATAAAGGGATAAATGTTGAGGCTATTTTTAGAGCAATTATAAAAGACTTAAAAACCATGAGTTTTACACAAGGAGCCTCTACTTTAACCCAGCAACTTATAAAAAACATAGCTTTAAGCAATGAGAAAAAAATCGATAGAAAGATAAAAGAGATAATTTTAGCTCTAAAACTTGAAAATGAGCTAACAAAAGAGCAAATTTTAGAAAGATATTTAAATGAAGTTTATTTTGGGCATGGATATTACGGAATTAAAACTGCAGCTTTAGGATATTTTAGAAAAGATTTAGATGAACTTAGTCTAAAAGAAGCAGCAATACTCGTAGGACTTCCAAAAGCACCAAGTAGCTATGATCCAACAAGGCATTTAGATCTATCTTTATCAAGAGCAAATAGAGTTGTTGAGAGGATGTATGAAATAGGCTGGATAGGAAGAAATGAATATGAGCTTGCTATGAATGAAGAGCCTACTATTTACGATGATAGCCTAACTAAAAACAAAGCTCCTTATGTTGCAGATGAAGTTATGAAAGAAGCTTCAAGATTTTTGCCTGATATAAAAACAGCTGGATATAAAATTTACACAAGTGTTGATTTAGAAGTTCAAGGTTTGGCAAGAGATGCCCTTATTTGGGGATATAATGAAATTTTAAAAAGAGATAAAGATGCAAATGAAAGTGTGCTAAATGGCGCAATCGTTGTAACAAATCCAATAAATGGTGATATTTTAGCTCTTGTTGGCGGAGTTGATTATCAAAAAAGTAATTTTAATCGTGCAACACAAAGTCAAAGACAAACTGGATCAAGCTTTAAGCCTTTTATTTATCAAATTGCCCTTGATGAGGGTTATTCACCAGCTAGTGAAATACCAGATATTCCAAGAAGCTTTAATGATGGCTCAAACAAAGAGTGGACGCCAAAAAATTTTAGTAAAAACTATGAAGGCTACATAACTATGCGAAGAGCACTTTTAAAATCAAGAAACTTAGCAACTGTAAATTTAATGCATTCACTTGGTGTTAAAAATGTAATTGATAAGCTAAAAGAAGCTGGTTTTAGAAATTTGCCATACGCACTTTCAGTTTCTTTAGGAAGTTATGGAATTTCACCTTTAGAATACTCTAAATTTTACTCTATATTTCCTGGTGGTGGGGTTGCTACAACACCTAAATTTATAGAGAGAGCAACTAGTTTTAGTGGTGTTGAAACTATTTTTAAAGCTGAGCAAGCTTCTGTTACAAAACCAGAGCAAGCATATTTAATGGTTGATATGATGAAAGATGTGGTAAATGAAGGAACTGCGAGAAACGCAAAAGTTAAAGGTATAGAAATAGCTGGAAAAACAGGTACCTCAAATAACAATATTGATGCATGGTTTTGTGGATATACGCCTGAGATTTTAGTTATGATATGGTATGGAAATGACAACTACAAACCTATGAGATATGTTGAAGTTGGTGGTAGAAGTTCAGCCCCTGTATTTAAAAAGTTTATGGAAAACTACTTAACAATTCACCCAGAAACAAAAAGAAATTTTAACGCTCCAGAAGGGGTTTATCATAAAATTTACAAAGGAAAAGATGAGCTTTATACCACAACTTCACCACTTCCATATCAAGATACACTACCACTTGATTTAGGATATGAAGATGGAACTGGTGGTGGAAACTCACTTTTATTTTAAGACAAAGCTCCAAAAAATTTGGAGCTTTAATAAATAATTACTCTATTCTTTTTCCTGCATCAGGAGTAAATAAAGGTTTTCCCATAAGTTTAAAATCAGCTATAAATTTTTGAGCTTCATCGCTTACTATCCAATTTATAAACTCTTTTGCATTCTCATAATCAGCTTTTGGACAGTTTTTAGTATTTACAGCCATTACTGAATAGAAATTCTTCAAACTTTCATCACCTTGGCTTATAATTTCCATATTTGAGTTGCCTTTTAAACCATCTTCGTATTTTATAAAGGTTCCTCTATCGGTTAAAGTTACACCTTTTTGCTCAGCAGCTATATTTATAGTAGCTATCATTCCTTGTCCTGTTTGATTATACCAACTCTCTTTTTCAGGCACGTCCCCAGCTACTTTTTTCCAAACAGAAATTTCTTTATTGTGAGTTCCACTCTTATCACCACGACTAAAGAATTTAATCTTTTCATCTTTGATAATTTTAAAGATTTCAGGCAAATCTTTATCTTTAAATTTATCAGCTAAAGATTTATCAGCAACTAAAATAAAGTCATTATACATAACAGCTGTTCTATCAACACCATAACCATCATCTACAAATTTTTTCTCAACTGCAGGTGAGTGAACAAATAAAATATCTGCATCGCAGTTTTTACCCATTTCTAGTGCTTGACCTGTTCCAACAGCAACCCATTTTAGTTCAACTCCAGTTTTATCTTTATACACAGGAGCAATGGCATCTAGCAAGCCAGTATTATCAGTGCTTGTAGTTGTTGCCATAACTAAATCACTATCTTTTGCATTTAATGACAAAGCAGTTATAAAACTAAGTGCTAATAAAGCTAATTTATTTTGCATTTTCTATCCTTTTAAATAAATTTTGAAATATTTTATCATATTTTAATTTAAAATGTTTAAATTTTGCACATTAATTATAATTTTTCAGCATATATAAAAGAAATTTTAAATAAACTTATAAAATATTTCAAAATATGTAAAAAAGGGAAATCTTGGATTTTATACTAGATGGAATTTATGAAGCTTTAAGACTTCTTATTACTTTTGATGAAGAGACTTATTTTGCCATTAAAACAACACTTTGTTCATCATTTTTTTCCATCATTATAGCCTTGATTATCGGTATGCCACTTGGATTTTGCTTAGGATATTTTAATTTTTTTTCAAAAAGATTTTTAAGAATTTTAAGCGATACTGGCCTAGCTATGCCAACTGTTGCAATTGGACTTATTTTATATGCTTTGTTTTCAAACAGAGGTCCACTTGGCAATTTCGCTCTTTTATTTACTTTAAAAGCTGTGATAATTGGTCAAATCTGCCTGTCTTTACCAATAGTAATTTCTCTAACTGCAAGCGTGATAGAAAATATGGAAATAAAACATCTAAGACTTATAAAAAGCTATCATTTAAGAGGCTATAAACAAATTTTAACTGTTTTATTTGAAAATAGATATCCTTTAATGGTGGTTGTAGCAACCACTTACGGCAGAATTGTCGCAGAAGTTGGGGTTGCAATGATGGTAGGAGGAAACATTAAATGGCACACAAGAACCATTACAACTGCTATTTCACTTGAGACAAATAAAGGAGAATTTGCAATGGGAATAGCCCTTGCAAGCGTTCTTATAACAATAGCATTTTTAGTAAATTTAGCTATTTATGCTCTAAAAAAGTTTGATAAATGAAAATTTCATATTTAACTAAAATTTATAATTCACATCTTATTTTAGATATAGAAAATTTAAACATTGACACTACAAAAATAATAGGCCTAACAGGCAGTAATGGAAGTGGAAAAAGCACACTTTTAAGAATAATTTCTGGCATTGAAAAACCAACTACTGGAAGTGTTGATTTAAATATTTCTAAAAAAGATATATCGATACTTTTACCTGAACCAATGCTTTTAAAAAGAAGTGTTAGGAAAAACTTTGAATTTGTTTTAAAAAACAATGGGCTTATGCATGAGTTTGAAAAAAGAGTAAAAAAATCTTTAAAATGTGCAGGACTTGATGAAAGCTTTTTGTATAAAAAATACTACGAATTAAGCAGTGGGCAAACTGTAAGAGTTGCTTTTGCTTTAATAATTGCTATAAAAAATAGGCTTATTTTACTTGATGAGCCGACGAATAGTGTTGATTTACAAACCGCAAGACTTTTTAGTAAAGTCATAAAAGAGCTAAATTTAAAACACAATTGTGGCTTTATAATAGCAAGTCATGATGAAAAATGGCTTAGTGTTTTAGCAGATGAAAATATTTATCTATATAATGGAAAAGTTGCAAAATTTGAGTATAAAAATGTGTTTGAAACAAAAAATGGAAAAATAGATTTTGGTCAAAATTTAAACTACAAAAGCCCATTTAAAGAAACAAAAAAAGTAGCTATAGATCCAAGTAAAATCAGACTTGAAAAAACACCATTACAAGGCTTTTATAAAGGACTTTTACACTCCATATCATTAATAAACAAAAATACTTTATTAGTAAAAATAAAATTTGGAGATTATCTTTTAAAATGCCATACTTCTAAGAAACTAGACTTAAAAACTGGCGATGAGATTTACTTCAAAATAGAAGATGATGCTTTTGAGATAATTTAAATTTTAGTGATTTTTAACACATTTAAATGATTGACATAATTAGCAGATATAATCATCTTTCTAATATCTTTATAAAACATAAAATGCACCTTATTGATAAAAATTATTGGAAATATTTGTGAACTAATTTTTAAATATTTTGATAGATGAGCTTTACCATTTAATAGCTTTGGTATTTTTGGCATTTTTTGTGGAACTCCTTTGTAATTTTTTTCTTCATTCCACAACAATACCACAAAAATCTTTTAACATACCTTAATATTACTTTGTATTTTATACCACAACTTAACACAATGAGAGCAATAAAAGTGCCTAAAAATAAGGCTTAAATAATACTTTATGATACATAAGAGGATTTTATAAGTAATTCGTTGGATGCCTTAACTGGATTCGAACCAGTGTTAGCTGATCCAGAGTCAGCAGTTCTACCACTAAACTATAAGGCATCAAAAACTTTGATTATACTATTAAAAAAATAAATTTTTTATAAATTTAAAATTTTATTTAGATTTTTAGCAAGTTCAATTTTTTTAATATCGCCTATGACTTTATATTTTTGAAGCTCTTTGCCATTTTTAAAAAATATTAAAGCAGGTGGTCCAAATATTTGAAATTCTTTCATCAGTTCTAAATCATCCTTGCTATTTTTCGTAACATCAACTTTTATAAGCTCAAAATTTGATAAAATTTCAGAAATTTCTGCCAAATTTAAAGTATCATCTAACTCTTTACAGTTAACACACCAAGTAGCCCAAAAATCAATTAAAACTGGTTTTTTACTACCCCTAACGACTTCTTTTAATTCATTTAAATTTGATACTTTTTTAAAATTTAAATTTTCTTTTAGTTGGCTTTTAAAAGTATTATTAAGTGGATTAGTTAGACTATTTGAACCGCTTGCAAAACCAATTATTAAGACAACTGAGTAAATTATCACCACTAAACTAAATCCAAATTTGAATTTTTTAAAGATGGCACTATCCTTTTTTACAGGAAATAAACTTACACCAAAAAATATACCAAGAACTCCGTATAAAAGCAGGCTTAAATTTGAACTTATTAGTCTTGAGAGCATCCAAACCGCCATAAATAACATAATAAATCCAAAAATTTTACTTATCTCATTCATCCAATATCCAGGTTTTGGTAAAAACCTATTAGCTCCAAGTCCTATCAGCAAAAGTGGCATTCCCATACCAAAACTCATTATAAATAATGCACTTCCACCAAGTAATAAATTACCGCTTTGAGCTATGTAGACTAATGCTCCAGCAAGTGGTGCAGCCACACAAGGGCCAACTATCAAAGCTGATAAAAAACCCATTATAAAAACCCCAATTAGCCCATTTTTACTCTCACTTTTTTTACTAATTTTACTTTGAAGTGAAGCAGGAAGCTGTAACTCATAAAATCCAAACATACTAAAAGCTAAGACTATAAAAATTAAACTAAATAAAATAATAACCCAAGGAATTTGTAAAAATCCTTGAACGCTGGAGCCAAAATATGTAGCCAAA
The DNA here is from genome assembly GCF_000413435.1 of Campylobacter ureolyticus ACS-301-V-Sch3b. NCBI lineage: Bacteria > Pseudomonadati > Campylobacterota > Epsilonproteobacteria > Campylobacterales > Campylobacteraceae > Campylobacter > Campylobacter ureolyticus. Next base: position 96,851 of record NZ_KE340328.1, on the reverse strand, counting down.
ATACCAGCAATAGAATAAGCTAGCGACATAGCAAAAACATAAATAAAACTTATTAGAAAAGCTTTTTTATTATTGTTTTTACTATTTTTACATTTTGAAACTATAATAGATGATAAAATCGGAATCATAGGAAAAACACAAGGCGTTAAAGCCAACAAAAGTCCATACCCAAAAAATGTTATTATAGTGATAAAAAAATTATTGTTTTTTATATCTGATGAAATTTTATTTTCATAATTTTTATTATTATTGCTAACTTTTTTATCTTTAATTTTTGATATTTTAAAGCCATTTTCAGTTTTTGAAAGATTAAATTTTAAATTTTGAGGATTGTAGCAATATCCATCATAAGCACAACCTAAAAATTTAAGCGTTATAGTTGAATTGTTTAAGATCAAATTTGATGGTATAAAAAGAGTAAAATTTTCATCATAAATCAAATACTCTTTGTGTTTTTTAGGCTTTGGTAAATCTAAAATTTTTGTAATATTTTCACTTCCTAAAAACACCTTAAACTCATCTTCATAAAGATAAACACTTTTATCTATAGCTATATCAAAGCTAATGCCAGAAGAACCAGCTTTTTCATTAATTTTAAAAGCTTCACTTACATTTACTGGTTCTGCGTTTAAAAAACATATCGTAAGAATAAATAAAAAAATATTTCTTATCAAATTTAACCTTTTATTAAAAATCATGAGATGCATTTTAATATATTTATCTAAATAAAATAAAAATTTTATATTTTTACTGTATAATATAACTAATTTATCACAAGGTCTAAAAAAATGAAATTATACAAAGAAGAGCTTGTAAAGTTACAAATTGAGCTTTTAAAACTTCAAAATCATATAAAAAAACACTCTTTAAAACTTCTTATTATTATGGAAGGAAGAGATGCTGCTGGAAAAGGTGGTACGATAAAAAGAATAACTGAACATTTAAACCCAAGAGGTGCTCGCATAGTTGCGCTACCAAAACCAAGTGATGTTGAAATAACTCAGTGGTATTTTCAAAGATATGTTGCAAATCTCCCAAGCGGTGGTGAAATAGTGATATTTGATAGATCATGGTATAACAGAGCTGTAGTTGAGCCTGTTATGGAATTTTGCACCACCTCACAAACAAAAGAATTTTTAGAAGATGTGCCTTTGTTTGAGCATCTTTTAAGTAAATCGGGCATTAAAATTTTTAAAATTTTTCTTTCAATTGATAAGAAAACTCAAGCAAAAAGATTTAAAGACAGAAGAATCAATCCACTAAAGTCTTATAAAATTTCAACTGTTGATGAAAAAGCACAAACTCTTTGGGATGATTACTCAGCTGCAATTTACAATATGCTTATAAAAACAAGTTCACAAGAAAACCCATGGATGATAATAGATGCTAATGATAAGAAAAAAGCTCGCATAAACACAATAAAATCTATACTTTATAATTTTGAATATGATGGAAAAGAAGATAGTAAGCTTTTAAAACCAGATAGCAATGTTGTATTAAGCGTCGATGATGCTATTAATAAAATAAGTAAAAACAATAAGATTTAATTTTAATATATTAAAGTTCTTCATTGTTAATTTGTAAAGTTTTTTTATTTATAAAATTTTAGTATAATTATCTAAATTTTAATAAAAAGGATAAAAAATGGCTATAAACACAGACCAAATGGATAAAATTCAAAAAGTTTTAGATGCATTAAAAGAATATGCAAATAAAGATGGTGCAAATAACCAAAGAGCTGATCTTTATGAATTTTTATCAAACAAGCTTGGCATAGAACTAACTACAAATTTCACTGGAACAGATGGAAAAAGTAGAATTGCCTATACAGACTTATCAGAAGTTTTATATGTTGTAGAAACTGCTGCTAAAAAAATGTAAATTTTAAGAAGTAAGCCAAAAAGCGGCTTACTTCTAGTAAAAAATTATAAATTTTAAACCTATTTTAAAAGCACAACAAAACTTGTTATGCTTTTAACAAAAACTTTTTACAAACTCACTTTCATCTTTGCATTTCATAGCTTCACTCATTATACAAATTTTATTAGCTCCTGTGTTTAAACAATTCTTGAAATTTGAACTATTTATCCCGCCAAGTGCGTAAATTTCACCATTATAAAATTTTCTTACATCATTAATTAAATTTAACCCCTTTGGGGCAAGATTAAATTTACAATCAGTTTTATAAATATGACTTAGACAGATTGAACTAGCTCCTAAATTTAAAGCACTTTTTACTTCATCTACACTATGAGTTGAGGCTACAATTTTATCAAATTTAACTAAATCACCTTTGTAGATTTCAAGCTCTTTCAGTGGTAACCAGATATTTTTACATTCCAAGCTCAATGCAATATTTACAAATTTATGTATAAAAATTTGCTCTTTAAAACTAGCGCAAGATTTAAAAACCTCATTTGCAAATTTAAAATACTCATTTTCACTAAGTTCTTTTGCTCTTAAAACTACATTTGCACCATAATTTAAAAATTTAAAAACTCTTTTATAAATATTGTCCTCGCAAAGCTTTAAATCAGTAATTACAACTAAATTAGACATAAATATATTCACTCATTAAAGGATAAAATCCACTATTTTCAACGCTTTTGCAAACCTCATCAACACTTCTTTCATCATTTATATTAAATTGTTCATCGCCTATTTTTTTACTATGACCACCAATTCCTACACTTACTCCAGCTGAAAGTTTGTTGGCTGCAATCTTAATGGCATTATCTCTAAATCCAGCTCTTTCCCTAGTTGAAATCGTAATAGTTGCATGTGGCATAAAAAGCCTATATGCCATAACTACTTGCAAAAGCTCTTTTTCATGAACATCGCGTGGGTTTATTCGAGAGTTATTTATAACAGGACGAAGCCTTGGAACTGAAAGTGAGATTTCAACAAACGGATATTTTTGATATATTAAATTTGCATGAAGCGCAGTAGCAAAAGCATCTTTTCTGAAATCATCAATACCTAAAAGTGCACCGAACCCAACACCACGCATACCACCTAAAATTGCCCTTTCTTGAGAATTAAAACGATATATAAAACTCATTTTTTCACCAAGTAGGTGAATTTTTTGATATTTCGAAGGATTATATGTTTCTTGATAGACATTTACATAATCAACTCCGTTTTCATGTAAAAATGAATACTCATCAACATTTAATGGGTAAATTTCAACTCCAACTATTTTAAAATACCCACTTGCCATTTTGCATGCTTTAGCGATATATTCTACATCTGAGTTAACTCTACTTTCTCCTGTTAAAATCAAAATTTCTTCTAAGCCTGTTTTTTTTATATTTATAAGCTCAGTTTTTATAGCTTCAAGACTTAGTTTTGCTCTTTTAATATTATTTTTTGTATTAAATCCACAATAAACGCAATGACTATCACAAAAATTTGATATATAAAGTGGAGTAAAAATATTTATATTCTTACCAAATTTTGCTCTTGTTTCATTTTTACAAACTTCTGCAATTTCTTCTAAACACTCCCCTGCTTCAATGCTTAAAAGCGCTTTTAAATCATTTTGCGTTCTAATTTTAGAATTTAATGCCTTATATATATCATTTTTTGTATAGTTTTTATACTCAATTTTAGAAGTTTCATCTAAAACTATTTTTAAAATATCACTTTTTATATCAATCATGCCGTTTTGATATGCGAATGGATTAGAATTTTTCATAATTTTAATCTCTTAAAAATCCAGTTAATGGCGAACTTGGCGAAGCTGTTTTTTTAACTCTTCCAAAACCTGCTAAATAAGCATCTCGACCTGCAATTACAGCGTTTTTAAAAGCTCTTGCCATTTGTGGTAAATTTCTAGCTGTTGCAACTGCGGTATTTACCATAACCCCGTCACATCCCATTTCCATAGCTTCACAAGCTTGTGATGGTCTACCAATGCCAGCATCAACAATAATTGGAGTTTTAATCTCATTTATTAATATTTTAATCATTTCTTTTTGAGTTAAGCCCTGATTACTGCCAATTGGAGATGCAAGAGGCATAATAGCTGCTGCTCCTGCACTTTCTAAACTTCTTGCAATGCCCAAATCAGCATGCATATAAACCATAACTATAAAGCCTTCTTTTGCTAAAATCTCAGTTGCTTTTAAAGTTTCATAATTATTTGGAAAAAGATATTTTGAGTCATCTATAACTTCAAGTTTTATAAATTTGCTAACATTAAGTTCTTTGCAAAGTCTTGCGATTCTTACAGCCTCATTTGCATTTCTAGCGCCACTTGTATTTGGTAAAATAGTAATATTTTTAGGGATAAAATCAAGGATATTTTTATTTTGGCTTTCATTTACTCGTCTAAGTGCTAATGTTATAATCTCTACCCCTGCTTCATCCACACAAGCTTTTATTAATTCTGGATTAAACTTGCCTGAACCTAAAATAAATCTTGATTTAAACTCATATTCGCCTAATTTTAGATTATCATTTTCCATAAAAATTATCCTTTTATAATTAAAATAAATAAAATTCTACTGTTTTAGTTTTATAAAATGATAAATTTTTAAAAATTTAAATGCTAAATTTCAAACTCATTCATAATAATTCTTAAAATTGTATTTGCCTGCATTGAAGCACATTGCACAACCTTTGGAGCCATTAATGATGCTTTTGAACTAAAATCGCCACAAATATAGCAGTTTGCACCAAATCTTTTTACTTTCATTAAATTTGAACTCTCATATCCGCCCATTCCACTTCCAAAAACAAAATATTTATCTAAATTTTTAGAAGCGTAATCCATGAGTAAGGCTTTTAAATCAGCATTATCAAAAGCCTCACATATTAAAAAATCATCTTTTAAAACGGAATTTAAATTTTGGCTTGTAATTTTTAAATTTAAAATTTCAAAATTTAAATAAGGATTTATTAGCTCAAGTTCGGATTTTAAGGCATCTGTTTTAAAAAGTCCAATATGGGTTTTGTTATAAAACTGACGATTTAAGTTACTTAATTCAACCTTATCAAAATCAATTAGTTTTAAATTTCCAACTCCTACTCTAGCAAGCATAGAAGCGATATTTGAACCAAGTCCACCAAGCCCTAAAATCACAACTTTAGCATTTTTAACTTTTTTTGTAACTAACTCATCATTTCTTTTGTAAATTTCACTTTCAAAATATTTTTTTTGCATAAAATACTATCCGCCACCTACAAACTCAACTATTTCATAATTATCATCTTTGCTTAAAAGATCGTATTTCCAAAGATTTTTGCTTAAAATTTCGCCATTTTTTTCAACAGCAATATGGTTAATGTCAAATTTAAAGTCTTTTATAATTTCAAGCAATTTTGTACCATTTTTAACCTCAACCTCTTTAGCGTTAATCTTGACCCAAACTTTGTCTATACTCTTCAAAAGTTCCCCTAAAATCAACTATTTCTCCATCACCTTTTAGATGAAGTATTCTATTTGCAAAAGCATCAATTAACTCTCTATCGTGACTTACGCAAATTGCACTTCCTTTAAATTGATAAAGTGCTTCACCTAAAGCAATAATTGCCTCTAAATCAAGGTGATTGTTTGGCTCATCCAAAATAAGCAAATTAGGCTTTATTAGCATTAATTTACTAAGCATTACGCGATGTTTTTCACCTCCACTTAGATCTTTTACGCTTTTTTCTTGCTCAGCCCCGCTAAAAAGCATCCTACCAAGACATTTTCTAATTTCATCTAAATCTTTATTTTTATTATCTTGTAGATATTCATAAAGCTTTAAATTGCTTGTTAATTTATTATTTATGTCTTGTGCAAAGTACCCAAGCTCAATAGTTGCTCCAATATGTACATTTCCACTATCAGGGGCAATTTCATTCATTATGATTTTACAAAGTGTGCTTTTTCCAACACCATTTTTACCAATTATTGCAACCTTATCACCCTTTTCAAGTTTAAAGTTAAAATTATCTAAAATTACTTTTTTATCAAATTTTTTTGAAATTTCATTTAGACTAATTAATTCATTTCCTATTTCCCTATTTGGGCGAAATAAAATACTTGGCTCTCTTCTAGAACTTGTCATAACATCACTAATATCAAGCTTATCAAGTCTTTTTTGTCTGCTTGTTGCTTGTTTTGCCTTACTAGCATTTGCACTAAAACGAGCGATAAATTTTTCTAATTCCTCTTTTTCTTTTAGCTTTTTATCTCTTTCCATTTGGGCTTTTTTATTCATCAAATTTGAGGCAATATACCAGTCATCATAATTTCCTGTAAACTCTCTAATACGCTTAAAATCAACATCTAAAATATCAGTGCAAACTCTGTTTAAAAAGTGTCTATCATGACTTATTACAACAAGTGTTCCAGCGTGATGATTAAGCTCATTTTCAAGCCATGAAATTGCCTCAATGTCAAGGTTGTTTGTAGGTTCATCTAAAAAAAGCACATCTGGTTTTGGAAATAAAACTTGAGCTAATAAAACTTTAAATTTATCTGAGTTTTCAACCTCACTCATTAATTTATCATACTCATTAAGCCCCAAAGATGAGAGAATTTTTTCACATCTTGTTTCATACTCATAAGTTGGATCTTCCTCGGCTGTTATCATCTCAAGCTCACCTAAACGCTCATTTATTTCATCTGTAAATTCCTCGCTTAAGTAAAGCTTTTCTTTTTCCTTAACTGCATCATAAAGCCGTTTATTTCCATACAAAACCGCATCTTTTAAAGTAAAATTTTCAAAAGCAAACTGATCTTGACCTAAAACTCCAACTTTTAAACCACTATCAATTAAAACCTCTCCACTGCTTGCTTCTATTTCACCACTTAAAATTTTTAAAAATGTTGATTTACCAGCTCCATTTGCACCAATAAGTCCATATCTATTTCCTTTATCAAGGCTTAAATTAATATCTTCAAACAATAACTGAGTACCAAATCTCATAGTTAAACCATGTACTTCAACCACATTTCACCCTTAATGTAAATCTTTATTTAACTTAACTGCTTTTTTACTTGAACTTGCAGTTATTTGTCCAGTTTGGCTATTTTGTCTAAAATGAAGTCCATTTAAATTTGCCAACTCTTTTGCCTTATAAATTTCGTTTTTAAAATCAAAATTTGGATTTATTTTGCCAAGTGAAGTTCTATTTTTTTCATCAATATAAACTTTTGTGCCCTCTAAAATAGCAATTCCACCATCAACTATGCAATCATCTCCCAATGGAATTCCAGTAACAGAATTTGCCCCTAAAAGACATCTTTTTCCAATACTTATTGGATTTCCACTTGTGCCACTAAGAACACCTAAAATACTTGCTCCACCACCAATATCAGTTCCCTCTCCAACTACAACTGAGCTTGAAACTCTTCCTTCAATCATAACTTTTCCAGTAGTTCCTGCGTTAAAGTTTATATAACTTGCTCCTGGCATTACTGTTGTTCCATTTGCTATTTGAGCGCCCATTCTAACTTTTGCGGCATCTAAAATTCTAACACTATCATCAGGAATAATATGATTTAAAAACCTTGGAAATTTATCAACACTTGAAATCACTGGATATGCACCACTCATCTTTAAAAATATCTCATTTTCTCTTAACCATTCAAGTTCAACAGGTTTTGCAAACTCATCCCAAGCAACATTTGGAAGAACTCCAAAAGCTCCATCTAAATTTATACTCCTAAGCTCAACCTTACCAAGAGATAAAAGATATAGTTTTAAATAAACACTTGCAACACTTTTTGGCTTTTCATCACTAAATAAAAAAGTAACGCAAAAGTGATTTTCATCACCATACTCGCTATTAGTTAAAATTTCATTTATAACCATTAAATTTTGTAAATTTTTATGTTTATTTCCCTCAGCCTCATCTTTTAAAAACTCAAATACACTTAAAACTTTTTTTGTAATTTTATCATCTATCTCAAAAACAACCTCACTATCATTTAAGCCTAACTTAACACCGCATTCATTTAAAGCCCATAAAACAACTGCTGCTGAGCCTAAATTTTCTTTATAATTAACAACTGCATAATCAACACTTAAAGTTTTTTTTGTATCAACAATGCCTTTATTAACTCTTCCAAAAGCCCAAGCTATCGGCTCTTTATAAAATTTACTTTTTTTAATTTCATCAACAAATTTGTTAAACTCATCTATATTTTTAATTTTATTCATTTTTTTCCTTTTTTAAATTTTAATGACAATTTGCCTTGCCATCAGTTCGTGGTTGAATTGCCTCATTTCCAGCTAAGTTTTCTTTATCTATATTTTGCATTATTTCCCAAAGTCTAGAAGATGCTTTTTCATATCTTTTAGCACTTATGCTATTTGGCTCATAAAAGCTTACTGGCTTTCCGCTATCTCCACCTTCTCTAATAGCAATTTCTATTGGAATTTCACCTAAAATTTCAGTATTGTATTTTTTTACAAGTTCACTGCTTCCACTTTTTCCAAAAATATCATACTCTTTGCCATTATCAGGGCAGATAAATCCACTCATATTTTCTATAACTCCAGCAATTGGAATATGAAGTTTTTCAAACATGTCAAGACTTCTTGCAGTATCATCCATAGCTACAACTTGTGGTGTTGTAACACAAACTCCAGCAGTTACTGGAACACTTTGTGCAAGAGTTATTTGCGCATCTCCAGTTCCTGGTGGCATATCGATAAAAAGCACATCAAGCTCATCCCAAGAAACATCTCTTAAGAGTTGCTCTATTGCTTTCATTATCATCGCACCTCTCCACATAAGCCCTTGACCACTTTCAATTAAAATTCCCATACTCATCATCTGCACGCCATGAGTTAAGATAGGCTTTAACATATTTCCAACAACGACAGGCTTTACTTTATCGCATCCAAGCATTCTAGGAATATTTGGTCCGTAAATATCAGCATCTAAAACACCTACTTTAAAGCCTAGTTTTGCCATAGAAATAGCTAAATTTACAGTTGTTGTGCTTTTTCCAACACCACCTTTTCCACTACTTACCATAACAAAATGTTTAATTTGAGGAGCAATATTTTTACCGCTTATTGTATTGCTTTTTTCTTTTTGAATTTGAGGTTGCTTGATTAAAACTTCACTATTTGGAATTATGTCTGAGATATCTTTTTTTAACTTTTGAGCAACTTCGGGTTTACTTGAAACTATCTCAACTTCTATAAAAACTCTATCTCCAATCTCAATATTTTTTACAAATCCAAACTCAACAATACTTTTTTTAAAGCCTGGATAAATAACACTTTTAAGTTTTTCTAAAACTTCATTTTTATTCATATAAATTTCCTTGTAACAAATTTAAAAGCTTTTTTTATGTATAATACTACAACTTTATAAATAAAAGGCAAAATTTGATTTCTTTAATACTTTTGGCTGCTGGAGGTTCAACTAGATTTAATCTTGGTGTAAAAAAACAGTGGATTAGGGTTGGGCACGAACCTCTTTGGCAGTATATGGCTAATAAATTTAAGCCATATTTTGATGATATTATTATCGTTTCAAATAAAGATGATTTAGAGTATATGAAAAGCTTTGATGATGGTTTTAAATTTGTAGAAGGTGGGGATGAAAGGCAAATTTCACTTAAAAATGCTTTAAATTTGGTAAATAGTGAGTGGGTTTTAGTAAGTGATGTAGCTAGAGCTGGAGTTAGCATAGAGATGATAGAAAAAATAATCTCAAAAAAAGATGAAGGTTTTGACTGCATAAGTCCATATTTAGAAGTTGTAGATACTGCATATTTAGATATAAATTTAATAGATAGAAAAAAAATAAAATTAATCCAAACACCGCAATTAAGCAAAACAAATTTATTAAAAAAAGCTCTTTTAAAAGATGAAATTTTCACAGATGATAGTGCAGCTATCAAAAGCGTTGGCGGAAAACTTGGCTTTGTAAAGGGTTATGAAAAAGCACTTAAAATAACTTATAAGGATGATTTAAAAAAAATTTGCCTAAAAGCACCTGCAAATGACTTTTTTGTTGGCAACGGCTTTGATGTGCATAAATTTACAAATGGAAATGGGATAATGCTTTGTGGCATAAAAGTGCCTTGTGAGTATGATTTTATTGCTCATAGTGACGGAGATGTGGCACTTCATGCATTATCTGATGCCTTACTTGGAGCATGTGGGCTTGGAGATATTGGAGAGCTTTATCCTGATAATGATGAAAAATTTAAAGATATTAGTTCAGTTATTTTACTAAAAGATATACTTAAAAAGATAAAAAGCTATGGATATGAAGTAGTAAATGCAGATATCACAATCATAGCCCAAAGTCCTAAACTTGGATCTTTTAAAAAAGATATGCAAAAAAAAGTGAGTGAAATTTTAGGTATAAATAGAGTAAATATAAAAGCTACAACAACAGAAAAACTTGGATTTATTGGAAGAAATGAGGGAGTTAGTGTAATGGCAAGTGTTATGGTTAAATACTTTGATTGGACAAAAGCTTGAATATTTTAATAGTAGAAAATGAGGCATACCTAGCTCAAAGTATTGCAAATAAGCTTACTTCTTTGGGACATAATTGCGAGATTTTAACAAAGATAAAAGATATATTAAATACTTCAAAAAAAGATGCTGTTCTTTTATCAACAAGTATTTTTGGTGAAGAAATATATGAAATAATTAAAAAATTTAAAAGTTCCATTATAATTTTGCTAATCCCATATATCAGCAACGACACAGTATCTCGCCCGATAAAAGCAGGAGCAAATGATTATATTCAAAAACCATTTATGGTAGAAGAGCTGATAAGAAAAATAAATCATTTTGAAGAATTTAATAAATTAAAAATTATAAATAACTCTTTTATGAACTATTTTGAAAAAAGTTTTGCCTCTGTAAAAATACCTGAGTTTAACTTTGAATCTTTAAAATTTCCACTTTTTATAGAAACAAATTCAAAAAAAATGGCAGATAAATTTGTTTATGAATACTCAAAATGGACAAAAAAAGGTATTAAGATACTGTTTTTAAATGAGTCTGATGCACTTTTAACACTAGAAAATGAAAGTTTTGATATGCCAATTTATCTTTTAAACGCTAATCTTTTAAAAGATCAAACAAGACTTTTTGAAATAGTTCAAAACAAACCAGTTATCATAAATGGAATGGGCTTAGAAAATACAAGTAACTTTGATCAAATCACACTTATTGAGGACAATAAACCAAGCATAGCTCAAGGTGAAATTTTATCGGTTGATGAGTATTTTGAATACATAATAAAAGAAAATCAAAAGCTTTTTTCAGATACTGATTTAGCAAAAAAACTTGGAATTTCAAGAAAATCTTTGTGGGAAAAGAGAAAAAAATATGGCATCCAAAAACAAAAATAAAACTCTAAAAATTTCAAGAGAAACCCTTGGAACTCTAACTCTTATAAAAAATCAAATTTTATCAAATTTTGATAAATTAATGGATGAAAATGAAATAGATGAGGTTATACAAAGTGGGTATTTAAACAAAGAGCTTATCCCTTATGCCTATATTTTTGCTCCAGCTGGAGAGGAAAATCAAAAAATCGCAAAAAATGCCCAATTTTCACAAACTTTACTTTTAGAGTGTGAAGAAAAAATAGTTGGAGAAATAATTGTAACAAATAATTTTAGATTTAAAGGGTATTGGAAGTTTTTTTCAATATTTGAAGCTGATGCATCAAGTAGCCCAAATGATGAGCTTGTAGGAAGTTTTTGCATAAGTGGGCTTATAAAAATTTATGAAGATAAAATAGCTTTGATAAAAAACAAAATTCAAACTTTAAAAAAAGAACTTAATCTAAAAAAAGTAACATCACTAATGCTTTGTGCAAATCCTTTTCATAGAGTCCATGAAAGGCTTATTAGACTAACTATTGATAAGGCTGATTTTTTAATAATATTTCTTTTAAGAAGCACACGAGAAAATAGACTAAACCACGCTCTTAGAAAAAAAACAATAGAGTATTTTATAAATAACTTTTTACCAAAAGATAAGGTTTTATTAATAGATTTAGAAAACACAACACTTTTTTCAGCTCATAAAAATCCAGAGCTTGAGTGTATCGCTGCATATAATTTTGGTGCAAATAAAATAATAATTGGACAAAATCACGGCTCAATTGGAATGTTTTTTGATGATAATCAAGCTCATACTATAATTGATAAAATAAGAAAAAACTTTGATATTGAAATTTTAGTAATGCCTGAATATGTTTATTGCAATGAATGCAAAACAATAGTTAGTGTAAAAACATGCCCTCACGGGCAACATCATCATATAAAATACCACAGTCCAACCATAAGAACACTTCTTTTAAATGGAGTTTTACCACCGCCAATTTTAATGAGAAAAGAAATTTCTAGCATTATTTTAAGTGACTTATTTCCAAATAGATTTGAAAATTTACAGCAAATTTATGATGAAATTTTTCCTAATGCAGGAATTTTAGAAACTCATACTTATGAGGATTTCTATAAAGAGCTTGCTAAACTTTATCAAACTGGATCTTTAACTTAAAGGAAATTTATGAATAAACTTTTTTTAACATTTTTTTATAGTGGACTTTTAAGACCAGCTCCTGGAACTTGGGGGAGTTTTTTTGGTCTTATTTTAGGAGTTTTAATAGCTTATTTTTTAGGAATTACAACTCTTTTTTTACTTGCAATTTTAATAAGCTTAATTGCTATAAAAGAGGTAAATGTATATGAAGCAAATGGTGGAGAGCACGATAATTCAAGCATCGTTATAGATGAAGTTATAGGAATTTGGATAACTTTAAGTATGGGACTTGCCATAAATTTAGAAAAAGGCGGGATGAGTTATTTAGTTATAATTTTATCATTTATTTATTTTAGGCTTTTTGATATTTGCAAACCATCTTTAATTGGCAAGATTGATAGAGAAGTAAAAGGTGGATATGGCGTTGTTTTAGATGATGTGTTAGCTGGATTTTTTGCAGGGCTTTTAACTTTAATGAGTATTGGAGCTATGATGAAATTTGGCTTTGAAAAATTTATATTTTAGTTTTAGGCTCATTTTTTGAGCCTAAAATTTTAGTTAAATGCTAAATTTACTTTTCTTAAGTCTTGCACAATAGAGTGTTGTCTAAATTCCTTGCAAGCATCACTATTATTTGAAGTATCGTTTACGTAGATGTACTCACCGCCATTTTCTTGCTTTGCAACTACTTCTACGCAGTAATTCATAACACCTTTTTCATTTACACCATATCTTACAGGTTTGTCAAAATCAAATAAAGTATCTTTATCTTCAAACCCAGCAGATATTGTCATAATGCCAATATTTGTAAATTTTCCATTTCTAAAGTAATAGCTTCTTATATCATCAACTCCTGTTTTTAACTCACTTGCAGCTTGATAAATAGCAATTCCACCACCAGTTTTATTCATAAATTTTGGAACAATTACTTTAAAAACAACAATTGCTGCAACTATTAAAAAAACCATTTGTCCTATACTAAAACCTTTTTTCATATTCTTTTCCTTTTAATTCTTCAAGTATTTTATTTAACTCTTTTGTTTGCATATATTTTTCATAACTTTTTTTTACAAAAGCACTTAATAAATCTTTTGCATCAAGATCATTATTGCCATCACTCATCATGGCAAATTCCTTTGATAAAACCAAAGCAAACTCATCATCAACTTTAATCTTATATGATCTTGAGATTGATTTACTGGTTAAATTTACTTCTATTGTTTTCATTTATCTAAAACATTTTCAATTTCTTTAAAAAGTTCATCCTCGGTTAAATTTTTAACCACCATATCCTCTTCAAGTTTTCCAAGTCTTGAAGTAAGTGCTTCATTTTGAGCCTTAACGGCAACTATTTCATTTCGTAGTTTTTCGTTTTCATCGGTAGCCTCTTTGTATTTTTCAATTAGCTCTTTAATTTTATCACCCAAAGTAGGAACTATTTTTTGTTCTTCAAACATTGTTATGCCTTTTTTTGTTATAATGCTTGATTGTATCAAAAATGTGCTTAATAATAAAGGAGTTTTTTGAAAAATTTTGAATTAGTTAGCAAATTTAGTCCAAGCAGTGATCAGCAAAATGCAATTGATGGCATTGTAAATTCCATTTTAAAAGGAAACAAATATCAAACTTTACTAGGTGTTACAGGAAGTGGTAAGACCTTTACAATGGCAAATATTATTAAAAATTTAAATATTCCAGCTTTAATCATGACGCACAATAAAAGTCTTGCAGCTCAACTATATAGCGAATTTAAAGGTTTTTTTCCAAAAAATAAAGTTGAGTATTTTATAAGTTATTATGATTATTATCAGCCAGAAGCATACATTCCAAGGCAAGATTTATTTATAGAAAAAGACAGCTCTATAAATGATGAGTTAGAGCGACTTAGACTTAGCACGACTGCAAATTTACTAAGTTTTGATGATGTTATAACAGTAGCCTCTGTTTCAGCAAATTACGGTTTAGGTAATCCAGCTGAGTATCAAGGTATGGTTATGTTTTTAGAAAATGGTTTTAAAATCTCACAAAAAGATATGCTTATAAAACTAGTTGAAATGGGCTATACAAGAAATGATAACTTTTTTGATAGAGGAAATTTTAGAGTAAATGGTGATGTAATTGATATTTATCCAGCTTATTTTAACGATGAAGCAGTAAGAATTGAATTTTTTGGTGATGAAATAGATGAAATTTATCATTTTGATTTTTTAGAAAACAGAAGAACTAAAACTATAAATAAATTTATTTTATATCCAGCAAGTCAGTTTATCGTTGGTCAAAATAGGCTAAAAGAAGCTATAAAAGGAATAGAAATGGAACTAGATGAAAGACTTAAATTCTTTAAAGATGCTGGAAAGTTAGTTGAAGCGCAGCGTCTTAAACAAAGAGTTGAGTTTGATTTGGAAATGCTTAGAGCAACTGGCTCAACAAAAGGCGTTGAAAACTACTCTAGATATATTACAGGCATGAAGCCAGGTGGAACGCCATATTCTATGTTTGATTACTATGAGATAAAAAACAAAGATTATTTAGTAATTGTAGATGAAAGCCATGTGAGTTTGCCACAATTTCGCGGTATGTATGCAGGAGATAAAAGTAGAAAAGACACTCTTGTTGAGTATGGATTTAGACTTCCATCAGCTCTTGATAACAGACCACTTAAATTTGAAGAGTTTATAAATAAAAAAGGAAAATTTCTATTTGTTTCAGCTACTCCAAATGATTTTGAAATAGAGCTTTCAAAAGGTAAGGTATTTTACCAAATACTTCGCCCTACTGGACTTTTAGATCCTGAAATAATTTTAAAAAATAGCGATAACCAAGTTGAAATTTTATACGATATGGCCAAAGATGTGATAGCTAAAAATGAGCGTGTTTTAGTAACTGTTCTAACAAAAAAAATGGCAGAAGAGCTAACAAAATATTATCTTGAACTTGGAATTAAAGTTAAATATATGCATTCAGACATTGATGCAATACAAAGAAATGAATTAATCAGAGGTCTAAGACAAGGGAAATTTGACATGCTAATAGGTATAAACTTACTTAGGGAAGGACTTGATTTGCCAGAAGTTAGTTTAATAGCCATAATGGATGCTGATAAAGAGGGGTTTTTAAGATCTCGAACAAGCTTAATTCAAACAATGGGAAGAGCTGCAAGAAATGTAAATGGAAAAGTTGTAATGTTTCATAAAAAAATTACAAATTCAATGAAAGAAGCCATTGATATCACAACACAAAGAAGAAAATATCAAGATGAATACAACAAAAAAAATGGTATAACACCACACTCAGCAACTAGAAACTTAGAAGATAGTTTAAAAATAGAAGATGAAGCTGAAATTTTAAGAGCAAGTAAAAATTTAGAAAAAATGCCAGCAAGTGAGCGAGCAAAAATCATAAAAGAGTTAAGAAAACAGATGCTTGAAGCAGCATCAAATTTAGAGTTTGAAAAAGCAGCAAGCCTAAGAGATGAGATAGCAAAGATGAAAGAGATTTAAAAATATTGTTTATTTTTTAAAAAATTTTTAGTAGCTTTTTTAAGGCAATATTTAAAAATATTGTTTATTATTAACTATGAAATTAATACATAATTTATAATGTTTTAAAATATAACTTTACCTTTATTTTGCTGCCTTTATTTAAAACTTCTATATTATAGTTATTATAAATAGCACCTACAAGCGAAATTTAATTATAGCAACTAAAATCAAAAACTCAACTCCTGTTAAAGTTGCAAACATGCTTTATGTGCAACAGCTGTCATAAGAGTGATAAATTTTATGGGAGTATTTGTCATAAATAAAACAAGCATTTTTTTGAAAATTTTGACATAGTATTAAATTTTTGAGCTTTTAAAATTTTAGTTGCTAGTATTGGCTACTATAAAATTTTTTCTTAAAACAATAGTCTTTTTAAGCTATTTTTTATTTAAAATATAACGCTTATTATAATTAATTAGCAAAATATCCAAAAAATGTTAAATCGAATAATTTTAGCTAAAAAACTGCTCTATTTTTTCTCTCATTAAATTTTCATCATTTATATGATTAATCTCATTTCTAAACTCACTAGCTCCATCATATCCTTTTGAATATTGATGAAGGTGCTTTCTAAAAATAATAATTCCTTGATTTTTATAGTGTTTTATCATCTCATCAAAATGACATAAAATAATCTCTTTTTTTATCTTATCACTAACTTTTTCATTATGTTTTATTTCGTAAAAAATCCATGGATTTCCAATGCTAGCTCTACCTATCATAAGTCCATCAGCTTTTGTATAGTTTAAAACTTCTTTTGCATTTTCATAACTTATATCCCCATTTGCAATAATTGGAATAAAGGTTGCATTTTTAGCTCTTAAAATAGCCTCGTAATCAACCTTTGAGCTATATCCTCCAACTTTTGTTCTACCGTGAATAGCGATGTAATCAACACCGCATTTTTCTATTTCACTAACTAAAATTTCAGGAATTTTCTCATCAAAACCAAGTCTGATTTTAATACTTAAATATTTTTTATTAGAATACTCTTTTATGGTTAAAAGAATTTCTTTTAATAAATCTATATCTTTTAAAAGTGCAGAGCCAGAGCCATTTTTGACCACCTTTGTAGCAGGACATCCACAGTTTAAGTCTATACCATCGATAAAATCAAATTTGTTTAAAACTAAAATAGCCTCTTTTACAATATCGGTATTATTTCCGGCTATTTGAACAATATAAGGAATTTCTTCCTCATTTTTCTCAAGCATTTTAAGAGTTTTTTTATCATTATGAGCAAGTGCGTTTGAACTTATCATCTCACTGGTTGTAACATCACAACCAAAACGCTTTACAACGCCCCTTAAAGCAATGTCTGAAAATCCAGCTAAAGGGGCTAAAAAAAGTGGTTTTTTAGAAAAATCAATCATTTATTATCTAAAAAAGTAATTTGCCGAGATACTTTTACCTTGATCTCTTAAATCCATTAAAATTTCAAACTCTGGATATTCGTCGCTGTAATTTAAAATATTTTTTAACTCTTCCATCATTCCAAACTCATACAAAAGATATAAATATGCATAAGATGCACTTTCTTTTTCAGACTTAAGCTTGTTAAATAAAGCTATTAAAATATCTGGTTCTATTTTTTTATCCAAAGATTTAGCTACATTTACATAACCATATTTATCTAAATCACACATAGCCAAAAGATCTAAAAGATCATCTTTTGTCATTTCAAAATTTTCTTCTTTTGCATATCTTTCAACAAGAAGAAAAGCATCATCTTTTGAAATTTCAAAAGGAAATTTTTTGATATCAAAATAACTAAATGTTTTAAGAGCAGCTTCATAGGCTTTTTTACTAAGCTCATCATCAAGAGTTTTTTTATTTTTTAAAATTTCACTTGCATAAGAGCTATTTTCTTGAAGTTTATTAAACTCATTTTGAATAACTAAAGGATTGTCATTATTTAATTTATATTTTTTAAGTTCAACAACCTCTCCTTTTTTAAGCTTTTCAAGAACATTGATGATTTCTGAAATATCTTCATTTTCGATATTTACTGAATGTGTATGCCAAGGAGATAAAAATTTAGTTACTTCATTTGAGGTTTTAAAAATATCAGTTTTAAATTTTTTATCGCTTTCAATGCCTAAAAGTATCTCTTTTGCGTAATTTTCATAGATATCTTCATCGCTTTTTATAGCCTGTCTTTGTCTAAAATTTGCAATTCCACTCCAAGTAACATGGAAAATAGCTAAAATTGCAAATATAATAATTGGTAAAACAAACCACAATGCCACAGGAAGTTCAAGCCCAACACCTAATAAAGAGACTTTGTAGCTAGATGCATTTTGCACAAAAGCAAAAATACCAACTAAGCCGATATAAATCAGCGAATATATTATAAAATGCTTTAATCTCATAAAAAACCTCCTTTTATTAATTGCTGTTTTTTTCTGAAATTTCTTGACAAGTTATGCAAAGTTTTACATTAGGTTTTGCTTTAAGTCTTGCAATGGATATGTTTTCATCGCACATTTCGCATATTCCATAAGTTCCATTTGCTATTTTTCTTAAAGATTCATTTATTGCATTTAACTCTATTTTTTGTTTGCTACTTATTGAATATTCTAAATCAGAATCTGTGCTTATACTTGCCACATCAAACTCATCTACAGCGCCATTTTGTCTTAACTCATCAATTTGTTTTGTAGAATCATTAATATTATCAATAATTTCTTGTTTTCTTTGTTCAAGAATATTTTTAAAATGCTCCAACTCTGTTTTTTTCATATTACCTCTTTATTTATGATATGGGTGGTTTGCATTTATGCAAAGCCCTCTAAAAATTTGTTCATATAAAACAAGTTTTGCTATCTTATGTGCAAATGTCATTTTGCTAAGGCTTATGATTTTATCCATTTTGGATTTAAAATTATTGCTTAAACCATAAGCCCCACCTATAAAAAACGAAACTTTATTTTTGGCTAAAAAAAGTTTGCTAAACTCAACACTGTCAAGCATTTTTCCGCCCTCATCAAGCCCAACACAAAAACCCTCTATTAAAGGCTCATAAGTCTCATCATAAGCTTTTAAAGCCATATCTTTTGAGCTTGATTGAGCTTTTGCTATTTGATTATTAAAAAGAACTTTATCTTTAATATTGGCATATTTTTTAGACATCTTAATGTATTCATTAATCTCAGAATAAAACTCAATTTTTTCTTTTGAGATTGAATAAACTAAAATTTCCAACTTTTACTCTTTTATCTCTTCTATCTCTTCTTTGCTTTCTTCTATCTCTTTATCTTCTGTTTTTAGCTCTATGGTATCTATCTTAGCATTTTCTTTTCTATGAGCACCTAAAAGCTCCAACATATCACTTAGATATTTTTTATGCTCACCTCTTGGAACAATTGCATCAATTAAACCATGTTCTAATAAAAACTCAGATCTTTGAAAACCTTCTGGCAAATCAGCTCCAATGGTTTGTTTGATAACTCTTTGTCCTGCAAAGCCTATTAAAGCACCTGGTTCAGCTATAATAATATCTCCAAGCCAAGCAAAAGAAGCACTTACTCCACCCATTGTTGGATCTGTTAAAATAGAAATATAAGGAAGTTTGTACTCTCCAAGTTTTTTAATCGCAGCCGATGTTTTACTCATCTGCATTAAAGAATAAGTGCTTTCTTGCATCCTTGCTCCACCACTTGCACTTATTATTATAAGAGGTTGTGTTTTAGCAATGCATCTTTTAACTGCTCTTACTATTTTTTCACCCTCAACAGATCCCAAAGATCCACCCATAAATGCAAAATCAAATACAACTATTTGAGTAGCAATACCATAAATTTCAATCTCACCACTAATGACTGAGCTTTGTCTTCCGGTTTTGCTTTCACCTTCACTTATTCTTTTTTTATAAGATTTTTTATCTACAAATTTTAAGGGATCAACTGGTTCTAAATTTTTATCAAACTCTACAAAAGTTCCCTCATCTTCTAAAATAGAAATTCTTTCTCTTGCTGATAATCGCATATGATGATTACATTTTGGACAGACATTAAATGATGCTTCAACCTCTTTGTAATACATCAAAGAATGACAGTTTGGACACTTAATCCAATGTGTAGGAGCTTCGCTTGGATCTGCTTGTTTTCTTCTTATTTTTGAAAATATATCACCAAAATTCATTCTACCACCTTCATAAAAATAATCAACATTATAACAAAACTAACCTTATCTTTTCTTTTATAGCTTAATTTTAGCAAAAATAAATTTAAATTTTACTAGAATACACTCATGCAAGGATATATTTTAAGAGTTCAAAAAGTAAAAGATGAAGACTGTATAGTTTACATTTTAACAGATGAGTTGCTAGTTTGCTGCTATAGATTTTATGGCGCAAGACACTCTAAAATTACACTAGGATATAAACTTGATTTTGAACTAGAAAATTCAATTAATTTTTTACCAACTTTAAAAAACACAATGCACCTTGGATATAGTTGGCTTTTAGACAGAGATAGGCTTTTATATTGGCAGGGGTTTATTAGGCTTTTTTATAACCACCTAAAAGACCTTGAAGAAGTTAATAAATTCTACTTTGAAATTTTAGATCAATCAGCCATAAAAATTGCAAAACAAAACCCAAAAAGAGTTTTTTTAGAAAGCTATATTCAAATTTTAAAATTTGAAGGAAGGCTTCATGATGAGGAAATTTGCTTTTTTTGTGATAAAAAAATAGAAAGCGAAAAAATAGCATTAGCAAGAGCTTTTTTACCAGCCCACGAAAAGTGTATTGGCAAAAATGGCTTTATAAAAAGTAAAATTTATGAGTATTACAAAAACATATCAACAATAAATTTAAATGATGAAGAAGTTGATAGGCTTTATGAAATTTTAAAAGAGGGGTTTTAGATTAAAAACATTAAAAAAATGTATCTTTGTGTATGTTTTCAAATGCAGATTTTAAGCTTATAAAAAGTTTTGGGTTATTTTTTTCTAAATTTAAAAGAAGTTCTTTTGTATTTGCCCTTGCGTGAGGCATTTTGTTTTCCATGCTATAAGCTGGGCAACACTCATCACCAACTACTTTTAACTCATTTTTTATAGCGCAATCTCTTATTTGTCTTTCTCTTGCAAAAATTAATGGCCTTATCAAAACAAGTCCATTTTTGGCTGTATATTTTGGAGCTAATGTTCTTAAAGCTCCATTATATGTAAAATTCATAAAAAAGCTCTCAACCGCATCATCTAAATGATGTCCCAAAGCTACTTTGTTAAAGCCATTTTTCAAAGCATAAGTATATAAATGCCCTCTTCTAAGCCTTGCACAAAAACTACAAATCGTAGCATTTTGTTTGGCCTTTTCTTGCATAACCTCAAAAGAGTTTGTCTTTATAATCTCATAATCGATACAATGGTTTTTAAAATGCTCTATTAGATAAGAAAAATCTTGCCCTATACCATAATCCACAGTAACGGCTTTAAATTTCCAATTTTTAGGACTAACTTTTTGAAAATGATTTAAGATGTGAGATAAAATAAGACTATCTTTCCCGCCACTTAAACCAAGTAAAATTTTATCATTTTCTTCAAACATTTCATATTTTGCATTTGTTTGACCGACAATTCTAAGAAGTTTTTTACTAATTTGCATAAAAATTAATTTATTTTTTCTATCATTTTTAGTATGAAATTTGCACTTATTTTGGCACTTTCAACCATAAATTTATCAAAGTCAAACTCAGCTTTATGACCAGCCTCATCACTAACTGTTCTAAGTACAAAAAATGGCACTTTTAAAGCATCACAAACAAGAGCTACACTTGCACCTTCCATCTCTGTCATATCCGCTTTAAATGTATTTTTTATCCACTCTTTTTTCTCTTCATCACAGATAAATTGATCACCACTTGCAATAATACCAGAAAGAAGTTTTAAATCTAACTCTTTTGCAGTTTTTTGCGCAATTAGATTAAGTTTTTCATCACTATCAATAAATATAGGATTTCCTGGAACATAGCCATAAGGATGCCCAAAAGCCGTAATATCAAGATCGTGCTGAACTAATGATGAACCACTTAACATATCTCCAATTTTAAGCCCATCTTTTAACGCTCCAGCAACACCTGAAAAAAGTAAAATTTCAGCTTTAAATTTTTCTATCATAATAGTTGCGGTTAGTGTGGAATTTACTTTGCCGATTTTAGAATAAGCTATGATTAACTCATGATTTTTAAAATTTGTAAAATAAAAATTATTGTTTGCGTAATTTATTTTTTTGCACTCAAATTTTTCTAAAAAAGGCTCAATTTCCTCTGGCATGGCTCCTAAAATGGCTATTTTCAACTATTTTCCTTTGCGTATTTAATAAACTCATTAATTGTTTTTACATCATACAGACTAAAAGTAGGTTTTTTTGTAATTCTTTTGTTTAAACCACCCAAAACACTTGCTCCAAACTCAACATAGCAATCAACCATTTCATCAATATTTTCAATGCTTTGTTTATATAAAACAGGCTTTACAAGCTGATCTTTTAAAAGAGCTAATGCATCACTTTTTGTACAATAAATTTGAGAAGAAGCATTTGATACAACAGGGCCAAACTCATCCCTTAAAAGTGGCTCTAGTTCACCTACAAGTTCTAAGCTTGCACTCTCTAAAATAGGACAATGACTTGCAACACTCATATCTAAAAGCATAGCTCTTTTTGCACCTGCATCTTTAAATTCTTTTTCATATAAAGCAAGATCATCTTTATTTCCAGCTACAACTACTTGTCCATCGCAGTTGTAATTTGCCGCCCAAATTTGTTTGCCACTATCTTGAGCATTCTTACAAATTTCTTCTATACTCTCATCAGGTAATCCAAGCACTACCATCATAGAAGCGTTTTTGCCCTCACATGCTTTTTGCATAAATTTGCCTCTTTTATTTACAAGTTTTATTGCATCTAAAAGATCAAAAGCATCACTTACGCCAAGAGCGCTAAACTCTCCTAGTGAGTGGCCCAAACAAACAGCTGGCTTTAAAGCAAGTGTTTCTTCAATTGCTAAATAAGCCATAAATGAATTTAATACAATAGCTGGTTGGGTAAATTCAGACTTACTAAGATTTTCATTTTCAGTAAAAAGTAAATTTTTAAAATCAATCTCGCAATAATCTGAAGCTCTATCTAAAATCTCTCTTGATTGAGCAAAGTTTTCATATATATCTTTGCCCATTCCAACTTTTTGCGATCCTTGTCCTGGAAAAATAAAAGCGTATTTCATATTTGCCTACTTATGTTTTCCACAACACTCATGTTCATCATGGTGATGTCCGCCGCAGCACTCATGCTCATCGTGGTGATGCCCACCACAACAATCATCATCACTATGACAACCACAAACATGCTCACCCTCAACTCTTCCACTTGCTACTTCATCATCACTTGCAAGTCTATTTTCTACAATTTTAACTCTAAATTCTAAATCTTTTCCGGCATAAGGATGATTAAAATCAACTATAACTTCATCATTACCAATCTCTTTTACTATAACTCTAGCACTTCTTCCATCTTCGCTCTCTCCGATAAGCTCCATTCCTTCTTTTAGCTCAATTCCAGCGAATTCTTCTTTTGGGATAGATCTTACGCCATCAGGATTATACTCTATAGCACCCTCTTCTTTAGAAATATTTATAATTTTTTCTTCATTTGCTCTTAAATTTAAAACTTCTTTTTCAAGTTTTTCTAAAACATGTCCTAAACCTGTTAAAAATTTAAATGGTTCAAGATTGAAATTTGTTTCCAAAATTTCATTATTTTGTTTGTCTTTTAACTCATAAAACATAGTTATAACTCTATTTTCCATATTATTCTCCTATTAAAATGTTTTTTAATTTTATCATAAAAATATTAAGAAATAAATAATTATTTAAGTGATTTTGCTTGTGGACTGCTAGGAAATTGTGATTTTAAAACTTTAAAAAACTTATCTGCGTTATTTTTATCACCAATTTTTTCTAAACTAATACCAGCATTAAGCAAAAGTTTTGGCATATAGTCTGCCTTGTCATCATTTTTTATGCTTTCTTGATAGTTTTTTATGGCGTTTGCATAAGATTTTTGATTGAAAGCAATTTCACCTAACATGAAATTTGTTTTTGCAAGATTGTATTTTTTACTTGCTAAATATTCATAATGAATTTTTGATTCAATATATTTATTTTCATTAAAAAGCCTATGTGCTATTTTTTCAATCTCACTTGGCTTCATATCATCAAATGCAACAACTTTATTTGTTATGTTTTTTACTTGCGTTTCTTTTGGTTCTAGTTTATTTGGTTGTGGTAAAGTCTCTTGCTTTTTTGTAAATTCTTTTTTTGGTTGATTTTTGGTAGTAACCACTACTTCAGGGTTTTTTTTTACGTTGATTTCTAATTTTTGATTAATTATTTCAACTTGTCTTTTTAAATCAGCTATATCGTTTCTTAAGCCTAAAATATCTTGCTCTGTAACGACAGAAGTTTGTTTGTTTGCTAGTTTGCTAACTTTACCAGTAGTTCTAATTTCCAAATCAGAAACCCTGCTTTCAAGTTTAGCTATTTGAGAATTTGTTCCCTCAACTACACTCTTTACACCTATCATATCTTCGCTGTATGAGTTTAGCTTGCTCTCAACTTCATCAACTCTTTTTTTATTTGATAATAAGACTTGTTCATTTTCTGTTAATCCATAAGGATTTTCAGAAGCTATATTTCCCGCTCCAAAAACAGAAACTTCCTGTGCTAAAATGGTGGTTCCTAAAAAAACCACCATTGATAAAATTTTTCTCATCTATTAATAAAATACTCTAAACTCATCGCGTCTATTTTGAGCATCGCATGATTTACTCTTATCTTTGCACACAGGGTTGCTTTCGCCATAGCTTACAACAGAAACTCTATCTGCTCTTACACCATTTGCAACTAAAGCATCTTTTACTGATTTAGCTCTTTTTAGACCAAGTGCATAATTATACTCATCTGTTCCCCACTCATCGCAGTTTCCTTCAACTTTTACATTGATTCTGTCTGCACCTGCTTGATTAAATAATGCAGCGTTGCTATTAACAACTGAGCGCATCTCAGGTTTAACATTGTATTTATCAAAATCAAAATATACATTTTGAACTTGATTTTGAATTTGAGATGCAAGCTGAGCAAGCATTTGAGCATCTGACATTACAGGAGCTTCTTGAACTGCAACTTCTGGTCTTTTTTTACTACAACCAGCCATTAGTATGGCAACTATCGCGATTGAAGTTAAAACTGTTTTTTTCATAACTTTCCTTTAAAATGAAATTTGTTAGAATTATACCACAAAATTTAAATTTTTACCAATCAAGTGATTGAAATTTTCCAATTTTCAAAGGAAATTGGAAACTTTTATTTTCATTTATTCTTATAATCCCAACAGCGCTTTGATAATTTGAATCTTTTATAAATACCACAGTCCCACCATCATGTGAAAATCTAGGGAATAAATTTTTTCCACCAGCTGTTAATTGGCGAATATAATCTGTTCTTGTTGATATTAAATAAAGATTAAAATCTCTATTTTCTTCCCTGCTTGAATAAACCACATAGTTTCCTGAAGTGCTTATTGAGCTGTTATTCTTTCCATGAAATACCATTTGCTCTATCCCACCACCATTTATATCAGTGGCAAAAACATTTGGATAACCAAGTCTATCACTTACAAAAACAACTTTTGTATCATCATCTACAAAATTTCCATTTACATCAATTCCAGGATAATTTGTAATTTTAGTTTTATTTCTACTTCTTAAATCATATAAGAAAATATCTGGCTGATCGCTTGGTGCATCTGTAATAAGTAGTTTTGTACCATCGCTACTTACATCAGATACTGTAAGCATGCCACTTCCTTCTAAAATTTTGGTTTTTTTAGCATTTCTTAAATTATACTTATAAATAACTGGCTCAACATCATTTACATAATGTGTGTAATAAAACTCATCTTGCTCTTTTGAGCCCCATTTAGGAAAAATATTAAGCCCACCACTTAATACTTCTTTTTGATAGGTTAAAGTATAATCAGATACGAAAATAGAACTATTTGCTGAAGATGTATAAACTGCATAAATTAACATTTTATTCATCCAATCAACATCTGAGTAGCCAAAATTTTTAACTATTTCAGAAACTGCATTATGTGCTAAAAAAGGAAATTTTGCACCATTTTTTTGAGAGAAATTTGATTCATATAATACTTTACCGCTTTTTCCATCAATTACTTTTACTCTTAAGGCTAGCTCTGTATATACATCACCATTTAATTCATAACGAACAATTAGTGATGGATTGGTTGTTAAATTTGAACTATAATCACCCTCGTATGAGCTTGTGTAATATCCATCATCAACATCAAAAGTTGCGCCTACTTTTAAATCCCCAAGTATTAGTTTAAAAAACTGACTTTGAAGATTTTTATCATTTAGGTTGGAAGCATCTTGAATTGTAATTTTTGGCAAATTCAAGCCCTCATTAACAATAGTAGTTGTTGCATCGTTTGCAAACATAAAAATGCAAAAACTAAACATTAAAAAAATTTTTTTCACTTATTTCTCCTTTAGAAATTTTTGTAATTTTAATACTAATTTTTAAATTTATCGTATCAAATCTTTCATTTTATATTTATGTTTATAAATTTCACCATCAGGTGGGACTGGAAATTGAATGTTTTCAAGCCTATTTAGATAGTCTCTAAATTTTTGATTAAATTCCGTACTATATGATAACTCAATAATTTCATAACTCAATCTTCCATTTTTATTTATAGTGATTTCAACTGTCGCATCTTGATTTGGCAAGGCTCTATATGTGCTCCAAACATTAGTTAAAATACTTTGGACTTCGCCTATAAATTTATTATAAACTCCAGTTCTTTGAGATTTACCCCTTGCTATTTCACCCTTTATATTGGATGTATTACTTTTAGAAGATGATTTTTGGGTTGTTTTTGTAGTTTTTTCGCTCTTTTTTCTACTTTGGACAAGATCTTCTTGTTTTATATTTTCCTCAAGTTTGGTTTTATTTATGTCTTTAAAAAGATCAGATAACTCTTCATTTTTTGGTTTTTCTACAGGCTTAGGAGTTTCTTTTTTCTCTTCTTTTGGTGGAACTTTTTTATTTGTGGTTTTTAAGCTTTCATCTTCATCTTGCAAATTTGGTTTTTTTTCAATAATTTCTTCTTTTTCATCCTCTAATTCTTGGCTATCTTTTGATACAGGAGCTAAAGAATCATCAATGTCCATTACGGTGATATCCATAAAGGCATCTTTGTCTTTTGTGTATTTTTGATCTTCGAAATATTTAGTTTTTGAATTATATGCAAAAAAAAGCATAGAGAGTATAATTAAAACATAAATTAAAGTACTAAAAATAAAAGATAAGAAATTTATAGTTTTATCTTTTTTCACAAAAGACTCCACTATCCAGCTGTTTGAAGAGATATTTTCGTAAAACCTGCTTGTTTGAGTGTCTTTAAAATATACATAACATCATTGTAGGTTAAATTTTTATCAGCTTGTATATAAACTGGCGAATTTAGATCTAAATTTGCAGATTTTAATACTATATTATCACTAAATTCACTAAAACTCATAGATTCTTTATTTATATAAACTTTTCTTTTATCATCTATTCTTATAATAATATTTTCAGAGGTTAAATTTGAAACTTCTTTTTTTGAACCATCTGGCAAAGAAATGTTTTCTTCATAAATTATAGCTGGTGTTGTAACCATTAAAATGGCAAGTAAAACGAGCATAACATCAACCAATGGCGTGATATTAAGCTCTGGCTTTTGGCTATAATCAAACATTTATTTACTTGCTCTTTCTTGTGAATTTAATAAAACAACATCTATAATTCTAGATATAATATTCATGAGTTCGTATGATTTTCTTTTTAATAAAAGATGAAAAGTATATGCAGGAATTGCTACAAATATACCAGCACCTGTTGCAACTAAGGCTTCACTTATAGCAGGAGCAATTACAGACAAACTTGCATTTGAAGTTCCTATTTTTGTAAAAGTTTCAAGTATGCCAACAACAGTTCCAAAAAGTCCTATAAAAGGAGATGTTGAGGCTATTATTGACAACCAAGTAAGTCCTGATGTAGAGTTTTTCTCAGCCATTGCGCTACAAACAGAAAGTTTTTCTCTTGTAGTTTCTCCTGTTGCATATTTTTTAACAACTGTGGTTAAATTTGAAATTTTACCACCAAGTAAAAGAGAATCAAGTGCTTTCATCTCAGATGATATCCATAAATTTAAGGATATCATCTTCGAAATTAAAATAGAAAAAGTTGTAATAAAATAAATAGACAACCAAATTAAAACAAATAAAGTTATAAATGAGCTTCTTGATATATAACTAAGAAAAATATCTAACATTTATTTATTTTGACCTTGCCATATTTTCCATTTTTGCTATGGTTGAAGCGTATGTTACATTTTCACTTCCCATTGATTCGATTAACTCTTTTGCTTTATCTAAAGATTCAGCTATTGAGCTGTCAGATTTTCCACCAACATATACAGCGCCATCTGCAAGAACAGTAACTTTTTCTTCATCAACTTTTAAATATCCCCAGTTTATAGCAACCATATCTTTTTCATTATTTTCATCAACTAGCTCAATAAGGCCTGTATTTAAAAGCGTTATTAAAGGTGCGTGACTAGGAAGAACTCCTAATTCGCCCTCACTTCCAGGAAATTGAGCAGATTTAACTTCACCTGAGAAAATTGTACCTTTTGGAGTAACTATCTCTAACTGAAATTTATCTTTCATAATTTATCCTTAAGCTTTTAATTTTTCAGCCTTAGCTAGTACTTCATCGATATTTCCAACCATATAAAATGCTGCTTCTGGAAGATCATCATATTTACCTTCTAAAATTCCTTTAAAGGCTGCAATTGTTTCTTCTAGGGTTATATATTTACCAGGACTTCCTGTAAATACTTCTGCAACAAAGAATGGCTGAGATAAATATCTTTCTATTTTTCTAGCTCTTTCAACAACAAGTTTATCTTCTTCGCTTAATTCATCCATACCTAAAATTGCAATTATGTCTTGCAAATCTTTATATTTTTGTAAAATTTGTTGAACGCCTCTTGCAACTTCATAATGCTCTTCACCAACAATTTGAGGGTCAAGCATTCTTGATGTTGAATCAAGTGGGTCAACAGCTGGATAAATACCTTTTTCAGCTATACTTCTATTTAAAACTGTTGTTGCATCAAGGTGAGCAAAAACAGCTGCTGGAGCTGGGTCAGTTAAGTCATCTGCAGGAACATATACAGCTTGAACTGATGTGATTGATCCTTTTTTTGTTGATGTGATTCTTTCTTGAAGTTTTCCCATTTCACTTGCTAATGTTGGCTGATAACCAACAGCTGATGGAATTCTTCCAAGAAGTGCTGACATTTCAGATCCTGCTTGTGAGAATCTAAAGATATTATCAATAAACATCAAAACATCAAGTCCCATTTCATCTCTAAAATACTCAGCCATTGTAAGTCCAGTAAAAGCGATTCTATTTCTTGCCCCTGGTGGCTCGTTCATCTGTCCATAGCATAAGGCAACTTTATCCAAAACTCCACTTTCTTTCATTTCGTTATAAAGGTCGTTACCCTCTCTTGTTCTTTCGCCAACACCAGCAAAGATTGAATAACCACTGTGCTTATAAGCAACATTGTGGATAAGCTCCATAATAATAACTGTTTTTCCAACACCAGCACCACCAAATAGTCCAACTTTTCCACCTTTTGCATAAGGAGCTAAAAGATCAACTACTTTTATACCTGTTTCAAAAATTTCACTTTTTGTACTTTGATCTTCAAAAGCAGGTGGTCTTCTATGAATTGACCATTTTGTTTCAAACTCAGTCTCTTCGCCTTCGTCAATAAGCTCACCTACAACGTTGAAAATTCTACCCAAAACTTTTTCGCCAACTGGAACAGAAATAGGGGCTCCAAGAGCTGTAACTTCAAGACCTCTTGTAAGACCATCACTTGCATCCATAGCAATAGTTCTAACTCTATTGTCGCCAAGATGAGCGGCAACTTCTAAAATAAGTCTTCTTTCAATACCTTCAACGCTAAACTTAACTTCGATTGCTTCGTTAATTTGCGGTAGATAATCAGAAGAAAAATCTATATCTACAACAGGCCCTAAAACCTGACTAATCATACCTTTCATAAACTCTCCTTAAATTATTTCATTGATTCAACGCCACTGATAATCTCAATAAGCTCAGTTGTAATAGAACCTTGTCTTGCTTTATTATAAGCAAGATTTAAATGTGTCACTCTTTCTTCTGCATTATTACTGGCATTTTCCATAGCGGTCATTCTAGCGCTATGCTCACCTGCTAAACTATCAACTAGTGCATAATACATGCTGTATTCCAAATATTTAACCATTAATTCTTCAAGAATTTTTTCACTGTTTTTTGCAGGTTCAAATTCTATAACAGAATTATTTTGAGAAATATCAGACTTAACAGGCGGAAGAACTGGAGCTATATCATTTATCCTTATTTCTTGAGATATCATATTTTTATAGCCATTGTGAACCATGATAACTTTATCTGTTTCACCTATATTAAACTCATCAATTGCCTCTTCGATAATTTCTTGAGCTTTTTCATAAGTAGGTGATGAACTTACCCCTATAAAGCTTTTATAAATTTCAACGCCTTGAAATTTAAAATACTCTATGCCTTTTTTACCAATAGCTCTTAATCTTACTTTTATTTTTTTATCTTGATACTCTTTGATAAGGTTTTTAACAGCGTTAATAGTGTGAGCGTTAAAGCCACCACAAAGTCCCTTATCAGCAGTAACAAATATAATATCCACTACTTTTATCTCATTGCTTGTATCAAAAAGTCTTTTTAATTTACTTCCTTCTTCAATATCTTGTGCGTAGTTTGCTATCTCGCTTAAAACCTCATTGATTTTTATAGCATAAGCACTTGATTGAAGGGCTGCAAATTTTGCTCTTTTTAATTTGACATTAGAGACAAGCTTCATGGCTTTTGTTGTTTTTTGCGTGTTTTGAACACTTCTAATCTGAGCCTTAATGTCTTTTAAATTTGCCATTAATTTTTCCTATTCTGCAGAAAAAGTCGCTTTAAATTCATTTAATGCTTTTACCAAAGTTTCTTCAGTATCTTTATCTAAAGTTTTCTTATTAACTATATCTTCAAAAATTTGAGGATATCTTGCTTCTATGTATGGATAAAGCTCAGCTTCAAATTTACCGATAGCCGATACTGCAATATCATCTAAAAAGCCTTTTGTTCCTGCGTAAATAATAACAACTTGTTTTTCAACAGCAAGTGGTGAATAAGGAGGTTGTTTTAAAATTTCAACCATTCTTTGACCACGATCAAGTTGTCTTCTACTGCTTTCATCCAAATCACTTGCAAACTGAGCAAATGCTTGAAGCTCTCTATATTGAGCAAGATCAAGTCTTAATGTACCTGAAACTTTTTTAATAGCTTTGATTTGTGCTGAACCACCAACTCTTGAAACTGACAATCCAACGTTAATAGCTGGTCTTACACCTGAGTTAAATAAGTTTGTTTCAAGGAAAATTTGACCATCTGTAATAGAAATAACGTTAGTTGGAATATAAGCTGAAACGTCTCCTGCTTGTGTTTCAATAATAGGAAGTGCAGTTAAACTACCAGCTCCTAGCTCATCATTTAACTTACTTGCTCTTTCAAGTAATCTTGAATGAAGATAAAAAACATCTCCAGGATATGCTTCACGGCCTGGTGGACGCCTTAAAATAAGAGAGATTTCACGATAAGCAACAGCGTGCTTGCTTAAATCATCATAAATTATTAAAGCATGTCTTGCGTTATCTCTAAAATATTCGCCCATTGTACAACCAGAATAAGGTGCAAGATATTGAAGTGTAGCAGGATCACTAGCTCCAGCAGCTACAACTATAGTATAATCCATAGCTCCATATTCCTCAAGCTTTTTAACAGCTTGAGCAACAGTTGATTGCTTTTGACCGATAGCTACATAAATACAAATAACATCTTGACCTTTTTGATTTATTATAGTATCAAGAGCGATTGTTGTTTTTCCTGTTTGTCTATCTCCAATAATAAGCTCTCTTTGGCCTCTACCGATTGGAACAAGAGCATCAATTGATTTAAGACCTGTTTGAAGTGGCTCATGAACACTTTTTCTAGCCATAATCCCCTTAGCTTTTTCCTCAACAAATCTTGTTTCTTTTGTTTCAATTGCACCTTTACCATCAATTGGTTCACCTAAAGCATTTACAACTCTACCTATTAAGCCATCACCAACTGGAACTTGTAAAAGCTTATTTAATCTTTTTACACTAACACCTTCTGAGATGCCGTCCATACTACCTAGTATAATAACACCAACAATGCTTTCTTCTAGGTTAAGTGCTATTCCTTGAGTTCCATTTTCAAACTCAACCATTTCATTAACCATAACATTTTTAAGACCATAAACAGTTGCAACACCATCACCAACTGTTATTACTTTTCCCGTTTCTTCGATATCAATACCGATATCAAATTTTTCAATTCTTTCTTTGATAATACTGCTAATTTCATCAGCTTTAATCTTAGAACTCACCTTTTTCTCCTTATCATATTGCTTTTAATATATAATCACTCATATCGTGTTTTAATCTATCCATAGAAAAACTTATCTCGACTCCAAGTTCTTCTAAATCAACCTTAACACCACTATAATCTCCTTTGTCAAAATCTAAAGATATATCTGCATCAAATTTTTTAGAAAAAATTGATTCAAGTTTTGAAATTTGATCTTTTGCAAGATCTTCATTTGAATATATCACACCTTTAAATTTGTTTTTGGAGGTTCTTAAAATAGAACTTACTCTTTCAAAAAGATCTGGTATTAAATTAAGCCTTTTATTTTGTGATAAAAGCTTTAATAAATTCTCAAATTTTTGTGATGTTTTTTTACTAAAAAGAGACATAACTAAGTGCTCTTTATCTTTTGTATCAACTATCGGAGAGTTTATAAGAGAGCTAAATTTATCCTCTTTAAAAGCAAGAGAGATAGTTTTTAAATCTAATAGTAACTCATCAAGCTCTTTGTCTTTAAATTCACTCATAACAGCTTTTGCATATTTTTCTACTATTGCACCACTCATTAGCTAACCTTCTTATTTATGATATCTATAAGTTTTGATTGCTCAAGCTTTACACTTGGATCATTAAAAGTTTGACTTAGCACATCAGCAACAACTTCTTTTGTTACCTTTTTGCTTTCAAATTCTTTTTTATTTTCATAATTTTTTTCCAAATCAAGTAGAGTTTGCTTTAATGAATCGGCTGATTTTACTTTTGTTGTCTCAACTTCGCTTTTTGCTACTTCTAAAAGATCTTTAGCTCTAACTTTAGCAAGTTCTACATCTTTTTTAGCTTGTTCTTTTTTAGCTTTTGAATCTCTTAATTTATTTTGGATATCATCTAATCTATCAGCAATTGACTTAATCCTAGCATTATATGCTTTTATAGCAAAATCTTTTAAAAGATAAAATAAAATTCCAAAAAATAAAATAAAGTTAAAAAGCCTTGGAATTATATCGTAGTTTTTTGAGCCCTCACTAGCAAAAATTGCTACTGGAATAATAAATAAAAATAGATATTTTTTCATATTATATCCTTGCTAATTTTTCTTTTATTCCTGCTCTAAAATCAGGAATTTGTTTTTCAAGAGCTTTTTTAATTTCATCTTTTTGTTTAGATAAATCTTGTAAATATGAAGCCAAGTCATTTTCCAAAGAAGTAGTTTTTTCTTCTATTTTTTTGCTATTTTCATTCTCTATCTCACTAAGTCCAGCTTCTCTTATCTTTGCAGCCTCATCTCTTGCTTTGCTTAGAATATTTTCTATTTCCAAAGCCTCGGAACCGACATCTGCCAAATTTTGACTAGCCAGTTTTTCATCCTTTTGTATAGCGGCATCTCTTGCATCCATAAAATTAAGCATAGGTTGATAAAGGCGTCTGTTTAGATAACCAACAAGTCCTATAAATACTACTATGGTGAAGATATATGCAAATACACTGATTTCTATCACATTGCACTCCTTTTATTTCAAAACATAAACCTTGGTATCATACAATAAATTTTATGAAAGTTTGATTAAAGTTAAAAATTTTTTTAACTAATTTTATCGATTAATTTTTTAATTTCGCTAATGTCTTTGAATTCTATTGAAATTTTTTTATCTTTAATACTTATTTTTCCAAAATTTGAAAGTTTTGTTTTTAGGTTTTTAATCTCACTTATAAAATTTAAATCTAATTTTTCTTTTTTTATTCCTGGCTTATTGCCACTTTTGATTTTTTTAACTAGATCTTCAGTTTGTCTAACGCTTAATTTTTGACCAATTATTGTGTTTAAAACTTCTTCTTCTTTTTCTTTATCAAGACCAACTAAAACTTTTGCATGACCTTGTGAAATTTTATTATCACTTAAGGCTTCTTTTGTTTTATCTAAAAGTGTTAAAAGCCTAAGCGTGTTTGTAATTTGTGAGCGAGATTTTTTAATAATATCAGATAAGTCATCTTGAGTTATTTTATACTCATCAATTAACTCTTTATATGAGTTTGCAAGCTCCATAGGATTTAAATCTTGTCTTTGAACATTTTCTATTAATGCAAGTTCTCTTAAGTTTTTAGACTCTATGTCAGCAACAATTGCCTTTATAGTGCTATTTCCTAAAAGCTTAACAGCCCTTAATCTTCTTTCACCAGCTATTAAAACATACTCATCATCTTTTTTAAAAACGATAATTGGCTGAATAAGTCCGTGTCTTTTAATCGAAGCGCTAAGCTCACTTATAGCAGTTTCATCAAAATATTTTCTTGGTTGATATGGGTTTGGCTTTATCTTATCTACATTTATTTCTAAAACAAAATCTTTTTTTCCACTTTCAAATTCTTTTGTGTATGCCATTTCAACATCACCCAAAATAGCATCTAACCCTCTTCCAAGACTTAATTTTTTACTTTTAGCCATTTTGTATCTCCATAATGCAAGTTGCTAAATTCTGATAAGCAATACTGCCTATTGATTTGGCATCATAAAGTATTGCAGGTTTGCCAAAACTTGGGCTTTCAGCAAGCCTAACATTTCTAGGAATTACAACAAAACCATGCTCATTTTCTGTTTTAAAAAGCTTATTTTTAAAATGTTGCTCTAAATTTGAAACAGTTTCTTTAGAAAGATTATTTTGCGAACTATACATAGTTGGCAAAAAGCCTTTTATAATAAGTTTTGGATTTATTGTTTTTTTAATAATTTTAACTGTGTTTAAAATAAGTGCAAGTCCTTCTAGTGCGTAAAATTCGCACTGTATAGGAATTATCACACTATCACTTGCACTAAGAGCATTTACAGTTATACTTCCAAGAGTTGGAGGTGAGTCAATGATTATATAATCATATCTATCCAAAACTTCATTAATTTTTTTTTGCAAAATTAACTTAAAATCCCCATCATTATTTGCAAATTCTTGCTCTATTCCAACAAGACCGATATTTGAAGGTGCTAAAAACAAAGTTGGAATTTCGGTTTTTAGTATAACTTGAGAGAGTTTTTTCCTACCTGTTAAAACATGATAGATATTAAACTCATACTCACTTCTACTAAATCCAAGCCCTGTTGTCGCATTTGCCTGAGGATCTACATCAATTAGTAAAACTCTCTTTCCAGCAACTGCTAAAGAAGCTGATAAATTTATCGCCGTTGTTGTTTTTCCAACTCCACCTTTTTGGTTGGCAATAGTAATAATCTCAATCATCTTAAACTATACACCTTTTTATTATCTATTAAAATCGATCCATCATCACACAAAATAGCATTTTTTAATAAAACACTCCTGTCATCGATGTGCGAACAAAAATCTTTTGACTTTTCAAATTCTATCAAAAACTTGCTAAAAATTTGCTTCCATGAAATTTTTTCTTCTAGTTTTTTAAAATATTTTATGAGTAAGTCATCAATATCTACTTTTATGTCTAAATGCTTAATATACTCACCGTTTGAAACCAAATTAAGCCCTATTCCACAAATATAAATATCCCTAAATTTAGTGGTTATAACTCCGCCAATTTTATCTTTACCGATATAAAAATCATTTGGCCACTTAATCCAAACATTTGAGCCAAGCTCGCTTAAAATAATTTTAAAAATATAAGAAAAATATATACTTAAAGACGATGTATTAATATCGCTATTTAAATCATTTTTTCCAATGCAAAATGATAAAAACAAATTTCCCTCGCTACTTTGCCAACTATTTCCCCTACTTCCAATACCATTAGTCTGGGTTTTTGACACAATTGCAAATGGTGGCTTTTTAACATTTTCTTTTAAAATTTCTAAAATTTCATTTTGAGTTGAAGAACAAGTTTGAATATAAAAAATTTCCATTTATTTATTTTCCTTTATAAATCTTGTGCCTCTAACCGTGCAAGCTGCTTTGTTGTATTTATTCAAGCATAAATCTTCAAGTTCTTCATCTGATAAATTTCTTACAGCTTCTATTTTAGCCTCTTCTTTTGCTTTTTGATATTTATAAAAACTCATTGCAATAGCTAAAATAACAAATGCAATTAAAATTTTTTTCATAAAATATCGCCTATTTTTAATCTTTTTCCATTAATAAAATCATTTGCTAAAAGTGGCTTTTTAGCTTTTTCTTGTATTTTTAAAATCTTTATAACACCGTTTTTAAAATTTATATCAAAGCTTTTTTTATCCAAATTTACAATTTTTCCAAAATCATTGCTTTTACTATCACCCACAAACTCAATATCTAAAAGCTTCGTTCCATCTTCTAAAAATATTCCAGGCCATGGATAAAATGCTTTAAATTTTTGAAAAACTGCTTTTGCATCATCACTAAATTTAACTAAACCGTCATCTTTTTTTATCTTTGAACATTTTGATGAAAGAGCATCAAATTGAGAAAAATTTTCTATATTATTTAAATTTTTTAAAATTTTAACTGTTAAATTTGAAGCTAATGCCTCCATTTGTTTAAAAACCTCATCACTTTTTAAATGGCTGATATCTAAAAATGAAAATCCAAGCATATCTCCATCATCAAGTTTTTCGCCCATTTTCATAGCTGTTACACCACTAATTTTATCATTATTTACAATAGCTGATTGTATAGGGCTAGCTCCTCTGTATTTTGGAAGAATTGAAGCGTGTAAATTTATGCAAGGGCAAATTTCTAAAATGTTTTTTGGTAAAATTTGTCCATAAGCTGCAACTATTATAATATCAGGATTTAGAGTTAAAATTTCTTTATAAATAGCATCTTCTCTTAAACTATTTGGTTGAAAAATTTCAATATTTAAATTATTTTTTAAAATATAGTTTTTAACATCTGGTGGAGTTAATATTTTTTTTCTACCTACGACTTTATCAGGTTGAGTAAAGACACCAACGATATTATAATTTTTTTTTATAAGTTTATCTAAAATAGCTACCGCATAACTTGGTGTTCCCATAAAAATAACTCTCATTTACTCCCCTTTTAATCTAAAATTTTTAACATTTCAAGCAAATAATTTTTAAGTTTATCAATATTTAAATTTATAGCGCTTGAAATTGGTAAAACAAAATATGGTTTTTTTGTATCAAATTTATTATAAATATCTATATTTTGTTTTTTTTCAAAACCAAATTCGCTTAAAAATGTGCTGTAAATTTCATCTAAGTTTTCACAAATTTCAGATTTGGTAAAAATAATAGCAAATGGTTTTTCGGCCAATGATGAAGAAAACTTTGAAATTTCATCTTTTAGGGTTATAAATTGTTCTTTTAAATCTCTATGATTTGCACTATCAAGAACAAAAAGTAGAATTTTATTTCTTTCTATGTGTCTTAAAAACTGAACTCCAAGACCTCTGCCATCACTTGCACCTTCGATAATTCCTGGGATATCTGCCATTATAAAAGAACTAAGCTCATCGATTTCAACCATGCCAAGCTTTGGCGAAATGGTTGTAAATTCATAGTTTGCAATTTGTGGTCTTGCATTTGAAATAGTAGAAATCAAAGTTGACTTACCAACATTTGGAAATCCAACAAGTCCTACATCTCCTATTAATTTAAGTTCTAATGAGATATTTTTACTCTCTCCATCAAGTCCTGGCTGGGCATAATTTGGTGTTTGGTTGGTTGAGTTTTTAAATCTTGCATTTCCAAGACCACCTTTTCCACCTTTTAAAAAAAGAACCTTTTTATCACTTTCTACCAAATCAAGCAAAACAGTTCCATTTTCATCTAAAACTTGAGTTCCGGGCGGAACTTTTAAAACCAAATCTTCACCATTTTTTCCAGTCATTCCTTTGCCGCCACCAGGCTCACCATTTTTAGCTTTAAAATGTTTTTTTCCTCTGTAATGCGCAAGTGCGTGAGTATTGTTATCTACTAAAAAATAGACATTACCTCCATCACCACCGTCGCCACCATCTGGACCGCCTAATGGAACATATTTTTCTCTTCTAAAGCTTTTTGCTCCAGCGCCGCCTTTTCCAGCTTTTACGCTAAATTTAACACTATCAATAAACAAAATTTTTACCTTTTTGAAATATAAGTAAATTAAAAAATATAAGTTTGTATAAAATTAAAGAATTTACGGCATTAAGCCGTAAATTTTATTCTGCTGGATAAACAGAAACTTGTTTTCTAGTTTTATCAAATCTTTCAAATTTAACAAAACCATCAGTCAATGCAAAAAGTGTATGATCTCTTCCCAATCCTACATTATTTCCAGCGTGTGTTGCGGTACCTCTTTGACGAACAATGATATTTCCAGCTCTTACAAACTCACCGCCAAATTTCTTAACACCTAAGCGGCGTCCAATAGAATCTCTATTATTCTGGGTTGAACCTTGACCTTTTTTGTGTGCCATATCTACTCCTTAGGCTGAAATTTCAGTTACTTTTACGCGAGTATATTGTCTTCTAAAACCGCGTTTTAATTTTGAGTCTTTTCTGCGTCTTTTTTTAAAGATAACAACTTTTTTATCTTTTCCAAGATTTACTACTTCCAAGACAACTTTTGCACCCTCTACAAACGGTGCTCCTACCTTTAAATCACCATCTTTGTTTACTGCTAAAACATCAGTAAGCTCAATAGTGTCTTTTTTCTCAGCTTCAAAACGGTCTAAATTTAGAAAGTCACCTTCGCTAACTTTATACTGTTTCCCACTGTGTTTGATAATTGCATACATCAAACCATCCTTTATATTTTGGTAAGTAACCATTTGGCACTTGCCTCATAGCAAGATTTAAAAGAAGCCAAAATGATCCATAAGTTGGTAATTATATCTTAAAAATTTTAATCTAAGCTTATTTTTTATAATTTTATTTAAGTAAAGAAAGTGTAGTTACAGATTTTTCATCTAATTTTTTAGAAATTTGATATTTATATTTTAATGGCTCAAAACCTTAAAATATAAGGTTTTGAGCTTAACTTATCTATAAATTAATAGTCAAGTTCTGGTTTTGGAGTATTTTTTGTTGAAGCTGGTAAAACAGGATAAATTATTTCAGGCATTTTACCATTTAATGATTCAAAGAATGTTGCTATTGAAGCAGCTTCTTCATCTGAAATTTGGATGCCAAGCTGAATACTTCCCATCTCCTTTATGGCATCTTCTATATCCCAAATAGCTCCATTATGGAAATATGGTTGAGTTAATAAAACATTTCTTAAAACAGGAGTTTTTACCATTCCATTTTTATCTCCTGTAAAGTCACCAACATTGGCAAATTTATACTTAGCAACCACGCCGAATGCCTGCATATTGCCACCCAAATTTACACCATTGTGGCAAGTTGTACAACCTTTTTCTAAAAATAGTTTTAAACCATCTTGTTCATCTTTTGTAAGAGCATTTTTATCGCCATTTAGAAAATCATCAAATCTTGTTGGAGTAACTAATGTTCTTTCAAAAACTCCAATAGCTGTAGTTACAAGATCAAAATTTACAGGCTCATCTTTTTTAAGATCAAATGCTTTTCCAAACAACTCAACATACTCAGGAATTGAGTTAATAACTTTTTCTACTCTTTCAGGAGTTGATGCCATCTCAGGCATAGCTGTCATAGGTCCAGCTGCTTGCTCTGCAAGATGGGCTGCTCTACCATCCCAAAATTGAACTGAGTTAAATACTGAGTTATAAACTGTTGGAGCATTTACATGATGTGGGTTTGGAGTCCATTTATGTCCTGTTGAAGCAGGTATATTATCAGCTCCGCCATATCCTAAATTATGACAGGTATTACAAGAAACAATTCCACTTTTAGAAAGTCTTGGATCAAAATATAGCATTTTTCCAAGCTCAACTCTTTCCTTTGTTGTAGGGAAAGCTTGTGCATCAGGCGAACTATCTTCAATTAGCTTTTTTAAATTCTTTTCACTTTTTGGTAAAGGCATAAGACCTAAATTTTTTGCATCATCAGCTAATGAGCTTGCAAAAGCAAAGTTTAGAGCTAAAGCTGAACAAAGAACTATTGATAACTTTTTCATATTTTCTCCTTTTTGTTAAAATGTAAGTATATTATATAAAGAATTTCATTAAAATATTATGAATTTTTAATATGTGGAATAGTTTTAAATAACCTATAAAAAATATTTAATCAAATTTAAGATATAATAAAGTTTTAAAAATTTAATAAACAAAGGGATAAGTTATGAAAAAAATAAATCTTAGTGTCTTTATAATAGCTCTTTTTGTATCTGGATGTAGCGTTTCAAACTGGAATATTGGCAAAACTACAATGCAAAATACAAAAAAAGAAGAAAGTTCTAAACCAAAAGAAGTAAATAATAATAAAAACAACTTCCATATTGACACAATAATAAATACTTGGGGAAATCCAACCTCAACTAGACAAAACTCAGCTGGAAATAAAATCTATATTTGGGAAAACTGCAAACCAACAGGTGCTATGGTTGATGTATGCGATGATGATGGCTGCTCGACAATTCCTGAAAAAAACTGCTGCGAAAGAGCTTTAATAACCGATAAAGATGGATATGTTCAAAATCTAAAAGAAGCTGTGAATAGCTGCATTTAAAAATTTAAAAGCCTTAAAGTTAAGGCTTTTTGCTTAATTTACTTTAACTCGCCCCAGCTTTTTGCAACACAGAGGCTGCTTATTAATGGGACATTTAACTTATAAATATTTTGCATAATGTCCTTAGCTGTCATGCCAAACTCATCAATCATCTCATCTTTTACCTCAAAAATAAGTTCATCGTGAATTTGTAAAAGCATCCTAGCATTTTCGTTTAACAAAGGATAAATTTTTACCATCGCCATTTTTATGATATCGGCTGCACTTCCTTGAAATTTAGTATTAACACTTTCTCTTTCATACATAGCAAATTCCCTAGGTCTAGCATTTGCAAAATCAAAAAATCTTTTTCTTCCTAAAAGAGTAGTTGTAAAACCACTATTTTTAGCACTTGTTTTAATGCTTTCTAAAAACTCTTTTATTGTAACAAAAGCCTTAAAATAACGCTCTATATAGTCTTTTGCCTCATTCCTTGAAATTCCAAGCTCATTTGAAAGTTTATTAGCTCCCATTCCATATATTAGTCCAAAATTTATACTTTTTGCAATAGCTCTTTTATCTTTATCACTGCTTCCAAATATACTAATTGCCGTTCTTGTATGGATATCCTCACCATCATTAAATGCTTTTAAAAGTGATGGATCTTTACTAAAATGAGCCAAAAGCCTAAGCTCAATTTGAGAATAATCAAGCGAAATCAAGCTAAATCCACTTTTAGCAACAAAACAATCCCTTATATCTTTTGCCAAACTTCCTCTTGCTGGGATATTTTGAAGGTTTGGATTTTTAGATGATAATCTTCCTGTACTTGTTCCAGTTTGTAAAAACTGAGTATAAATCCTACCCTCACCACCATTTCTTTTATCCTCCAATGAGTATTTTAAAAGTGGCTCCACATAAGTGCTTGAAAGCTTGTAAAGTTCTCTGTAATCAAGTAGTTTTTTTATAACTTTATGCTCATTTAAAAGTGAGTTTAAAACGCTTTCATCGGTGCTATAGCCGGTTTTTGTTTTTTTCTTAGTTGGTAAATTTAATTTTTCAAAAAGCACTACTCCAAGCTGTTTTGGAGAATTTATATTAAATTTTTCACCACTCAAATCATAAATTTCATTAGTTAGATTTTTAATTTTATCATCTAAGTTAAGACTCATTTCTTTTAACTTTTTTGTGTTTGTCAAAATGCCCAAATTTTCCATATGCAAAAGAACTTTTATAAATGGAAATTCCAAATTTTTAGCTAAATTTAAAAGATTATTATCTAGATTTTTCACAAAATACTTATAAAACTTAAGTGTTATCCAAGCATCTTCAGCTGCATATTTACTAGCATTTTTTAAAGATACATTAGAAAAATTTTCTCCTTTTTTTACAATATTTTCAAATTTAACCGTATCATAATCAAATAATCTTTTTGCTAAATTATCCATTCCAGCACTTTTTTCTGGATTTTCAAGCCATGATAAAATCATAGTATCAAAATAATTCTTAGGCGTATCTATATCAAAATTATGTTTTATAATATCAAAGTCAAATTTTAGATTATGACCAACTAAATTTGAATCATAAAGTTTTAAAATAGCTTTTTTTGCAGTACCTTGATCAATTTGCTTATCCACACCTAAATAGTTGTGATTTAGTGGAACATAGTAA
This sequence comes from Campylobacter ureolyticus ACS-301-V-Sch3b, assembly GCF_000413435.1. Taxonomy (NCBI): domain Bacteria; kingdom Pseudomonadati; phylum Campylobacterota; class Epsilonproteobacteria; order Campylobacterales; family Campylobacteraceae; genus Campylobacter; species Campylobacter ureolyticus. Next base: position 54,039 of record NZ_KE340328.1, on the reverse strand, counting down.
GCTTTATTGTCTTCAAAACAAAATGAAAATCCAACAATTTTATCATTTTTACTATCAAGTCCTGTTGTCTCCGTATCAAAAGCAACAACTGTGTCTTTATCTATTTTCTCTAACACTTCTTTAAGTTTTTTTTCATCATTTAACAAAATAGCTTCAAATTTATCACTATTTTTTTCTAAATTTTCATCATTTTTAATATCATTGTCCCCAAAATTTAAATGGGTTTCCAAAGTAGCTAAAATTTTACTTAGAGAATATCTTTTTAAGATATCTGTAACTTTTAAAAGTGGATTTGAAGTTGGAAATTTAGCGTTTTCTAAATTTGGAATTTCTAAATTATCATATAAGGATGCTAGTTTTTTACTTAAAAAAGCATTTTCTTTGCTTTCAAGAAGTAAATTTTGATGTCTTTTGTTTGGTACTTTATCTAAATTTTCATAAATTTCTTCAATGTTTTTAAACTCATCTAAAAGTTTCTTAGCACCCTTGTCGCCGATACCTTTAACTCCTGGGATATTATCACTACTATCGCCTGTAATTGCTAAAAAATCTCTAATTTGATTTGGATAAACACCATACTTCTCATAGCAAGCCGCACTATCATAAAAAAGTTTTTTTGATGGACTATAAATAGAAACTTTTCCATCTTTTATCAGCTGATAAAGATCTTTATCATGTGTTACAACATTTATAAAAACATCTTCATTTTCTAGCTTTTTTACAGCACTTGCGATGATATCATCAGCCTCATATCCTTCATAAGAAACACTACAAAGTCCCATTTTTTCTATCATATCTATGCAAACTGTAAGCTGGGCTAAAAGTCCATCGGGCGGAGTTTGACGGTTGGCTTTATAGTTTGGATCAATCTCACTTCTAAAAGTTTTCCCCTTGCTATCAAGTGCAAAAATTAAATAATCACTTTTATATTCATTTTGTAAATTTGATATAAAATTTGCAAATCCAAAAACCATAGAACTTGGCTTTCCATCTTTGCTTTTTAAGGAACTCATCGCATAATATAGTCTAAAAAAAAAGCCAAAAGTGTCAATAATCGTAAGTGTTTTCATAAATTTTCCTTAAATTTAGTGATTTTTGTGTATAATTCTATCACAATTTAATTATCTAAGGAGAAAATATGTTTAAAAAAATAATTTTTTGTGCTTTTGTAGGGCTATTTTTGGCAGGTTGTGCAGGAAGCAATGGTGCTTATAAAAACTATTACGGTGTAGTTGCTCCAAAAACAACACTAGAAGTTTTTAAAGATGTAAATGGAAATTCATATAAAATTTATAGCGATGATAACTTTGAAAGTGCAATTTTAAGCGTAACAGACCTAGGAACTTTTGATGTTAAAAGAGCTGTTAGTGCAAATGGTATAAGACTTGTTACAAAAGATGAAAAAGTTGAAATTTTCTATAGAAACAATGAAGGAGTTTTCAACATAAACGGTAAAGAAAAACCAATTTTTAAATAAGATTTTAAAATTTAGAGGCAAAAGCTGCCTCTAAATTTATATATTTTTTTAAAATTTCATATTTTTAGCCAAAGCATTATTTGTATGAGTTTTTAATTTTTTATATCATTTTTAATATCTAATTCTTAATCATATCAGGCTTTGATAAAGAATTCTAAAAGCTTAAATTTACAACTTGCTTTTTAATAAAAATTTTAAATTTGAATTGCTAACAAGATAAAATTTATCTGTTTTCTCAAAATTCTTACTTTTTAAAAATAGTTCTAAATTTACATTTTCTATATCTATTAAATATATACTCATCCAAATTTCCCCTTTAAAAAATTAATCCATATTTTTTAATTCTTGCACCAAAAACTCACCTGTGTAAGAGCCTGTTTTTTTATAGTTTTTAGCAAGTTCTTTTGGAGTTCCAGCAGCTATAATTTTACCACCTTTACTTCCACCTTCTGGTCCCATATCTACAATATAATCAGCATTTTTTATAATATCCATATTATGCTCAATTACAAAAACTGAATTTCCAAGATCGACTAAATGACCCAAAACTCCAACAAGTTTATCAACATCTGCAAAGTGAAGTCCAGTGGTTGGTTCATCTAAAATATAAAGAGTCTTGCCAGTATCTGCTTTACTTAACTCTTTTGCAAGCTTTACTCTTTGAGCTTCGCCACCACTTAGAGTAGTTGCATTTTGCCCCAAAGTTACATAACCAAGCCCAACATCTTTCATAGTTTTTAGTTTTGCTTTTATCTTTGGAACTGCTTTAAAAAACTCAAAAGCCTCATCCACGCTCATTGCCAAAACCTCAGCTATGTTTTTTCCTTTATATAAAATTTCCAAAGTTTGATCGTTGTAGCGAGTTCCATGACAAGTATCACACTCAACAGTAATATCTGGCAAAAAGTGCATTTCTATCTTTATAACACCATCACCACTACATTTTTCGCATCTTCCACCTTTTACATTAAAGCTAAATCTGCCTATTTTATAACCTCTTGCTTTTGCTTCTTTAGTTTGTGCAAATAAATTTCTTATCTCATCCATTACGCCAGTATAAGTTGCTGGATTGCTTCTTGGGGTTCTTCCTATTGGACTTTGATCAAGATAGATAACTTTATCTAAATTTTGTAGTCCTTCAATTTTTGCACTTTTTAAAGTTTTTACTTTTCTAGCATGATTTAACTCTTCTAATGCCGTTGGTAAAAGAGTTTGAAGTAAAAGTGAGCTTTTTCCACTTCCGCTAACACCTGTTAAGCAGACTAAATTTCCAAGAGGAAATTTGGCACTTAAATTTGAAATATTATTAATCGTTACATTTTTTAAAGTAAGCCAATTTTCTTGCGGTCTATTTTTTTGATGATTTATTTTTTTTATACCATTTAGATATTTTGCAGTTTGAGTATCGCTTTTTAAGAGCGTTTTTACATCTCCTGCAAATATAACTTCCCCACCTTTTTTTCCAGCAGCTGGTCCGATATCTACTACAAAGTCCGCATTTTCAATAGTTTTTTTATCATGCTCAACAACGATTAAGGTATTTCCTTTATCCCTTAAATCATCAAGTGTTTTAATAAGCTTTAAAGTATCTCTTTCATGAAGCCCAATGCTTGGCTCATCAAGGACATACATAACCCCACTTAAGCCACTTCCTATTTGTGAAGCAATCCTTATCCTTTGAGCCTCTCCACCACTTATAGTCCTACTATCGCGCCCCAAACTTAGATATCCAAGACCCACATTGTTTAAAAACATAAGCCTTTCTCTTATTTCTTTTAGTATTGGCTTTGCAATTGTTTTTTGCTGAGTGCTTAAATAGCTAAAATTTTTATTATTTTTAAAAAACTCAACACAATTTTCTATACTCATATCTATTATGTCGGCTATATTTTTATTAGCAACTAAAACAGCCAAACTTTGTGCTTTTAGCCTATGTCCTTTACAAGTTGGACAAGTTCTTTCTGTCATAAAATCCTCAAAATCACTCTCATTTTTGAGCATTTCATAAACATATTTCAACGCACCTTCAAATTTACGAGTTAATGCATGTCTTTTCCATACAAATTTTATTTCTTTGCTATTTCCATATAAAATAAGTTTTTTATCACTTTCTTTAAGCTCACCATAAGGTATGTTTGTGGGAATATTATTTTGTTCACAAAATGCAATCATAAATTTATGATAATAACTTTTATTAAAGCCATATAGTAGTTTGATAGCACCTTTTTGGACACTATTTTGTTCATTTACTATCTTATTTATATCAATTGTGTATCTAACTCCAAGCCCATCACACTCTTCACAAGCTCCTTTAACTGAGTTAAAGCTAAAAGTCAGTGGCTCAAGCGGTGTAAAAGAAATTTTACAATCAAAACAAGCCATATGCTCGCTATAATGAATATTTGTTTCTTCTACTCCAACCTCATCAGCATTCATCACTTCAACCTCAAGCTCCCCATAACTTAAATTTAGAGCTTTTTCTACATCTGAGGCAATTCTTTCTTTATTTTCAGCATTTACTACAACTCTATCAATTACAGCAAAAATTGTATGTTTTTTAGTCTTTGAAAGTTTGATATCTTCATCAAGTCTTACCATAACTCCATCAATTTTTGCCCTTATAAAGCCTTTGCTTCTTAGGCTTTCTAGCTCATCAACAAAAGTTCCTTTTTTTTCTCTTGCAATTGGAGATGAGATAATTATTTTAGAATTTTCAGGAAGCTTTAAAATTTCATTTATTATATCGCTTGCACTCATTTTAGAAATTGGCTTACCGCACTTATGACAGTGCTGAACTCCAACTCGTGCAAATAAAAGCCTTAAATAATCATATATCTCAGTTATTGTTCCAACTGTTGAACGAGGGTTTTTAGAAGTTGTTTTTTGGTCAATCGCAATGGCTGGAGTAAGTCCATTTATCTTATCAACATCTGGTTTTCCAGCCCTATCTAAAAACTGTCTTGCGTATGAACTTAAGCTTTCCATATAACGCCTTTGTCCTTCGGCATATAAGGTATCAAAGGCAAGTGTGCTTTTTCCACTTCCACTAAGTCCTGTAAAAACCACAAATTTATTCTTTGGAATTTTTAGATTTAAATTTTTTAGATTATTTTCTCTTGCGCCATAAATTTCTATAAAATCGTTCATAATTTTCCTATTCTTTTATAAAATTTCAAATTTGATATTATAACACAAAAATTTTTTTAAGCATAAATAAAAGCATTAATGAATATAGGGCTAAAAGAAGGTTTTTTTGTAATTTTTTATTTACTCTATGGCTTAACTTTATACCAAAATAAACACCCAAAAGAGATCCAAATCCTAACATAATTCCGTATTTAAAATTTACAAGTCCATTTAATGACATACTTATAAATCCCGATATAGAAGAAAATATTACAAAAAATAGTCCCATTGAAATAGCTTTTTTTATATCAAATCCCATAAATCCCACTAAAATAGGTGTTAAAAAAACAGCTCCACCAACACCAGTGCTAACTGCAAAAGCTCCTATAAAAAGCCCTAATAAAAACAAAAGTGGTTTTGAATCAATCTCTTTTTTAGCTTTTCCATTTTTATCATTTTCTTGGGAAAAGAAAAATTTTAAAATTGAAATTAAAAGCACAAATGATAGAAAAATTTCTAAGACTATTTCACTAACATTTGATACGATAAATCCACTAAAAATAGCCCCTACAAATCCTCCAAAACTAACAAAAATTCCCTCATTTATCCTAAGTTTTCCAGCTTTATAATTAAGATATGAGCCAAAAATAGAGCTAAAAAGCATCTGCACAACTGAAACTCCAACTGCAGTTTTTATACTATATCCCATAAAAATCATAGTTGGCACAACAACACTTCCACCACCTATACCAAAAAAACCTGAGACTATACCAACAACAGTTCCAAACACCAAAAATATAAAAATATCAAATAAGCTTTCCATAAATTTTCCAAAAATAAAAATATAAAAATTGTATCAAAAAGTAGTTAAATATAAGCAAAAGTTATTTTTTGATATAATACGCAAAATTTGCTTTTAGGGATTTTATGTTTTTTTTAAAAACTATTATTTTGCCATATAAATATTTTAAAAGTTTTGTAGCTGTAAATTTGATTAGTTTTACAAAATTTAGCAAAAAAAGGAATAAAATATGCAAGATTTTGCACCATTTATGATAAAACTACAAAAAGGTTATCCGCTTGATAGTAGCGATTATGAGATAATTTGTGAAACGATACATAATAAAGATTATGACATAGTTCAACTTGGGGGACTTTTAGTTTTAATAAGTGAAAAAAGTCTTTACCCAGATAGCCTAGCTGCCTTTGTTAAAAATATCTTAAAATACTCAGTTACTTATAATAATCCAAATGATTATTTTGACATAGTAGGAACTGGTGGAGATAAGTTAAAAACGATAAATGTTTCAACAACTTGTGCGTTTATTTTAGCAGCTCTTGGCGTGAAAGTAGCCAAACACGGAAATAGAGCAATAACTAGTAAAAGCGGAAGTAGTGATGCATTATCAGCCTTAAATATCCCCTTTAGCTCAAGCATAGAAGAAAATGATAAACTCATAGAAAAAGCAAATTTAGCCTTTTTTCATGCGCCGTTTTTTCATAAAATTACAGCCGAAGTTAAAGAAGTTCGCAACCGCTTAAAAATAGGCACTGTTTTTAATATACTAGGACCACTTTTAAATCCAAATTTAAGTCTTACATATCAACTAGCTGGAAACTACCTAGAAGAAGTTAATGGCTTAATGGCTGAAACTTTGATGCATCTAGGAAGAAAACACGCTTTGGTAGTTCATGGAATGGATGGAATGGATGAGATAACAATTTGCGATGAAACACTAATTCATGAAGTAAAAGATGGTAAAATTTTAGAATATAAAATCACGCCCGAGCAATTTGGCTTTCAAAGAGCGTTTCACAAAGATGTCGAAGGTGGCACAGGTGATGAAAATGCCAAAATTTTAGAAGCAACTTTAAAGGGTGAAATAAGTGGAGCAAAATTTGACATAGTTATATTAAATTCAATGTTTGGAATGTATTGTGCCGATAAAGTTAAAAGCCCAAATGACGCAAAAGAAATAATCTTAGATGCTATAAAAAGCGGAAAAGTTTGGGAATTTTATCAAAATTATAAGAGTTTAAATAAGGCTTAATGTGGAAAAAATAGAGGTTAAAATTTGTGGTATTAAAAGCCTAGATGAGGCAAAAAGCATTATAAATTTAGATATTGATTATTTAGGTGTTATTTTTGCCCAATCAATTAGAAAAGTTAACCTTAAAACAGCTACCGAGATTTCAACCTTTGTAAAAAATAGTGGTAAAAAATGCGTTGGTGTTTTTGCAAATTTAACAGAAGATGAAATTTTAAACAACTCACTAAAAGCAAAGCTTTATGCAGCTCAAATTTATGGAGATTATAGTTTAAATTTATATGAGAATTTAAATAAAAACAATATAAAAGTTTGGAAAGTTTTTAGCGTTTTAGATGTTTTGCCAAATTTGGAAAATTTTAAATTTGATTTAGCACTATTTGATTATAAAGGAAAAAAACTTGGTGGAAATGGAGTTAGTTTTTGTTGGGAAATTTTAAAAAATTTAGAACCATTTAGTTTTATTATGGCTGGAGGAATAGGCTCTGGCAATGTCTTAGAGGCTGCAAAGCATAATCCAAAAATTTTAGATATAAATAGCCTTGTTGAAGATAAAAATGGTATAAAAGATCCTAAATTAATAATTGAAATTTTAAAAATTCTAAAAGAAAATGGATATAAGTAGTAAATATTAGCTTAAATTTAAATAAATTTATATATAATCATACAAAAAAAAGAAGGTAACACATGAATAAAAAAGCATATTTTGGTGATTTTGGCGGTCAATTTATACCAGAAACCGCAATGTTTGCAGTTGAAGAGCTTGAAAATGCATATAAAAAAATAGCAAAATCAAAAGAGTTTAAAGATGAGCTTAATTATCTTTTAAAAGAGTATGTTGGACGTCCAACTCCTTTATATCATGCAAAAAATTTAAGCAAATACTACGGACATGAAATTTATTTAAAAAGAGAAGATTTAAATCACACAGGAGCACATAAAATAAACAACGCCCTAGGCCAAACTTTACTAGCTAAAAAAATGGGCAAAAAGAAAGTGATTGCTGAAACAGGAGCTGGACAGCACGGAGTAGCTACAGCTACAGCTGCAGCACTTTTAGGACTTGAATGTGATGTTTATATGGGCGAAGTAGATGCCAAAAGACAAGAGCTCAATAAATTTCGAATGAAACTTCTAGGTGCAAATGTAGTTGAAATAAAAGATGGTTTAAAAACATTAAAAGAAGCTACCACAGCGGCAATCCAAGCATGGGTTAATGAAATAGAAAGTGTTTTTTATGTAATTGGCTCAGTCGTTGGACCATACCCATATCCTACTATGGTAAGGGATTTTCAAAGCATAATTGGAAATGAAACAAAAGCTCAACTAAAAGAAAAAGGCATAAATGCTGATTATATAATCGCTTGTGTTGGTGGTGGAAGCAATGCAATGGGAATATTTTCAGCTTTTTTAGATGATAAAAATATAAATTTAATAGGGGTTGAAGCAGGCGGACTTGGAGCAAACACACCATACAACGCAGCAACTCTTACAAATGGAAAAGAAGGAATAATACACGGTATGAAAACTATCGTTTTGCAGGATAAATTTGGTAGAATTTTACCTGTACATAGTATTTCTGCAGGACTTGATTATCCTGGTGTTGGACCAGAACATTCAAATTTATTTAAAACAAAAAGAGCAAATTATTATGCAGTAACTGATGATGAGTGCATAAATGCTTTAAAACTTCTATCACAAAAAGAAGGGATCATACCAGCTATTGAAAGCGCTCATGCTCTAGCATATTTAGAAAAACTTTGCCCTAAACTAGACAAAAAATCAACAATAGTTGTAAATGTTTCAGGTAGAGGCGATAAAGATATGGATACTGTGATGAACTATAAAAAAGGAAGAATTTATGGATAAAATAAAAGAGTCTTTTGACAAAAAATTAAAAAATGGTAAAAAAGCAAATATTGGCTATATCGTGGCTGGCTATCCAGATTTAAACTATACAAAAGAACTTATTAATAATCTTGATAAGTGCTCAATTGACATTCTTGAGCTTGGTATTCCATATACTGATCCTTTGGCTGATGGAAAAGTCATTTTTGATGCAAGCTTTAAAGCTTGTCGAAATGATGTAAATACTGATAAAGTATTTGAAATGTTAAAAGAATGTAAAACTAATAAATGCTTAGTTTTTTTAGTTTATTATAATTTAATTTTTTGCTATGGGTTAGAAAATTTTGTAAAAAAAGCAAAAGAGGTAGGCATTAGCGGTCTTATAGTTCCAGATCTTCCTTGCGAGGAAAGCGATGAGCTTTTTGAAATTTGTAAAAAATATGAAATTAGCTTAATTCCACTTATAAGCATAACGTCAGAATACAGATTAAAAAAACTTTTAGAAAAATCGAGTGGATTTATATATGCAATTGGCTCAATTGGCGTAACAGGTGGCAAACAAACCCCAATAAGCAGACTAAAAAATATGATATCTGATATTAAAAAAGCAAGTGATTTGCCGATTGCTGTTGGTTTTGGTATAAGAACAAATGAGGATGTAAAACTAACTAAAACTTATGCTGATGGAGTTATAGTAGGAACATCTATAGTTAAACTTTTAAGCGAATTTAGCGTTAAAGAAGCTTTAGTAAAAATTGATGAAATCTTTAAGGATTAAAATGAAAAAAGTAATTTTTAGTGTTTTTGTACTATTTAGTTTTTTAAACTCAGCAACTTTGCTGAAATATGATGCTGTCGAAAACGATAATGATGTAGTTTTAAAACTTTTTTTCGACTCAGCTTTTGATGGTGGAATATTTGAAAAAAAAGACAAAGATAGTTTAATTATTATACTTGAAAACACCCAAACAAATGAGAAATTTACAAACCAATTAAACTCAAATATTATAAAAGAATTTGTAATTCAAAACAATAAAAATAATGCCGAAATAAGCATAAAAGGCAGTTCAAATTTAGAAACAAATGCTTCTATCTTACAAGATGGGTTAGAGCTAAATGTCAAATTTACAAATAAAATAGTAAATAACACTAGTAAAGTTTTAAAAGATGATAAAAAAAGTGGTGAAAAATCAAGTGGTATTTATAAGTTTTTAATCGCTATTGTATTTTTAATTTTTATAATAGCTTTTATAATTTATAAAAAAATAAAAAAACAAAACGAAGAATTTGATAGTTTTAGTAACGCTATGGAAGATAGACAAGATAAAGAAGAAGTAAATGAAACATCAAATGATTTAGATGATTATGATGATATTAAAGACGATAAGCCAGATAAAGAAGAAAATTTTGAAGAAAAAATGCTTAGCAAAGAAATAAAAACTCACAATGAGCTTTATAAAAACGAGTATCAAAGCGATGCAAGCATAATTTACCAAGAAAAAATTAGCGATGAAAAAGAAGTTTTACTGATAAAAAGTAATGGGAAAGTATATTTAAGTTTCATACTCCTAGATAGTGAAATTCCACAAAATATCTATGAAAATATGATTGTTGATAAAGATAAATTTAGAGAATTTTTAAAAATTTGCAAAAGTAAAAATGAGATTTAAATTTGGTGTTTAAAACACCAAATTTAATCTAAGAAAATAGAGGTTTTATTATTTTTATCCAATTATCAACTCTTTGCTCGTTCATTTCTTCTTCATTATCATAATCAAGAGCTAGACCAACAAAGTTACCATTATTATTTAAAGCCTCACTTTCATCAAAGCTATATCCATCAGTGCTTATCTCTCCAACTAAATTAGCTCCTGCATTTTTAAGCTCATTAAAGAGCTTAGCCATACCATCGCAAAACTCATCACTATAACCCTGACTATCTCCTACACCAAAAACTGCTACAGTTTTTCCGCTAAGCTTTAGTGAACCAAAATCAAAACTATCCCAATCATCTTGCATATCGCCATTATTCCAAGTAGAAGTACCACAGATTAATTTATCATAACCATTTATAGTATCTGCACTTGTATTTGCCACATCCAAAACATCAGCTTCTATGCCTAGTTTTTCACATATTAGGTTTGCTGCGTTTTCGGTATTTCCCATTGAACTTCCATAAACTATTGCCAAACTCACATTAACTCCTTTGAATTATTTTATTTGTAATTGAATAAGGAACCAACTTTATGCTTTTTTTACCATCTAAAATTGATCCTTGTATTTGTAAATGCCTGCAAAATCCTTTTTGTCTAGGCAAAACTATGTAAATTTCGTGTAACTGGTTACTTAAGCTAAAAGCAAAATTTATTTTTTCTTGTAAATCTTTTTCCTTTAAGTCAAATTTATTAAAGTAAGGCATAACACACAAATATCCGTTATTTGGTTTTTTTAGATATAAAATTTCATCTTTTATAAAAATATTTTTTCCCAGATGGGTTTTATAAATTTTATTAAAAACATAGTTTTTAAACATAAAATCTGCTTCAAAAACGAGTCCTTTTAAGTTTTTATAATAAATCATTTTTATTATCTTAGCTACGCTATCTTTTGGAGTGCTGAGTAAAAAAGAGTAGTTTTTACTAGCATGTTCTTCATAAATTTTATTTGAAATTTTACAAGTTGATTTTTTTGGCAAAAACTCCGCTATATAAAGTAAAAAAATTTCTTCTAAAGAATTAGCTAATTTTGCATATTTTAAAGGAATTTTCAAATCATCTTTTACAAAAGCATTATAAAAAACTAGAAAAAAAAGTCTAATTTCTTCTTTTGAAAATTCCTTAAAAACGCTTGGCACAAACTCACCGCCTCCAGCTAAAAAACCAAATTTCATCTCTTAGCAACCAGTTTTTGAGCAAAATTCTTTATTTAAGTTAAAAATTTTACAAAACTCACAAAACACACAGCTCACACTTCTTTTAGCGCAAACTAAAGGAATTTTTCTTTTCTTAACATCACTTTTAATTTTTCTCATGGTATTGTGATTTAAAAATGAAGTTAACATAACCACACACTCCACATCTTGCGGAATTGACTTTCTATTAACTCTATTTTCATTTCTAGCATCCCAGTGCTCTATCTTACTAGCTCCAAGATCTTTTAAAACAGCCTTAATAGGTGTTATTTCATCGGCTCCTATAACTAAAACTGACATTCATTCTCCTTATTGTTATTTTTAGTTATTATATAGAAATATTGCTTAAAAATCTCTGATACTCATTATCATTTTAAATATTGTTAAAAATTTATTGTGTTTTGCAGTTTTATAATGAAAATATATTTTAAATTAAATGAATTTATTCTAAAGTTTCGAAAGTCTTTATTTAAAAAGACTTTCGAATTTAAATGGGTTTTAAACTAGCTCATCGCTATAATCAGCATTGCAAAGACGTTTTAATTGTTTATATCTTCTTATGGCATCAAGCTTATTTATTTCAAAAAGCTCTTTTGCATGTTCTGGATTTATTTTTTTAAGGGCATTGTATCTAGTCTCATTTAATAAAAACTCTTCATAAAGGTCAAAATTAGGCTCTTTTGAAGTTAGTTTTAAAGGATTCTTGCCCTCTTTTATTAAATCAGGATCATAAGTATAAGTTGGCCAATATCCACATTTTGTGGCAAGCTCTGCTTGATTTCCAGAGTGTCCAAGTCCGCCTTTTATACCATGAGCAATGCACGGGCTATATGCTATAATTAAGCTAGGTCCATCATAAGCTTCAGCTGCGATAATTGCTTTTATTGTATTTGCTTGTGAGGCATTTGAGTTAATTTGCGCAACAAAAATATTTCCATAAGTCATCATCATAATGCCTAGATCTTTTTTTTGCATTCTTTTTCCAGAAGCTGTAAATTGCGCAATAGATCCAGTTCTTGAAGATTTTGAACTTTGTCCGCCAGTATTTGAATAAACCTCTGTATCAAGAACTAAAATATTTATATTTTCTCCACTAGCTAGTGCGTGATCAAGCCCACCAAAACCAATATCATACGCCCAACCATCACCTCCAATAATCCATTGAGAAATATTTGGCAAATAGTCTTTTAAATTTAAAATCTCTTTAACACTTTCAATATTTTGATTTTGTTTTAAAATAGGAACTAATGTTTTTGAAATTTCATTTGATTTAAAAAAGTCAAATTTATTTGTAATCCAATCATTATATAAAGCTTTTAAATTATTTGGGACTTTATCAATATTATCAAGCATTATATTTTCAATTCTATGTCTAATAGTTTCATTTGCTATTTTCATGCCCATACCAAACTCAGCATTGTCTTCAAAAAGCGAATTTGCCCATGCTACACCTTTTCCAGTTTCATCTTTTGTATATGGAGTTGAAGGAGCTGAACCGCCATATATAGAGCTACAACCAGTAGCGTTGGCAATTATTAAATGATCTCCGTAAAGTCTAGTTAAAAGCGTAATATACGGTGTTTCACCACATCCTGGACATGCTCCATGAAATTCAAAATAAGGTCTTGAAAAACCAATACCTTTAACGCTTTGCTTATTCATTAAATCATCTTTATATTTTACATTTTCAAATAAAAAGTCCGCTTTTTCTTGCTCTCCTTTTTTAAGCTCTTCTTCTAAAGGAACCATTACTAAAGATTTTTCTTTACTTGGACAGTTTTGAGCACATAACTCACAGCCAGTGCAATCAAGTGGACTTACTTGAATTTTGTATTTTAACCCTTTTAATTCCTTGCCTTTTGCCTCAAGCAAATCATCACTTAAATTTGCTTTAGCCTCATCATTTTCATCAAGCAAAAAAGCTCTTATAACAGCATGCGGGCATACATAGACGCATTGATTACACTGAATACAGTTTTCTTTTATCCATTTTGGAACGGTTACACCAACACCTCTTTTTTCATATTTTGTAGTTCCTGCTTCAAAACTTCCATCCTCATAACCCAAAAAAGCTGATACTGGCAAATCATCGCCTCTTGCAGCATTCATTGGTTTTACGATGTTTTCTACAAATTCACTTCCTTTATAAAAGTCTTCTTTTTTTATCTCATCTTCTAAATTTATCCATTCTTTATCAACTTTTACTTGAACTAACTTATCTGCTCCTTCATCAATTGCCTTATAGTTCATCTCAATTATTTTATCGCCTTTTTTGCCATAAGTTTTTTTAGCATATTCTTTCATATAGTTTTTTGCTTCATCAAAAGGTATGATATTGGCTAGTTTAAAAAATGCTGATTGCATAATAGTATTTGTTCTATTTCCAAGACCGATATCATGAGCTAATTTTGTAGCATTTATAATAAAGAAATTTACATTTTTTAAAGCTAATATTTTTTTAACTTTATTTGGTAGTTTTTCAACTGTTTCCTTGGCATCCCAAATTGAATTTAAAAGAAAAGTTCCATTTTCTCTAATGCCATCAATAACATCATAAATTTCCAAATATGAAGCAACTGAACAGGCAACAAAGTGTGGGTTTGATACAAGATATGTTGATCTAATAGGCTTTTTGCCAAATCTTAAATGACTTCTTGTATATCCGCCTGATTTTTTACTATCATAAGCAAAATATGCCTGTGCATAAAGATTAGTTTTATCTCCAATTATTTTAATAGAATTTTTATTTGCTCCAACTGTTCCATCAGCCCCAAGCCCGTAAAACAAGCACTCTATGTCATCATCATTTCCAAGCGATATTTTTTCTCCAACCTTAAGAGAAGTATGAGTGACATCATCGTTAATTCCAATTGTAAATCCATTTTTAGGATTATCTTTTTTTAACTCATCAAATACTGCTATAAGTTGTGCTGGATCAGTATCTTTTGAACTAAGCCCGTATCTTCCACCTACTATTAATGGTGCATTATCATTTCCATAAAATGCTGCTTTAACATCTAAATAAAGTGGCTCACCAATGCTGCCTGGCTCTTTTGTGCGATCTAATACTGCTATTTTTTGAACACTTTTTGGCATAACATCAAAAAGATATTTTAAACTAAATGGTCTATAAAGATGAACTTTTATAAGGCCTACTTTTTCACCTTTTTTATTTAAATAATCAACAACTTCTTCTAATGCTTGATTAACTGAACCCATAGCTATGATAATACGAGTTGCATCATGCTCCCCGTAGTAATTAAATGGCCTATAATCTCTTCCAGTAATTTTTGAAATTTCTTTTAAATAATTAGCCACAATATCGGGAAGTTCATCATAAAATCTGTTTGATAGCTCTCTTGTTTGAAAATAAATATCATCATTTTGTGCAGTTCCTCTTGTTTTTGGGTGGTTAGGATTTAGAGCATTATCCCTAAATTCTTTTACTGCATCCTTATCTAAAAGTTTTTCAAAATCATTATAATCAATAACTTCAACTTTTTGAATTTCATGGCTTGTTCTAAAACCATCAAAAAAATGCAAAAATGGAACCTTACCCTTAATAGCTGAAAGATGTGCAACTCCTGCTAAGTCCATAACCTCTTGCACACTATCACTTGCTAACATTGCAAAACCTGTTTGTCTACAGGCATAAATATCTTGGTGATCTCCAAATATAGAAAGTGCTTGAGCTGCCAAAGATCTAGCTGCAACATGTATAACACAAGGAAGATGTTGCCCTGCTATTTTATACATGTTTGGAATTTTGAGTAAAAGCCCTTGTGATGCTGTGTAAGTTGTTGTCAAAGCTCCTACTTGAAGTGAGCCATGAACTGAGCCAGCAGCGCCAGCTTCACTTTGCATTTCTACAACTTTAACAGGCATTCCAAAAATATTTTTTTTACCCATACTTGCCCAAACATCTGTGTAATCAGCCATTGGAGAACTTGGGGTTATTGGATAAATTCCAGCAACTTCAGTAAAAGCGTATGATGCGTATGCCGCTGCTTCGTTTCCATCCATTGTTTTTGTTATTTTATTATTCATATTTATATCTGCTCCTTTGGTTTTTTCAACTAAGTATAATTATGATATTTTATCTAAAATTGTTAAAAAAAAGGTGAACAGAAAATAAGCAGTTTAAAAAAAGTTAGAGTTATAAATTTTTTATATATAAAACAGCTTCTAGCGGAGTTTTAAAAATATTAGTGCTATAGTTTTTTAAATCATCAAATTTACCATATCCACAAGTTAATCCTATGCCATTTACATTGGCATTTTTAGCTGCTTCTAGATCCATTATAGTATCACCAATCATAAAAATATTATTTTTTGATATGTTTTGATTTATAAAATTTAATGCCTTATTTATAGGCTCGGCATTTGGTTTTGGAAAAGTTACATCATCTCTTCCAATGATAACTTTAAAATACTCTCCAACACCAAGCTCATCAAGTAAAATTTTAGAATATAAAGAAGTTTTAGTAGTTACAACTCCTAAAATAGCAAATTTATTGGCTTCTAAAATAGCTTTTCTTGCGGCTGGAAGTAAAATAGTAGTGTTTAAATAAGTTGATTTATAGTGTTTTTTATATGATAGAACAAAATCACCAACTATATCTTTATTTACACCTAAATTTTCAAACATAAACTCAAGCGGATGACCAATCAAATTTAAAACTTTATCATCACCTGGATAGCATTTATCATGAATATTAAAAGCGTATTTAAAACCATCTAGTATGGATTTAGTAGAATCAATAAGTGTCCCATCAAGATCAAATAATATAATTTTTTGCATATAAGAATAAATAAAGAGTGCTATAAAAAGCACTCTTTGGGTTTTTTAGAAATTATTTTCTAAATTTAGCATCAACTCTTCTGTTTTGTGCACGACCCTCTTTTGTTGCGTTTGTAGCAACCGGTTGAGTTTCGCCATAACCAACAGTAGTAATTCTATCTGCTTCTAGTCCTTGTTTAACTAATACATTTTTAACGCTATTAGCTCTTCTTTCTGATAATTTTTGATTATAGTTTGCATTACCTGTGCTATCAGTATGTCCTTCAAGCAATACTTTGTAATTATCAGTTGTATTTAGATAATCAGTTACTTTATCAATCTCTTTTTTAGCTGCATCACTTACTTTTGCACTATCAAATGCAAAATGAACACCTAAGTTTAGTCTAATAACTTTTTCACAACCAAACTCATCAACTACAACACCTGCTGGAGTACCAGGACATTTGTCTAAGTTATCAGGAACACCATCTCCGTCCTCATCGCCTATTGGAGCAACAACTACAGGAGCAATATTTTCAGCTCTTTTGCCAAAATCAACACCAAAACCTAAGTTATAGAACATATAATGATTACCGTGATCAAATGTTATAGCATCTCTTACTTCTAATTTTGTAGCAAAGTTATCTGTTACATAATATTTTAGACCTAAACCATATTGACCAAAGCCTGTATCAGCATCGCTTCCATCACTAAAGTCCATATATCCAGCACCTAATAAGCCATATAGTTTAAAATTGTCATTAAAGCTATAAATATCTTTAACAAAATTCAAAAAGTAGCTATTTAAATCAAGATTTGAATCATCTGAATCTTTAACTTTAAAATTGCTTACTCTGTCATATCCAAGCTCAATTTGATCTAGCCAAACATCATTTCCTAAATTTTTAGCTATTCTTGCGCCAAATGTAAATGAATTTTTAAGACCTGTATTTCCCTCAGGTAAAACTCCACCAACTGTTGGAGTAAACTCCCAATGATAGTTAGCATCATTTGCTAAAAGCGCAGTTGATGCACATAAACTAACTGCAAGTAATATTTTTTTCATATTTTTCCTTTCCTTTCAAAAAATATATTTGTGATTATAACATAAAAAACATAAATACTTTTTAAAAAATAACTTTTATCTCTTAGAAAATTGTGGGCTTCTTCTAGCTTTTCTTCTACCAAATTTCTTTCTTTCAACAACTCTACTATCTCTTGTTAAAAGTCCAGCAGGTTTTAATACCGCTCTAAAATCGCCATCCATATCTGCTAAAGCTTTTGAAATACCATGTCTTACAGCTTCAGCTTGCGCATTATAACCACCGCCATTTGCGACAGCTCTTATGTCCATTGATTTTTCTTGTTTTGTTACAAGTAGTGGTTGAATAACCTTAAGCTTAATAGCTTCAAGTCCGCCAAGCCATGAGTTTAAATCCATATCATTAACAGTTATTTTACCGCTTCCTGGTTTAACCCACACTTTTGCTACTGCCATTTTTCTTTTACCTGTTGCATAAACTGTTGCCATAATTATTTTCCTTCTTTATTTGCTTTATTTGTTTGTGCTGTGTGAGGATGCTCACTTCCCTCATAAACTTTAAGTTTTTTTATCATCTCTTTTCCAAGTTTTGTCTTTGGAAGCATTCCTCTAACTGCTAAGTTATAAAGTTTAACAGGATTTTTTTCTAAAAGTTCTGCAAATTTTTCACTTTTTACGCTTCCAAAATATCCTGAATGCCTATGATAAAGTTTATCTTCACCCTTATTTAGTCCTGTATAAACTGCTTTTGAAGCATTTATTATAACCACATAATCACCACAATCAACATTTGGAGTGTAACTTGGCTTATGTTTTCCTCTAAGCAAGGTAGCCACTTCTGTTAGCATTCTACCAAATCTTTTACCTGTTGCATCTATAACGATCCAATCGCGTTTAACCTCAGTAGGTTTTGTAATTTTTGTCATTTTTATACCTTCATAAATTTTATAAAATGAGATTGTATTTAAAATATGCTTAAATATAGCTTAATTTAAGCATATTTTAAACTTCTAAGAATGAAATTTTATCTTTTAAGATATAAAATATAAAAGCTTTTACATTTTTATTTTTATAAATATTTGAAATAATTTCTTTATATCCTAAAATTTGTGCTTTATTTTCATCTTCAAAGCCAGTTGCACTTTTATAATCAACTATATAAATTTCACTATTTTTTATAGCTAAAAGATCGATTTGCTTTATTTCTCCTTTTACTTTAAAAGGCTGTTCTTTTAAAACTTCAGCATCTTTTATAATATCTGCAAAGTTTTTTTCTAAAAATAAATTTTTTAATCTATTTTTTATATCGTCAAAGTCATTTTCTTTTAGATATTTTGCAAATTTATTTTTTGATTTTGTTAGTGCAATATCTATATTTTTTACATTAAAATCACTCATTTCAAGAGCGTAGTGAAAAGCCAAACCAAATTTGACAGAGTGGATATTTGGTATAATTTCTTTTTTTCTAGCTACTACTTTTTGAGGTTTTATTTTTGCTAAATTTATACTTTTATTCTCTTTTTTAGCATCTTTATTTTTATCTAGCTCATAGTCCATTACTTCACCAAATTCAAAATCTTTTATATCTAAAAGTTTGTTATCTCCAAAATAACTATTTAAATTATTTGACTTTATCAAAATAAATGAATTTTTTGCTCTTGTGAATGCAACATAAAGCTTGTTTAAATCCTCTTCTTTATCGAGATTTTTTGATTTTTGTACAAAATTTTTATAATCTTCATCTAAATATTCTCTATTTTTAACCTTATATTTTATCTGCCATTTTGAGTTTTCTACATCATATTCTTTTATAAAATTTGATCTATCATTTTGATTTTGTTGAAATTTATCACACAAAATAACATGGTTGAATTGAAGACCTTTTGATTTAAAAACAGTTAGCAAATTTACACCAAAGCTATCGCTAGAGGAAATATTTTTTTCATCTTTATTAAAGGCAAATTCTATAATATTTTCATAGTTTTTTGACTCTTCTATAAAGTGTAAAATGTTTACATTATCTGCGTTTATCCCTAGTTTTTTAAGCAGATACAATATATTTTGGGTAGTTGATTTTTGCAGATTTAAGTTTAGTTTTTTAACTTCTATACCAAGAAGCTCTTCTGTGTTAAATTTATAAATTTCTTCATTTGTTATGCAAAACTTAGCATATTCTAAAATAGCTCTTATTTTAGGAATAGAAAATAAATTTTGATTTCCTATGCCATTTGCTTCAATTTTTTCTTGCTTTAAAAGAGATTTTAAAGCGTCAATATTATCATTTTTCCAGCAAAGTATAGCGATATTTTCTTCTTTTACTCCATTATTAAGTAGATTTTTAACCTCACTAACCGCACTTTCTAAAACATCATCACTGCTTAAAACTTTTATATATCCATAATCATCATTTTCCACATCAAAATAGTCAAAATTTTCAGGTTTTAAAATTTTAATATTTTTTCTTTCTTCTTTATTGTAGTTTTTAGATGGAATTTGATCTTTATAGCCCAAAACCTCATCAAAAGGTTTTTTGAAAATGCTATTTACAAACTTAACCAAAGCTTTTTCGCTTCTATAATTTCTATCGAGTTCTGATTTTTTTATTTGTTTAAAATCACTCATCAGTTTTTCAAAAAGTTCTTTTTTACCACCACGAAACCTATAAATACTTTGTTTGATATCTCCAACATAAAAAAAACTTCCGATTCCACTTTGCCCAAGCCCTGAAACAATCTCTTCAATAAGAGGAAAAAGTATTTGATACTGCATGACATTTGTATCTTGAAACTCATCGATTAGGATATGCTCAACCCTTGCATCAAGCCTAAAATAGATCATATTTAAAATATCTTTTTGGCTAATTAGTTCATAAATTTTTGTGCTTAAATCATTAAAACTTAGTTTGTTTAATCTTACATTTATATCATCTTTTACTTGCAAATAAAGATTTAAAATTTTAAAAAATACAGTTATTTTATATTTTTCAAGCTCATTTAAAAACTCTTTTAAGCTTTTTCTAAGATCATCCCAAAGAGCACCTAAATGTTCAGTATAAATTTTAGAATAGGTACTATAATTTAAGGTCTCTTTTTGTATGAGATTGCTTCCTATAACCTCATAAATATTATTAATTTGATTTTTTAATTTTTTTGCTTGATTTATTGTTGAGTTATGTTCTTTTAGAGCTGTTTTTGTCGAACCTTTTGGCGAAGTGTTTTTAATGATATCATCACAATATTTTGTTATTTGCGATTTCATACGTTTAAATTCAACTTCTTTTTCATTGATATTTTTCTTTAAATTTTCTAAATTTTCATTGGCTGTATCTAACTCATCTATTTTTACTTTTCCAATTTCACTTGAAAGCTCATTTAATGAGTTTAAAAAAACATAACTGCTACTTTTTGTGTTTACTATAAAACTACTTATTTCATCAAGAAAAATTTGGTTTTTTGCGATTTTTTTTATAAACTCTTTATCTATAATCTGCCTTAAACTAGCATCATTGTTTTCTATCTCGTAGTTTGGATTTATGCCAAAATTTAGAGCAAAGGATTTTAAAATAGTTGAAAAAAATGAATCAAATGTTGAAATTTTAATATCTGAGTTTAAAAGTCTTTCTTTTAAATCATCTCTTTTTTTTATAAGCTCATCTTCGCTTAAATTTAATATATTTAAAAGCTCCTCTTTTTCAGCTTCAAATTTTCGCTCTTTGCTTGGAGTATTTGGACTATATTTTTTTAAGCCTAAAAATGTCTCTATTATCCTATTTTCCATCTCGGCTGCAGCTTTTCTTGTAAAGGTTAGGGCTAAAATTTTATTTGGCATAACACCTTTAAAAATCAAAACTAAATACCTTATAGTTAAAGCAAATGTTTTTCCACTTCCAGCGCTTGCACTAAGTGCTTCGTATGTTTTAAAATCACTCATTTTTCACATCCACAAAGTATATCATAAGCACAGTATTTACAACCCTCATTATTGCCAAAATCAAAAGGATTTTTAAACTTTTGTTTTAATTCATCAATAACTATTTGCAAATCACTAAGAGTTTTTTTACCATTTATAAATTCCATATCTTTTGTAGAAAAAAAGCAAGATTTTATATTATCTCCACCGCATAAAAGAGCCTCATAAAAAGGAAGCTGTAAAGATTTATCATCAGCATTTCCGGTTTTATAATCAATCACTAATTTATCACCATTATCATTTACATCGATTCTATCAATTCTACCTTTTATTTTTATACCGTTAAAATCGGTAATTTTTTCCTCTTCGCCTTCTAAAAATTTCCAACCATTTTTTTCATGATCTTCCATCTTTTTAGCAAATTCTTTAAACTCTTTTAAAATTATATTTTTTTCAAGTTCATTTATGTTTAAATCTTTTGAATATTTTAAAAGATTTGATTTAAAAATATTATAATCAAAAGTTTTATTTGCCTTATAGGTCTCTTCCAAAACTTTATGAATTAACGTGCCTTTATCTTTATTATCAAGTTCTAAATTTACACCTTTTTCTTCTTTTATATTATAAATATATTTTATAGCATAGCATTTTGGACATCTTAAAAATAGATCAAGCCTTGAAAAAGAAAGAGGTTCTTTAAAAAAATCATGCTCTAAAACAAAATTTCTTTTTAAAATTGGCTTATTTGTATCTTTATATAAATCTTTATAAATGCTTAAATACTCTTCATCACTAAAATAATCATCTTTTTTTAAATTAAAATTTTCAAAATCTTTTAAAAAAACAGAGGGTTTAAAATCATCATTTTCAAGATAGCAAATAGCAACTTTTTTAGCATTTAAAATAAGTTTTTTGTAGTAAAATTTTTGCAAATTAAGCCTATCTTCATAGCTTATGAGTCCTGCTTTTTTTCTAATATTTGAGTTTAAAAACATCTCATTAACTGAAGCTTTTGGAACTAAGTTTTTATTAAACTCAGGTATTATAACTGCGTCAAATTCAAGTCCCCTACTTTCTAAAAGACCCATTACACTGACTTCGCCACCACCAACATGATCGATTGATTTTGTATTTAAATAAAGCAAGAATATCTCACAAGCATCTTTTAAGGTTGGCAAATTTTGATCTATATAAATTTTTATTTCAAACAAAATTTCAAAAACTTGATCTTTTATCTCCTCTTTTGAATAGTTTAAAATTTTATTTACAAAATACTCAAATTTTTCAAAATTTATATTTTTATTAAAATTTAACTTAAAGTCTTTATAAAACTCATTATCTATTTCTAGCTTGTTTAAAAAAAGATTTTTTGTTGTAAATTCTTTTTGTGATAAATAGTTTTCTTCTAAGCAAAGCTCTTCATCTTCTAAAATAGCTTCTATTATTGTTTTTAAAATTTGAACAAATAAAGTTTTATTTAATGGCTTTCCCATTGCGAAATTTAGCATATTGTTAAAATCATAGCTTTTTAAAAGCTCACTAAAACTTTCATCTGGCAAAATAACAACTATATTTTTAGGATCAATTCCCAAATTTACAAAGTATGATATTTTTTCAAAGATATAAAAGCACTCTAAGCTTTTTGTCAAAAATCCACGATGAAGAATTTCATCTGGTTTGTTTGTATTTTTTTTAATTAAATTAAGCTTTAAATTTGATAAATCTAATTCGCAAATTTTATCACTAAAATCATCAGGAATTTCTTCAATAAATTTTTTAATTATTTTTTTACTAACAAGCTCATTATCTTCTAAAATAAGTTTTATGGAGGTTAAATTTTTGATTTTATCTATAATATCAAGCTCAAAATCACTCAAAACACCATCTACATAAATCTCAATATCATTAAAGCTTTTTATAAATTCTAAATTTATCTCATAATTATCACAAACTGTTATATCATCGTAAGCATTTATACAGTTTAATTCGGCTTTATAGTTATTTAGCAAATCTTCTAAAATATCTAAATGCTCATCATACTGAGCATAAATATCACTATTTTTAAGATCATTTATTGAGGTTTTTGTGATGGCAAGTTCTTTAAAAAAAGAAAAAAGATAATCACTATTTTGTAAGAAATTTAAAGAGCTTATTTTTAGCTCTTTTTCAAGTTTTTTTGTATTTTTAACAGCTCTTTGCATGCAAAGAAGTCTATTTATATCTGAAATTTGAAATTTGTCTTTTACAAAAATAGATTTTTTAAAAAATTCATTTGTTGAAAGGGTTTTTGGGATTTTACCATCATCAAGAGAAGCTATGTAAGATTTAATACGCCTTGTGCTGTTAAAAACTTTAAGACTTTGACTCATAAGCGATAAACTCCATTCTATAAAATCCTGTATCTTTTCCATCATTTAACTTTATATCTACTCTCCACCTACCAACTTTTGGAACTTTAAAGCTATCAAGCTCTAAAATATTTCCATTAAATTTAGCATTTGGGGAAATGTCAAACTCAGATGTTTCAGGTCTTGTTACAAGTAGTTTAAAATTTAATTTATCACTGTTTTGTATTTTTGGTAAAACGCTTATTTGTAAATTTATATCTTTATGCAGATCAAAACTATCTTTTATTAGTTTAATACTATATTTTTTATCAAATCTCTCTTGTGAGTCTTGTATTTCATTATAGTTTCTATCTACATTTTCAAGACTTTCAAAATAATAATTATCCATGTGAACTGGATGATCAAGTGCCAAAATCACAGTCATAATGCATGATGCTACGATTAAGGCAAAAGAAATTAATATCCCATAAGGCCAAAATGTTTTTTTACTAGTCTTATTTTTTTGCATTTTTCTTTATCCTTTTATAATAAAATCCACTAGCAAGCACTAAAACTATTGAACCATAAACAAATAATCTTATAATATTTAGGATTATTCTATTTGTATTTCCAAAAGAATTTTCTAATTTTACATTATAAACTTTTGCTATTTTTTCTGCACAATCTGCATAGCCGTTTAAAAGTGCTGGATTAAAAGAGTCTTTCCCTTTTTTTGTTGATACTAGAAGTGGAATTATAGATCCTTTGTTTGGATAAGGGCTTAAAACTGCATCCTTATCAAAATTAATATCAGTTACAATATCTATTTTTTTATCATTTGTGGAAATAATTATAAAAGCATAAGGTGATTTTAAATTTTTAGAAATTTCAGCAGATTTTTTATGAATATTTGTGCCATTTAAATCTTTTAAAGCCACTACTCCTAAAAATGCACCTGTTTTTTCATAAAGCTCATCGCCAATAACTTGCATTTGAGAAGTAGTGATATTTTCTAAAATTCCATCATTTTCAATAATTACATTATTGTTTGCAAGTAAGTTATTTAGAAAAAAGGTGCAAAAAATTGCACCTATTATAAATTTTTTCACTTTTATCCTTACCCGATAAAAAGATTATTAGGGGTTAGAACCGCCCAAGCACTAATTATAGCTGTTATTATAAGCCCGATTAAAATTATAATTTCAAAAAGCTTTGATGAGTCATTGTTACTTTGTGACATTTTCAACCTCCATAACATCATTTGCAATCTTCATATTTGCTTTCATTGGAACGCTACTTACATCTTTTAAGACATAAGGTTCTTTTGCAACTTGTTGCTGTGCTTTTAAACCAAGTATGGTCAAAACCACAAGAATAGAGATAAGCAATACTGTTGCTATAAGCATCCCTGTAACTCCGTGAATGCTAAAAACACTTCTATTTCTGTTTTCATTTTCCATAACTTCTCTCCTAATTCTCTTTTGATAATGATATCACATACTCACCAACTGCTCTTTTTTGGATATCGGTTAGTCTTCCATCATTAAACGCAGGCATTTTACCTATAAAACCAAGTTTTCCTCTATTTAATACATCAACTACAAAATCAGCTGAACCGTATTTTGTAATATCAGGCGCCATACCTTCCATTCCTTTACCATCTTCACCATGACACGCAGCACAAATCATCCAATTTTCTCTTCCTTGGGCTACATAATTTGGATTTTTAGTGCTATTTATGGCTGATATATCTTTAGCCATAAATGCAGCTACTGCAATAGCATCATTTCCTGTTACATTGTCTGCATTCATTTCTCCTAAAGGATAATTAAGTCCTTTTGAACCAGTTTTTATAGCTTCTAAAACTCCAGCTTCAGAACCCCAAACAGAAAGATCAGCAGCTTTGCCATTCATTCCATTTCCTGTAATTCCGTGACATGCTGAACACTCAACCAAAAATATTCCTTTTCCCATAGCAAGTAAAGTATCTCTATCAGGGTTTGCAAAAGTTTGTTCAAATTTTTGATTATATGCTTTTACTTCTTCATTATAAGCACCAATTTGAGAATATGAGTTTAATGGATATCCAAATAAAAAGTACCATATAGCCCAAACTAACATTAAAATATAAATAACAGCCCAGCCTATTGGTAAAGGATTTTTATATTCCTTTATGCCATCATACTCAGCACCTTCTCTTAGCTCTCCACCACTTTTTTCTGTTTTCATCTTGCGAACATAAAGCCCAACAACAGCAATAGTTGCAACGACCAAAACAATAGCAGCTATTATAGAGAGTAGATTTACATTATCTTCTAAGTTAAACCATTTCATTTTTTAGCTCCTTTTTTGCATTCATTATCATTTGATGGAATAGTTTCTATAATCTCATCATCAATACTATCATTAAGGGCTAAATTTCCATATTTTTCATAGTTTCTTCTACCTGTTTTTTCCGATCTTCTAAGATGGAAGAAATAAGCATAAAGCCCTATGCACAAGGATATTATTAAAACAACATATCCATAAGCTTGAAGTGTTCTCATAGTTTCTATACTCATCTTTTTTCCTTATTTTAAGCTGTTTAAATATGCTATAAGAGCTACAATTTGTTTAATCTCGCCACGCTCAAAAGCACTTTTAACCTCTTTATCTTCCATTTGATCAACTATAACTTTTGCCTCTTCCATAACAAGTGCTTGTGCTTCATCCCAGCTACCAAGTTTTGGCATACCTTCTTGATCATAAGGAACATTGAAAGCTTTTTTAACTGTTAAAGCTTCAGCATAAGCTGTTTCTATATCAGCTTTTTTCTTAAACATATATTTATAATTAGGCATAACTGATCCAGGAACTACAGATAAAGGATCTTTCATGTGATGTTCGTGCCAATCTGTTGTTCTATAATTTCCAACTCTTAAAAGATCAGGACCTGTTCTTTTTGATCCCCATAAGAATGGTCTATCATAAGCATACTCACCACTTTTTGAATAAGCACCGTATCTATCTGTTTCTGATTTAAACGGTCTTATAAGCTGTGAGTGACATGCATTACAGCTATTTGCTATGTAAATTTGACGACCTGAAAGCTCTAAAACACTGTAAGGCTTAGTATCCTTTAAAGGTCTTGCGCTATCGGCAAAACTTGGCAAAATTTCCACAACACCTGCGTAGGCTATTACTATAAATAGAAAAACCGCAAAAAAGAATGGATTTTTTTCTAACCAACTAAACATATTATCCTCCTTTTTTAAGCTGCCATTGGAGATGTGCTTTGTGGTTCTTTTTCAAGCACTCTACCTGAGCTAAATGTTTTAAACATATTATATGCAAACATGACAAAGCCTAACAAATATAAAAATCCACCAACTGCTCTAATCCAGAAATATGGTTTAAGCGCATTAACAGTATCAATAAATGTATAAGCTAAACTTCCAAACTCATTTGTTGCTCTCCACATCATACCTTGAGTAATACCTGCTATCCACATAGATGAGAAGAACATTACAAGACCTGTTGTTTGAATCCAAAATTGTGCTTCCATTAATGACTTTGAATAGAGCTCTTTTTTAAACATTCTAGGAACCATGTGATAAAGAGCTGCAATAGTCATAAAGCCAACCCAACCAAGTGTTCCATCATGAACGTGTCCTGGAATCCAATCTGTAAAGTGAGCTAAAGCATTAACTGATTTAATAGAAAGAATTGGTCCTTCAAGTGTTGAGAACATATAGAATGTTGTTGCCAAAATCATAAATTTGATTAATGGATTTTCTCTTAATTGATTCCACTCACCTTTCATAGTTAAAAGTATGTTAATACCTGAACCCCAAGAAGGCAAAATTAAAACAACAGAAAATATTGAACTTAATGTTTGAATCCAGTCAGGAACAGTTGAATAAATAAGGTGGTGACCGCCAGCCCATAAATAAACAAACATTAAACTCCAGAATGAAAATAGTGATAATTTATATGAGAAAACTGCTTGACCGCTCTCTTTTGGTAAGAAGTAATAAACTTGAGCTAAAATTCCAACTGTAAAAACAAACGCAACAGCGTTGTGTCCCCACCACCATTGAACCATAGCATCGTTTGATCCAGCATACATAGAAACTGCATGCATCCAATCACCCATACCTGTTAAAAGTCTTGTAGGAATAGCCATATTGTTAAATAAATAAAGCATAGCAATTCCTAAAAATGTTGCTATATAATACCACAATGAAATATAAAGAGTTTTTTCTCTTCTTATACCAATAAGTCCAAAAATACTAACTCCCCATAAAACCCAAACGATAACAACCAAAATATCGATAGGCCATTGAAGTTCTGCGTATTCTTTAGAACTTGTTATTCCTGCAAGTAGTGTAACAACAGCTAAAAGTATAACAATAACATATAAAATAAAATGAAGTTTTCCAATCATCATAAGAAATTTTGATTCTGCCATTGATACTTTTAAGACTCTTTGTCCCACGTAATACCAGGTTGAAAAAATACCTGAAAGCATAAACCCATAAACAACTGCATTAGTATGGAGTGGTCTAAGTCTACCAAAATTAGAAAACTCTCCTGCTATGTAGTTTAAGTCTGGATACACTAACTGAAAAGAGATAATAACTCCAACAAGCATACCTACAATTCCAAAGATTATGGTTGTAAATAAAAAACACTTTGAAATTGTGTAATCGTAATTTAATACATCACCAGGTCGCATTGCACCCTCCTATATAAATTGTATGTTAAACATAAATTAAACATAACTAAGTAATTATATTGTTATTTAGCTAGATTTATTCTTAAATTTAAAGAAAAAATCAAACTTTTTTTATTTTTTGTTAAAATTCTATTTTATATCCAAGCCCAGGAATATTTTTTATAATTTTTGCTCCAACTTTATCTCTTACTCTTTTTACAAAAGTTCTAATGGCCGCATCACTTACATTTTCACTTCCCCAGATATTTTGCTTAATATCTTCATGTAAAACTAAAGTGCCAATTCTTTCAACCAAAAGTGAGACAAAAGCAAGCTCTTTTTTTGTTAAAGGAATTTCAACCCCATTTTTAGACAAAGCTTTTGTTGTTTGGTTAAACTCTAAACCATCACCAAATTTAACATCATTCAAAAGCCCTATTTTTCGCCTTACAATATCTTCAATAACTTTTAAAAGCTCATCCATATCAATCGGTTTTATTAAATATTTATCTATTCCTACATCTATTGCTTTTAAAAGCTTTTCTTTATCACTAAAGGCACTTAATGCAATAATTGGAGTATTGCTTGAAATTTCTTTAATATTTTTTGCCATATCAAGACCGTTCATTATAGGCATTGCTATATCAGTTATTACAATGTGAGGATTGTGTTTTTTAAATTTTTTAACACCCTCATCTCCGTTTTTTGCCAAAATAATTTCTTCAAAAAGGCTATCTAGGGCCTCAGCCATAGATTTTCTGATACTATCTTCATCTTCAACTATTAAAATTCTCAAACTACCTAAGTCGCTCATTTTTTCTCCTTTTTTAGTGGTATTTCTATACAAAAATCAACTCCGTTTTTCAAATTTTTAACATATATATTTCCGTTCATATTTGTTACTATCATCTTGCACATATAAAGTCCTATACCAGTTCCTACACTTTTATGTTTTGTTGTAAAATATGGATCAAAAAGCTTATCCATGATACTATCTTTAATGTTTTCACCATTATTATAAATACTAACAAAAGCAAATTTATCATTTTTATAAATTTTTATTTTAATTATTTTGTCTTTTGGATCTAAATTTTGCATAGCATCTTTTGCATTAGTTAAAATATTAATGATTACTTGAGAAAACTCAGCTTTAATTCCAGAGATTTTAACATCTTCATTTTTTAAAATTTCAACGTGAATTCCCTCTTTTTTAAAAGTGCCTTCAAGCATTCCAAGACTCTTATCAATAGCCTCTTTTATACTAAATTCCTCTTTTTCTTTGTCTGATTTAAAGAAATTTCTAAAATCATCTATTGTATTTGACATATTTTTTATAACAGTTTTTGCATGTTCATAGGTATTGATAAATTTCTCTTCATCTTTTATGCTTTGTTTCATTTTAAACAGATCAATTCCAAGCTCACTTAATGGCTGACGCCACTGATGAGCAATGTTTCCTATCATTTCACCCATACTTATAAGTCTTGCTTGCTGTGAAAGAAGACGGTTTTTTTCTTCATTTTTTAAAATTTCTTCTTTTACTCTGTTTTCTAAGCTTTTATTAAGTTCTAAAAGCTCTTTTGTTTGCTCTTTTACTTTTTCTTCTAATGATAAATTTAACTCTTTTAGCTCAATTCTTGTTGCCATAAGCCTTTCATTAAGCTCAATTACCTCTGTAACATCATGACGAATCGCAACAAATTCTTCAATATTTCCATTTTCATCTAAAATTGGGATGATAGTTGCATTTAGATAAAAAACAGAACCATCTTTTGCTAAATTTTTTATAATTCCTTTATAAACTTTTTTCGCCAAAATTGTTTTCCAAAGTCTTTTGAAAACTTCTGGGCTAACATCTGGATGGCGAACAATATTATGGTTTTGACCAATTAATTCATCTCTTGAGTATTTACTTATATTACAAAACTCGTCATTTACAAAAGTTATATATCCATGAATATCAGTTTTTGATACGATGTTGCTAGCATCTATTGCGTTTTGATACTGTATCAAACGACTTTGATTTCTATCCATAATATTTAAAATTTTCCTCATATATTATAAAACTACAACTAAAATCTTACTAATATTATTATTAATAATAACTTAAAATGTTATTATTTTTTTTAAGAAATTTTGTATATGTTATTAATTTGGTTAATTTGTAGCCAAAAAACCAATATATGAATTATATATTCCAAATAAAATTATAATAAAAGCCGAAATATTAAGAGCTATTTTTTTAAATTTTAAGCTTATTAAATTTGATAAAGAAGAAATAATTAGCATAACAGGAATTGTAGATAGACCAAAAATTCCCATTATAAAAGCTCCCATAAAAATACTTTTTGATAAAATTGCCATAGATAAAAATGTATAAACAACCCCACATGGCAAAAATCCATTTAAAAAACCAAGTAGCATTAAGCCAAATAAAGAGTGCATTTTACTAGCAATTATAGTTGGTTTTTTAAATAGTTTTTTCCATAATTTATCATTTTCTATAAATTTTAAAATTTCACCTCTTTTTATAAACCCAATACCTAAAATAACTAAAAAAATACCTATGAAAAAATGGATATAGCCCATAAATTTTGAGCTTATTGCAAAAATAGAACTAAAATATCCAGCAATTACACCAAGTAAGATATAAGCAAGCGTTCTAAAAAGATGATAGCTCAAAGAGTAAATAAAAGCTTTAAATTTGCTTAAATTATTAAGCCTCACACTATAAGCTAGAACAAATCCACCGCACATTCCAGCACAATGCCCAAAGCTAAGTAAAAAAGCTGTGGGCACAATGTATAAAACTAAGCTTAATAAATCCATTAAAAGCTAAAACATTCCTCTTTTTCTAAGCTCATCTTGATAGTATTTTTCAAATGCCAAATCATATTCAGGAGTTCCTGGAATTAATTTTTTGGAACTATTTTCAAGCTTTTCAACAACAATATCCTCTATTTTTTCAAAATTTTTCAAATACTCCTCTATGGATGAGTAAATAATATTTCTAGCTCTATTTTCAGAAACGCTATAATCAATATAGTTTTTTTTCCAAGAAAGCTCTAAAATTTCATGCGAAAGCTTATTATATCTATCGTCGTGTTTTAAAATAAAATCACTCTCTTCTGCAAGTCTTTTTTTAACCATCCAAAACATACTTCTTCTATCAACTTGCATAATATGCATATCTTCACTATTTTCTTCTAAGATATTTTCTGTTTTTTCATCAAGAGCTTTTTCTTTTAAGGCATCATTTGTTATAACTTCTTCTGCAATTTTTACAACGCCTTCAATGCCTTGATTAAATTTTATAAAACCCGAGTTATACATATCAATGCCAATTTTTCGTGACACATAAGGAATGTGTGGAAATTTGATTTTCATTTTTACTCCTAATTATCTTATTATTGTATCTTCTCTTTCGGGACTTGTTGAGATAAAGCCAACTTTTACACCTGTTGCATTTTCTATTTTTTCAATATATTTTTTAGCATTTTTAGGTAAATCTTCAAATTTATTTATTCCAACAACACTATCCCAACCATCAAGCTCTTCATAAATAGGCTTTACATCCTTTAAATCTGTTGGAAAATAATCAATTTTTTCTCCATTAGGAAGTTCATATTTTGTACAAATTTTAATTTTTTCAAATCCATCCAAAACATCAAGCTTCATAAGTGCAAATGTGTCAATTCCATTTAGTCTTACAGCATATTTTACAGCTACCAAATCAAGCCAACCACATCTTCTTTTTCTTCCTGTTGTTGTGCCGTATTCTTTGCCTACTTCACACATTGTATCGCCATCTTTTCCAAAATCCTCACTTACAAAAGGACCATTTCCAACTCTTGTGCTATATGCTTTTAATATCCCTATAACATTTCCTATATCTTTTGGATTTAACCCAACTCCAGTGCATGCTCCTGCTGAAACTGTATTTGAGCTTGTTACATAAGGATAAGTTCCATGATCAATATCAAGCATTGTTCCTTGAGCGCCTTCTAAAAGAATCTTTTTATTATTTGCAAGCGCGTCCCAAACCATTTTTGTGGTATTTGCAATAAATGGAGATAAAACTCTTTTATACTCATTTAGTTTTTCTAAAATTTCATCTTTTGTAGGTGTTTTGATATCTAAAATTTCAAAAATATATTTTTTATCTTTAAAAGTTTGCATTAGACTTTGGCATAATTTTTCAGGCTCTAATAACTCAATTACTCTATGACCATTTCTGCTTATCTTATCAGCATAACTTGGCCCAATGCCTTTTCCAGTAGTTCCTATAGCTTTATCGCCTTTTTGCTTCTCGCTTGCTTGATCCATTAAAGCGTGATATTCTAAATTTAAATGCGCTTTATCGCTTATATAAAATCTACCCTCTAAATCTTTAAAATTTGAAAGCTCTTGTATCAAAACATCAGGATTTACAACAACGCCGTTTCCAATAATATTTATAATATTTTTGTGTAAAATTCCACTTGGAACAAGGTGAAGTGCATATTTAACACCATCAACCCAAATAGTATGACCAGCATTGTGTCCGCCAGCACTTCTACAAACATAATCATACTCTTTTGAAAGCATATCAACAATTTTACCTTTTCCCTCATCACCCCATTGACTTCCAACTATTACATCAACTTTGCTCATTTTCTAATCCTTTTTTGATAAATTTTGTATTACTTGATCGCTCATTATAGCAAAACCACTAGATTTAAGACTATCTATTTCATAATCCCCGCCACTACAAAAAATGGAATTTCCACCTAAAAATCTAAAAAACAAACTATCATAATAACGCATTTTTGAGTAATATAATGGCGCTAGTTTTATATTTTTATGAGTTGAATTACAAGATAAATCTTCCATTTTTTCAAGTGGATCTTTAAGCTCATTTGGAATGTTTTTTTTGACATTTTTTAAATCACTTAAAGAAGTTATTCTAGAAAGTTCTCTTAGCCATTTTTTATCTGAGCCTAAAAATAAAGTTCCATTGCCTTTTTCAAACTCCTCTATTTCAATATTTAAAAGCTTGCAAACTATACGAGGAATTTCTATATTGCTGATTTGAAGAGTTGAGTTTATTTTAAAATGATCTAAAACTATTGAGCAAATTTCAAGCGCAAGTTTTAAATCTCTTTTCCCTATCATTTCAGCGCCTATTTGATAAAATTCTAAACTTGGATATTTAAAAACTGGTTGAATATAAAAAATTTTATTTAAATTTTTATCTTTTATTCTCCTTAAAATTATCCTAACAACATCAACTGTGCTATCAGCTCTTAGGGATATGGTATGATTTATCTTATCTTGAAATTTCAAAATTTGCTCATTTGGAACGCTTAAATGCTGATGATATGAAAAATATGGAGTTACAATCTCATCAAACCCATATTTAACAAAAACACTAGCAGCAAAACTCTCAAATTCCCTTTTGGTTTTTGCAAGCTCTCCAAAATAAAGCCTTGAGCCATTTGGTATTTCGTGGTCTAAACCAGCCCTATCCATAACACTTCCTTTTTCACTAACTTAAAACATAAGGATATCTAAAATTTCCTTATTTAAATTTAAATTATACAGCTGAATTAGAGCTATATATGTGATATTTTAAAAATTTGTCCTTTTTTGCAACATACATCGCACTATCAGCTTGTCTGATAAGCTCAACAAAACCGATTTCTCCATCTTGTGGATAAAATGAAACTCCAATGCTAATACTTGATTTTATATCGTGATCGCCTATTTTAAATTTTAAACTTGTCTGTCTTAAAAGTCTTTTTATATCAAAAATTATCTCTTTTTCATCTTTTAAATTTTTAACTATCACACCAAACTCATCACCGCCAAATCTTGCCAAAACATCTCCATCTTTTATCGCTGTTTTCATCTCATCAGCTGCTTTTTGCAAAAATATATCACCAACTTTATGCCCATAAGTATCGTTTATGTTTTTAAATCCATCAAAATCTATAAACAACACAGCAAGACTTTTTTTATAAGCTTTTTGTGTATCTTTTATAGCCTTTACCAAAAGTCTCTCGAAATAAAATTTATTTGGCAAATTTGTAAGTTGGTCATATAACGCCATTTGTTCTAAGTGATCTTGCTTTTCTTTAAAAGCTGATGTTTCAAAAAACATACCAAGATATAAATTTTGATTTTTCAAGAACTTAACTTTTAAAATAGTTGGAACTTTTTCTCTATATTTATTTATAATATCAATCTCTCCACTCCAAAAACCTTTTTTTAAAAGATTGCTATTCATCTCTTTTTCTGCATTTTTTGAAGATCTGGTTTCGTTAAAAAGAATATACTTACTTCCTAAAATTTGATCTTTTTGATAGCCAGTAGCTTTTAAAAAAACATCATTTACTTTTTTTATAAAACCATTTTTATCAGTTAAAAATATAGCTTCAAAAGAGTTTTCAAATATATTTTTAAGTATAATTTCTTTTATATTTTCATCTTTTTTACGACTAAATTTTAAAAACAAAAGAACAGTAATAAAAAGTAAAAAATAGATGCAAAAAATCAATTTATTAAAAATTTCAAAAAAACTTTTATAAATGACAATTATTAAATTATTATTTTTAGTGATGTAAAAAAACTCAAATTTTTTTGTCTTTTTATTTTGTTTAAAATTAATCTTTTCAAATTTTATATTTTTATAAATTTCATTTAAATTACCTAAATTTGGACTGAATTGCTCTATTATTTTATATTCATTATCAAAAATTATATATTCTAAATTGCTTTGTTTTTTAAAATTTTCATCATTTTCTAAGAGTGCAGCTTCTAGTTTTAGCCTATCTTTTGCAAAATTTAAAGCTAAAAATGTTGCTAAAATAAAAATTAAAAATAATAATGATGAAATAGTAACTTGCTGTTTGTTCATATAAAAAACCCGTGATAATTGTAATTGGCGAGAGAGTGAAGGAATCGAACCTCCCACGAAACAGTCAACTGCTCCGTCATCGGATTTGAAGTCCGTGAACGCCGCCAGATCGTTTTACTCTCCAAAGGTCGTATTATACAAAATTTAGAGTTAAATTTTTATAAATTTATAATTCTTATTAGAAATAAATTTAAAACAAATACTAAAACTAAATTTTAAATATCATTCTAAAATTTCAAATTTTCTTTTTTTAAAATAGCTATCTCTTATAAAAATATATGGATCATCTTTTCCCTCAACTGCTCGTTTTTTAGCTCCAGGATCTAAAGACTCCTCGTTTACATCTTTTCCTATATTTATATAAAGCCTCTTAGCATCATCATTTACATAGCTTATAGGATTTGTAAAATAATCCCCAACAAGCCCAAAACTATCTCTTAAACTTGATGGTCCAAGTATTGGCCAAACTATATAAAATCCATCTGAAAAACCCCAAGCTCCAAGAGTTTGCCCAAAATCTTCATTATGTTTAGGCATGTCAAAATGCATTGTAGCAGCATCACTAAAACCAGCAAATCCAACGGTTGTATTTATTAAAAAACGCTTTGTTTCATTCCATGAGTTTTGAAATTTTGCTTGTAAAAGATTATTAACAAGCCTTATTGGATACATTAAATTATCAAAAAAATTACTAAAAGCTCCTTGAATTGGATCTGGCATCACATAATCGTATGTGTAGCTTACAGGATACATGATATAGTTATAAAATGCTGAATTTATAGATGTCATAACGCGGTTATATCCAATTAGCGGATCATAAATTTCATCATTAGTTTTGTTTTCAAACTCACTATTTACATTTGAAAAGCCAATGCTTAAAGTAAGAATAAAAATAGATAAAATTCTCATTTTACAACCTTTTCAATTTTTGCTAAATCTTGTATTTTTTTATCATCAATAAGATAAATTTCATCAATTAAACCATTTTTAAATTTCATACTTCCCATATCGCTTAAAACATTTTTTCCCCTTACTAACTCTCCTGCTATGCATTCAGCTAAAACTCCCATAATAGCGGATTTTAAAGGATTGGTATTTGAGGCTAAAAAGGCTGCGCAAATTCCTCCTAAAATACACCCACTTCCTGAAAATTTACCCATTAAAGAGCTTCCATTTTTTAATAAATAAGCCTCATTTTTAAAAGCAACAACATCTATTTTACCAGTTATGACAATAGCCGCATCTGTTTTTATACTAAGTTCTTTTGCTAAATTTACTCTATTTAAAATATCATCATTTAAATCTTTTAAGCTAGCATCAACGCCTTTTGCTATACTTTTTTCGCCATTTAAAAACTTAATTTCTGAAATATTTCCTTTTATGATGCTAAATTTATACTCTTTTAAAAAATTTATGGCAGTTTCGTTTCTAAGAGTGCTTGCTCCAACCCCAACAGGATCCAAAACTACTGGCAAATTTAGAGAATTTGCCATTTTTATAGAGTTTTGCATAGCTTTTATAGTATTTAAATTTAAAGTTCCTAAATTTATTAAAAGTCCATTTGAAATAGCAGTTATTTCACCACTTTCGCTTGGCTCATCAGCCATAACAGGACTTGCACCAATTGCGATTAGTGAATTTGCGACATCATTTACTGTTACATAATTTGTTATGCAATGAATCAAAGGGGTTTTTTGTTTTAAATTGTTTAAATAAGTCTTTATCTCTTCATTTTCCATATTTTTT
>NZ_KE340328.1:14141-17131 GCF_000413435.1 Campylobacter ureolyticus ACS-301-V-Sch3b | reverse complement strand
TTTCAAAATCCATAGGATCAAATTTATACTTGGGATAGTTTTGATTTCACTGAGAGCTATAATCTGTTTCAAAATCCATAGGATCAAATTTATACGCTAATGATGAAATTTATTCACAGATCTTAGAAGCAAGTTTCAAAATCCATAGGATCAAATTTATACCAGTTTGATTATTTTGCACTTCAACACGTGATTTTTGTTTCAAAATCCATAGGATCAAATTTATACCTTCTCGTTCTTCCTCGCTTCTCTTGTATTTTTTGTTTCAAAATCCATAGGATCAAATTTATACTACAAACTTTTACAATGATGATTTTAATAACCCTGGTTTCAAAATCCATAGGATCAAATTTATACAAAAAATCATAAGTTTCTCCACCTCTAGTTACTGTTACATAATTTGTTATGCAATGAATCAAAGGGGTTTTTTGTTTTAAATTGTTTAAATAAGTCTTTATCTCTTCATTTTCCATATTTTTTCTTTATATTAAAATTATGATATTTTATCAAAAAGCAGTTAATTTTAGCTTTATTTGTTTAAAATAGGCGAATTTAATAGCATTTATAAAATATTAAATGATAATTGCTTCTATTTTTATATAATAAAGAAAAAATTTATATATAAAGGATTTTTTATGAAAAGATATATTATTTCAGCTAGCATAATTGGTGCAATATTTGTGAGTGGTTGCTCAACAACATCAAATCCAGTTGGTGGAAATATTTATGATGCCTCACAGCTCAACCAAGAGCAAAATGCTCAAAATGTTCAAATAATACAGGTATCACCTGCAAAAATAGCTGTTGATAATAGCGAAAATAGAAGGTTGGCTCAAACAGCTGGCGGAGTTCTTGGTGCGGTTGCAGGTGCAGTTGTAGGATATAATGTAGGAAGTGGTGGAAGCGTGGCTGGAACAACAGCTGGCGGTGTAGCAGGTGCTGCTGGTGGAGCAGTAGCTGGAAGCATGGTAGGAGATAAAAAAATAGTTGATGGAGTAACGATTGCATATAAAACCAGTATTGATGGAAAAATAAAAACTTCAACTCAAGGAGGAAAATTGTGCGAATTTCAAACAGGCAAGGCTCTAATGATCATTACAAAACAAAATGAAACAAGAATCCAGCCAAACTCAATTTGTCCTAAAAAATAAAAAAATATAATTATTTATAATTGATCTTAGGCTTATGTTTTACCACTAAAAACATAAGCTGGTCAAATATATTTTTGTAATCATCACTTTTTGTTTTAAACTAAAAAATTATTTTAAAAACTTACAAAATCAATTAGATACTTTTATATTTATATTAGCCTTACAAGTATTTTACTTTTTAGTTCTGAAAAATAATGGGATAAAATTTATACTAGAGGTTTTTTCATTTTGCAATTCCCTCTTCTTTTAACCATATATTCATATTTTCAACTGCAAATTCCATAGCCTTTTCATCGGCTTCTTCATATTTTCCTTGTTTTGCAAGTTCTAAAACTACTATAAAGTCATTTAAACTTTTAATTGTCATTTTCCTATCATCATCTAAATAGTTAAATTTTATTCTATCTTTTGCTTTTTTATAAATATCATCAGCTAAATTATCTTTTATGCTTTCTAAATAGTTTA
Source organism: Campylobacter ureolyticus ACS-301-V-Sch3b (assembly GCF_000413435.1). Taxonomy (NCBI): domain Bacteria; kingdom Pseudomonadati; phylum Campylobacterota; class Epsilonproteobacteria; order Campylobacterales; family Campylobacteraceae; genus Campylobacter; species Campylobacter ureolyticus. The sequence goes on along the minus strand of NZ_KE340328.1, from coordinate 15,515 downwards.
AAGCTTCTTTTTCAGTTTGCAAAACTACATATTTAAAATTCATTTCTTATCCTTTAATTATTATTTAATTATGTTTCAAAATCCATAGGATCAAATTTATACTATCCCTGCTTTATTTTTACTTAAAACCTCTTTAGTGTTTCAAAATCCATAGGATCAAATTTATACATCTTCTTGTGTAGTCTTATCATCATCTGAATTTGAAAAAATATTATTAAAGTCGTTGCTTAAAGATTTAATGTTCTCTAAATCTTTTTTAATACTCTCAATATCTAAATTTGAATAATATTCTTCAACTTTAGAATTTTTAAATATCATTTTTTCATTAAGATTTCTATCAAAGTAAAATGTTATAATTGTATCACGAGAGGGGGGTAGTGACAGTTGTGGTCCTCCCCTCTTATACACTTCTCTTCAATGTGATCTACAATACAACGAAATCTCACATTATTATCATCTTGCCACTCATAAGTTGTAGAATTTAGATATTTTTGTTCCTTGTCTATAAAAGGTGTTTTGAATATTTTTAAATATTCTCTAAGAGAATTTCCTAGATTTACGTTTCAAAATCCATAGGATTAAATTTATACGCGTCTGCCATGTTTTCAACACAAAGCATCATTATGGTTTCAAAATCCATAGGATCAAATTTATACAGAGCTCTTTTAATCCCAACATTAACTGCAAATTGTTTCAAAATCCATAGGATCAAATTTATACCCTGTTAAAAATTTATGTTCGTTTGAGTAAGTTCTAGTTTCAAAATCCATAGGATCAAATTTATACATTATCTGGACTAGATACAAACAATCCACTTACTGGGTTTCAAAATCCATAGGATCAAATTTATACAAAAGGATATCTTGTGATGTTTAAAGACAATGATAGCTGTTTCAAAATCCATAGGATCAAATTTATACCAAATATGCGTTTTGAAGATATTATCAAAGAAAAGTTTCAAAATCCATAGGATCAAATTTATACTTGAGCTGGAAAGAAAACTACTTGCCTTTTGATGAGTTTCAAAATCCATAGGATCAAATTTATACAAAAGCATTGTTTATCTTATGAAACAAGAATGTAGGTTTCAAAATCCATAGGATTAAATTTATACTTAAAACTTTGTAAATATTAGTATATTATATCTAAGTTTCAAAATCCATAGGATCAAATTTATACTTATTAACAACTTTTCCACTGTTATCAATAGTTAGTTTCAAAATCCATAGGATCAAATTTATACAATATCTTTTAAAATAGGTATTCCACTTCTATATTGTTTCAAAATCCATAGGATCAAATTTATACTTGGGATAGTTTTGATTTCACTGAGAGCTATAATCTGTTTCAAAATCCATAGGATCAAATTTATAC
>NZ_KE340328.1:10563-11075 GCF_000413435.1 Campylobacter ureolyticus ACS-301-V-Sch3b | reverse complement strand
TACAACAATTTTTAACGAGTTTCAAAATCCATAGGATCAAATTTATACAGAAAGTCAGAAAAACAGCTAAGAACATTAATAGGCACGTTTCAAAATCCATAGGATCAAATTTATACGCTCTCATATCAACTATTTGAGGGCGATATTCTAGGTTTCAAAATCCATAGGATCAAATTTATACAAAACAACTACAATTTAATAATAATTACTTCACAAAGTTTCAAAATCCATAGGATCAAATTTATACGAAATTAAAGGCGGTAGCAAAGTTTATATAGATTTAGGTTTCAAAATCCATAGGATCAAATTTATACATTTGGTTTTTGATAGTTTAGTCGATCAAAATTCTTGTTTCAAAATCCATAGGATCAAATTTATACAAAGCCTGTGGCTTTTGAGCTTTGCTCCGTATCTCATGTTTCAAAATCCATAGGATCAAATTTATACCTTATCTTGCCCTTTAGATTTTTCTAAAGTTGTTTCGTTTCAAAATCCATAGGATCAAATTTATA
>NZ_KE340328.1:0-9883 GCF_000413435.1 Campylobacter ureolyticus ACS-301-V-Sch3b | reverse complement strand
GTTTCAAAATCCATAGGATCAAATTTATACAAAGAGATGATATTTCAAAAATAGCCAGTGCCGTAGTTTCAAAATCCATAGGATCAAATTTATACTTCAAAACTGTCAAATGATGGATTTAAGCTTTTAAGTTTCAAAATCCATAGAATCAAATTTATACTTTGAGGAGTTTTATCAACTGATGTAGGAATGTCTTGTTTCAAAATCCATAGGATCAAATTTATACAATTCTTAGCTATAATTTTTATCAAACTTTATAACGTTTCAAAATCCATAGGATCAAATTTATACCCTTTCTTCTTCAAGGCGATAGCCGTTTTTTTGCGTTTCAAAATCCATAGGATCAAATTTATACTTAGTTGTTCGCTAGTTAGATTCATTGCTATTCCTTAGTTTCAAAATCCATAGGATCAAATTTATACTTTATAGTATTCTTTTTCATCATCATCATCAAAAGTTTCAAAATCCATAGGATCAAATTTATACTGAAATAAAACCGTCATTAGGAAAATCAAATCTTTTGTTTCAAAATCCATAGGATCAAATTTATACCTAATGGTGTAAATATGGAACAACCTACAACAAGGTTTCAAAATCCATAGGATCAAATTTATACGTAGTTTTATACCAACCTTATATCGCAACTACACAACGTTTCAAAATCCATAGGATCAAATTTATACAAGAGAAATTTATTTTAGCGATTTTGATGAAAATGAGTTTCAAAATCCATAGGATCAAATTTATACAGATAAAAACTAAGGTAGAAAGTAAGAATGAAAAAAGTTTCAAAATCCATAGGATCAAATTTATACAAGAGAAATTTATTTTAGCGATTTTGATGAAAATGAGTTTCAAAATCCATAGGATCAAATTTATACAGATAAAAACTAAGGTAGAAAGTAAGAATGAAAAAAGTTTCAAAATCCATAGGATCAAATTTATACTTTCATAGATTTTTTGATATAATTCAGTATTATTGTCGTTTCAAAATCCATAGGATCAAATTTATACGTTTTTGGAGATGATAAAAGTGCATTTGTTTTTTGTTTCAAAATCCATAGGATCAAATTTATACAGCAACCAAACCTCCATATAAAAGCGGTTGTTGCTGTAAAATTATAAATTATTTTCCTTTAAAATCGCTGAATTTATAAAAATAAAAACTTGAAATAAAGCTATATCTAAGTTTTAGAAAACTTAATTTTTACTTTAAAATAACTTTTCACTAAGAGGCATTAAAATAAATTTTTCACAAAATATAAAAATAGCTCAAACCTTTGAGCTTAGCTCACAAACTTATAATTTAGGCTGCTGTTTCAATATATAAATCAACCAAACCGCTTAAATCTCACCCACAAAGCCCTCATAAGGATAATTTTCACAAATACACTTTTTTATCCTGTTTGCCTCACGCCTTATGATTTGCCTATATGTAAGGTTTTGTTTGCCAAGACTTACAACAGAGGTTAAAGACTTTATCATATTTAACTCTATTTTTTGTACTGCGTCGTTGCTAAAACGAATCCGTCCAGCATTTGTTTTAAAATCTTTTGGTGTTATTTCTTTTTTATTTAGCATATTAAAAATCAAATTATCCCCAATAAGTGGCTTAAAAATCTCAGCTAAATCAAGATGCAAGCTAAGTGAGCGGTAGTTTGGCTCATGCAAGAACGAAATCCTAGGATCAAGCTCGGTTTTATAAATTTCACCTAGACAAACATTATAAATCCGCGTGTTTACATAACTTATAAAAGCGTTAATCTTATCTGTTGGTGGACGTTTTGAACGGGTTATAAATTTAAAGCTTTTTTGATCTTTAATAATTTCATTCCACTTTTGATAATACTCTTTTGCAAAAGCTCCCTCACATGCCATAATTTCTGCAATAGAACTTGCCTTATCAAGCGCGTTTAAATATTTCTGCGTTTCAAATTTGACCGCTTTTTTTATGCAGTTATTTGCTGCATTTTTCATCCTTGCTCTTGTAATTTCTTTGGCAATCGCAACTCTTTTTATCTCATCATCAAAACTTCTTAGCTGGTTTAAAAAGACAAAACCACTTTTATTTACGGAATTTGGCGAGTTTGGGTAGAAGTTTCCACGAAAACTACCGTGTGCGCTAAAGATATGAAGCAAGATATTGTTTGTGCTTAAAAATGACATCGTGTAAGTATCTAGCTCAACTTTTCCCAAGATGTAAATTTCATCGATGCTATTTATCGGTAAAATTTTAGTGTCTATAACTAAGTTTTGCTCATCAAATTTATCAAAATAAATGTTGTTATCTTTTCGGTAGAGTTTTCCGTTGTTTAGTATAAAATGTGTTCTATCGTTTTTCATATTAGCTCCTTAGCTAAAAAGCGGCTCGTTTTTATCGATTCCAATGACCTCTCTTGTTGTGTAACTTGGCTTTTCAAAAGTATAAATCACAACCGAGTCAAACTCATCATAGATTAATTTTTTAAGCATACCTTTAAGTTTTATCAAATCGCTTTTTCTAATCTCACCTTCAAATACACTAAATTGCACTCTTGGAAGGTATTTTTCGACAAGTTTTCTTACTTTATTTGCATTCTTTTTTGCTTTTTCATCACTACTTGATATATCATAAAACAAAATCACATACATTTTACACTCTAAAAACAGTAGTCATTATAAGCGCAGTTTTTACAAAATTTAGTTTTTATAGCTTTTGGTGGCAAATCAAGACTTAAAAACTCACTCATATCAGATAAAATCCGTTTCATAAAATCAAAGTTTTCATCACTATCGTCTACGGTTATAGCGGTTTTTGCGCTTACAACTTTTCCATAAACCTTTTTTAATCCTAGTGCGTTTTTAAGAGTATAGATATAAAAAAGAAGTTGCATTTTTGCAGCATTTTTATTTTTTAAAGTTTTTTTATATTCTGTTATTTCATAATGCCCTTTTTGCTTTGAAACTTTGTCAAATTGCAGATTTGAGTATGGAAAATCATCTAAATTTTCTTTTAATTCGGACAAAGATTTGCCAATCAGCACATTTTCATCATCTTGTCTTGCGTGAATTTTTCTTGAGTAAAGCCACGCTTCTCTTTTACAAGTTGCATAGTAGTTTACAAGTGTGCCCGAGATCTGCTCTTTTGGAAAGCTCATGAAAACGCCTCTTCTTCTATTGTTAAATCCGTTGTAAAGCCAAACTCTTTTGTATAGTTTTTAAAACCAAAATTAAGTATATATCTTCCAAATATCTCTTTTAATTGTAAATTTTCGATTAGTTTGTGATTTATGTTTATGGTTTGATTTAAAAGAGTTTTTTCCAAATCTTTTATCTTTGCTAAAGCTTCAAATTTATCATCATACGAGTTTAAAATATTATCTCTTTTTTCTATAAACTCTTTAAACTCATCTTTTCTTTCCTCTATAAAAACCGAAACTTTCCATGGCTGTTTTGGCATGAAATTCGCTGTAAAATCACCATAAATTGTGGTAAATTCAAGTTTTCGCATTTTTTCATTAATTTTAGTGTGAGTTGTTTCATCTTTTACTCTTTTAAAATACTCCTCTAAAATTTCAAATATCTCATTTTCATAAATGCCATTTTTTAGGCTATTTTTTACAAACTCCTCTTGTAAGTCTATACCATGATATGGAAGTTTTTTATCTACATTTTCAAACTCCAAAAAATCAAAAACAAAACACTCACTTATTTTACTCTTTATACCGTTTCTATTTACACGTCCTGCCATCTGTACTATAGAAGTAAATGGAGCAAATTCTCTAAACCCAACGCTAAAATCAAGATCAACTCCAGCTTCTATAAGCTGCGTTGCGATAAGTTTAACTGGCTTTTGCTCTTTTAGTTTTTTAGATATTTCTTTAAGTAGCTCTATTCTGTGCTTTGACATTTGATGAGTTGTAAGAAGATAGAGATTTTCATCTTTTTTAAGTTCTTTATATATAGCTTGAGCCTTTGCTATGGTATTTACAACACAAATCGTACTTTTAGTTTGCGAGTTTAATACACAAACCAAATCTTTGATATTTTTTATCTCATCAAAAAATGAAATTTTATATCTGTTTTGTTTCGACTTGTAAAAGTCACTTTCTGAAATAATTGTGAAATTTTCTAAATTAAGATGTGGCATTGTTGCTGACATAATTATAAAATCTATATTATAAATTTTACCAAACTCATTAAACACAAACGCTAAATCCTGCAGCAAAACTCTAGAGATGTTTTGAATTTCATCAACAATAATAACGCTATTTTTAAGAGTTTGAAGTTTTAAGTTATCTTTGTTTGAGTTTGAAAAAAAGATGTTTAAAAGCTGATTAAAAGTAGTTATGATAAGTGGCTCATGCCAAATATCTGCTAAAAATATCTTTTTAGAAAACTGCTCTTTTTCATCATCGGTATATTTTGATAGGTAATGATATTTTAAAAGACCTAAATTTTTAGGGATAACTTTTTCATATTCTAAAAAAGTCTGATCTATTATAGAAGTAAATGGAATAGCTGTGATTATGCGTTTTTTAGGCTTTTGTGTGGCAATTTTTAGCGCAAGCTCAAGTGCGATATATGTCTTTCCAATGCCAGTTGGAGCTTTTATTATAAATTTATCTTTGTCTTTGTTGGCTTCATAATTTTTAAATATAGTTTTTCTTGAGCTGTTTTTATAATCATTTGGTGGTTTGTTTGAAATTTGTGCGTGTATGTTTTGGATGATATTTTCACAAATTTTGGACGATATAAAATCCAAGCTCTTGTAAGGCTTATCAAAAATAGCTTCAAATTTATCAGCCAAAATCAACTTTGAATATCTATCTTTAAATTTAAAGAAATTTTCTATTTTAAAAAAGTTTTTTACTTCGTCCAAAATGTCATCAAAAAAGTCGGCAAATTCGTATATTTTATCTTTTTGTATAATCTCTAAAAAAGCTTTTGAATCTGCTGCTTTTAAAGATGAGGTGATGTTGCTTATCTTTTCATCTGAGTTTAAATTATTTTCTATGCAGGTAAGGTAATTTAGCATACTTTCAAAATTTTCTAAATTTGAGTGGTGTTTTAAAATAGCACATAAATTTATAATAAAATCAATATTTTTATTATCTTGCATAAAAAAATATATATAAGCACTTTCCAAAGAGTGCGTTGTTTTTAGTCTATTTCGTTCTTTTTCAAACTCTTTGTTAGTGGCAAAATTTTCCTTTTTTAGCGTGATGTATTTTTGAAAATTATCTGATTGCTTAGCAAAATCATGATAAAAAGCACACTTTGCAAACTCTTTATCATCAAAACTATCTACTAGATTTTTAATATGGTTTTTATACTCTTTTTTTGGATGAGAATAAAGCATCACACAAACCTACAAAAATATTTTCCTTCGCTTGTTAAAATTTCATAAGCTTCTATGTTTTTAGCCGTTATTTTGCTATTTGAATGGACTAAATTTATAGATTTTATAGGAGAGCGTTTGTGGTTAAGCTTTGTCGTAATGAGAGTGTTTTTATAAAACACATTGTCATCAAACTCAATACTTTCAACCAAACTTTGCTCTAAAAATGAGTCCAAGCTTACAAAATCAAATTTCTTCATTAAAAAACTCTTAAGCGGCAAAAAACTAAAATTTGCACTAAACTCGCTATTGCCCATGTATAAATTATATTTTAAAAGACGGCTTTTTAAGCTTTTTACAATTTCATCTTCAAATTCAAACCCATCTATAAAAATGGTAAAAGCTGGATTTATTAAAAGCTCTCTATTTATTGGTTTTTGTGGTGCTTTTGTATCTCTTAGACCATCTTTTATCGCTTTAAAATTTAGCATTTGCAAGTTAGCAAGATGTGAGTTTGTCTTTTTAGTATAGTCATTTATGTAATTTTGCGAAAAACTCTTTTTTGAAGTGCCGCTGTTTATAACTACGCTATATTTAAAGCTATTAAAGCCATCATCTTTTAAATACTCATCTATACCTAAAATCGCAGCCATCATACCTGCAACGGCTGTTTTTGGAGGGAAATTTAAAGTTATATTTTGACTAATCGTCATCGGATCTTTAAAAGCTCCAAATTTACTCCAAATTTTAAAAGCAAACATCACATAACTTTCATATCAACTTTTTCTAAATCTTTAAAAACACTAAGCTTTTCTTTTATGCTTTCATCATAGTAAATTTCTATTTTTTCTATCTTTTCATCTGCTATTTTTATCGCTTCTATAAGCTCATCGAAGCAAATTTCACATTCGTCAAATTTTCTAATATCATCAGAATTTTTATTTTTAATACTGATTAATTCATCAAGAAGCCCTATAACATAGGTATCATTGTAAATTATTCTAAAAAGTGCTCTTGGTTTTTGGCCGATTTTACTTCTTGTATTTAAAAGTTTTGTTCCATTCCACATAGAATCAATCATCTCGTTTATATCATCTTCGCTTGCATTTGATTTTTTTGCATTTATAGAGTTTATGGTTCCATACATCGCAAAAAGTGCGTAAGGCAAGTAATTATCGGTTCTAAAAGTTTTATTATTTTTTCCATCTTTTCCAAATGCTCCAGTTCCTTGACTTAAAATAGTCTCTGTTTGATTTAAGGATTTTGCCCATGAAAATTGAACCGCACCAATTATTTGAATATTCTTGCTTGGTGCAACTCCGCCAAAAAGCCTATTATCAATACAACTTAAAAAACTTCCTTAATATCTTTTAAATTTGATGATTTTTGAAGCTCGTTAAATCTTGTTTCTGCAGACTGAACAGTTTCTGGGTTATTTACAAAAATAGTTTTATTTTTTCTATCTTGTAAATCATCTCTAATTGTTCTTTTAACTCTAACATCGCTAACTATAGCTTTCCTATCGGTTTCATCAAATCTTGGCGCATTGTCATTTAGCATATCACCGTTTGGATTTGTCATCTTTGCATCCCAGATAAAAAGTAACTCACTATGCTTTGCTATCATCATTAACTCCTTTGCTTGGATATTGTTGTTTAAATTTTTTGTAATCGTTAAAACCTCTTAAAAAATAAAACGATACTTCGCTATTTCTTAAATTTGCATTTTCATTGTAATTTGAAGTAATCAGCTCTGAAAGGTCGCTATTTCTTGCACTTTCAAGTTTTAGTTTTCTTTCAAATTCATTTGCTTTATTAAAAATTTTAATCAAATTTGATTTTATAAGTTGCCTATTTGAGAGCCATTTTTTAAATGTTTCATTTTGTTTTGAAATTTCAGAATAATACGAACTATCAATAATAGCTTTTGAGTAAGCTCCTACTAAATACGCAAATTTAAAATCATCTTGTATATTTAGATTTTTAAAATACTCTGAGAAAAGTTCCATTCTAACCCCTTTTTATCGCATTTATACTATCTAAAAACTTTATAGCTCTATCTTCATTTTGAATAAAATTATCACTAAACTCAACCCACTCTTTTATATTTTTATCGTTTAGCTTTTTTTTGTTTTTAAAATCAAATTCTCTAAAATGTTCAAATTTATCCAAAAGTTTTGAATACTCAATCTTTTCATATCCCAAAAGCAGCTTTGCAAGATATATTTTTTCTTGCAATATTTTATTTTTAATTCCTTCATTTTCTTTTTTATTCAAAAGCCTATTAAACTCTTTAAGTGATCCTTTTGCTTTTCCAAAAAACACAAAAAGTTCGTATGTCGCGAAATAATCACTAAGATACAAAAAACCATCTTTTTTCTTTCCTATAGAATAATAATCGCAAACTTTTTGTTCCATCATCTTTGCTCCCACATCTCTTATCTTACTTGGCAAAAGGTTTTCTATACTTCCAAAAATTTTAACCGATAAATTTACTTTATCTATAAAAATAAAATATAGATCAACATAACTTGATCTTATCGTCTCCAAGTCACCCACTTCTTTTTGAAGTTTTCTTATCAAAATATCTTCTTTTGAGGCTTTATCTTCTAAGCTATAAGTTTTTTGTGCTTTTTTAAAACTATCTAATATGATTTTATAAGCTTTCTCATCAAATTTGGCTATTGATGGAATTATTATATATTCAAGCTTTCCATGATAAAATTTAAGATTGTTAATGATATACATCCAACCTTTTTTTATGTTTGATGCACTTTTTTTAGAAAGTGGAAGCTTAGTTGTTATTTGCTCTTTAAATTTATCATGATAATTGTCAAATGTAAAAAATTTAACATCAGGATTGTATCCACAAATATCTTCTTTTTGAGTAATAAAATCAACACCTTTTTTAAATTTTGTTTTTGAGTGTACAAAAACAAAATTTTGGATAAAATTTGTTAAAATTTCAGGCATTAGCTCTCTTATGGTTTTTCCGTTTATTGTAAATATCAGCAAATAGTCGTTTTTAGAAAAAGTTTTAAACCCAAGTTCGTCTTTTTCATAGTTTTTTATATATTCAAAAACAGGTTTTGCTAAATTTTGATTTTGCTCATTTGCAAAAACCAGCACCGATTTTTCAAAAGTTGGAGCTGTATTTTTAAACTTTTTATAAAGATCATCCTTTTTTTGATAGGTAAAATTCGGATAAAGATAGAAATATCCACTTCCTCTTCCCCCAATCGCTTTTGTAAAAAACGTATTTAGTTTATCAAGTGAAGTTTTTGTAAGAGTTGGCTTTTTAACAAGAGTTTGATTGTTTACGCTAAAATTAACACTCAAAACCGTATAACTTGATGCATCAAAATCAGTTTTTAATAAACTTATAAAATCATCATCGCTTACTAAATTGCCGATATTATGAAGCTTTTGAACCAAACTCATTTCAAGCCTTTTTAAAATTTCAAGAATTATAAATAAAAATAAATTTTTTGTCAAATTTTATTATAATTGCCTTTTTAGCAAGGAAATCTTGTAGATTTTGAAATTTATAATATGTTGTTAGCCTTGCTAAATTTTATTATTTTATAAAAAACTAGACTTTAATTTCTTCTACAAATCCGCATCCATAACTCATTACTCCTGTTCCAAGACCCGTAGATAGTGCTAAATTTATAAGCTCGTTACTAGCTTTTATATTCCAAGTTGCAAGCCAAGCTTTCATATAATTTACATTATTTCCATAGTAGAATTTTTTGTAATTTTCAAAGTCTTGTGATAGTAGAGTTATCTCACACTTTTCATTGTATTTTTTACCATAAAAAGTTTCGTATTTTTGAAGTAGGTTGTTTTTCATTATCTCAAGATGTCTGGAGTCTTGCGGTTCAAGATAGATTTTTTTATTTAAAAGGCTTTTTACATTACAAACTACATATCCATTAAAATTTATTTCAGTTTTATTTGTGTTGTGATCACTTAAATTTACGCAGGTATCAACAAGACAAATTTCTCCAAGCTTTAAACCATTTTTTAGTAGCGATACAGCTACTATTTCTTCAAGTTCTTTTTCCAAAGCACTAAATTTAATTGTCAAAAGACCATTATATAAACTAAAACAAAAATTTGTTTTTTTAAATATTTTGCCACTACTATGCTTGTAGCCAATATGCTCAGCTACTGGCAGATTTGCATAAAAAAAACCTTGAATTAATTTTGACAAGCCTTTATAAATTTTAAGATTTTTTGAATGTATTTTACTTTCTATTTTTAACATATTAACCCCTTTAGAATAAAAAAAACATTATATCATTAAGAATTTAAATAACCATATATATTAAAAATAATACTTATGTTTGTATATAAAATTAGTATTGCAGTTAGATACACATATAGCATATATCTAAATAAACACATAAACAAGATAAGATAAACAAGCAAATAAATAAAAGTCTTTAAGATTTAATTTTACTAGATAGATTTTTTAAAATAAACATTGTAATAAATACTGGATAAATTAATAATTAAAAATATATAGTTAGTATAAAAACAAAGTCCGCAGTGACCTACT
>NZ_KE340327.1:67681-71566 GCF_000413435.1 Campylobacter ureolyticus ACS-301-V-Sch3b | reverse complement strand
GATTTTTAACTCTTATAAAGATAATTTAAGATAAAATAAGAAATTATTAATTCCTTTGGAGTAAAATTTGATAGTTCTTGGTGATAAATATAAATTTAATGAAATTGAACTTAATAAGCTTAGAAAAAAGTTTAAAAATATAGAGTTTTTAGAGTATGATGGAAGTAGAAAAAGTTCAGTGCTAATTAGAAAAAAAATAAAAGAGCTTTTAAAAAAAGATTATTATAAATATCTTGTTTTAAATACTGATTTTACACTTGATTCAAAAATAATAAGGTTTTTAACACTTTTGCAATTTAAATATCATAAAAGATCTTTAAAAATTGTCTCCATTCAAAAATTTCTTGAAAAAAATCTTTGTAAAATCTACATACCAGATGATTCTAAGAATCTTAACTTTTTAAGCGAAATAAGACCATATAATAAATTTGAATTTCTAATAAAAAGAGTTATTGATATAGTTGGGGCTTTAATATTATGGGTTATAAATTTAGCTATAAAACCATATATTAGAAAAAAAATAAAAGAGCAAAGTCCAGGAAAGATTTATTTTATTCAAAAAAGAGTTGGGATAAATATGCATGAGTTTGGCTGCATAAAATACCGCTCGATGAGAATTGACGCAGAAAAAGATGGAGTTAAATTTGCAAGTAAGGATGATGATAGAGTTTTTGCTTTTGGAAAATTTATGCGTAAAACAAGAATCGATGAATTGCCACAATATATAAATGTTTTAAAGGGAGATATGCACTTAATAGGACCAAGACCTGAGAGAAAATACTGGGTGGATAAATTTGAAAAAGAGATACCATACTACAATGAACGACATTTAGTTCGCCCAGGGATTACTGGCTGGGCACAGGTGAATTACCCATATGGTGAAAACATATATGATACAAAACAAAAATTAATGTATGACTTATACTACATAAAACACTGGTCACTCTGGCTTGAGATAAAAGTAGTTTTTAAAACTATTGGGATAGTTTTAGGAAGAAAAGGGATATAACAACCGTTTAAAAAATGCTCAAAGGAAAAACTTTATAAAAGATGGACACATCAAACGATACTATATAATTAAGGGTTAAATGCATCTTGGAATTTATGTTCTAATGAAAAAAATAAAATAAACAAAATCATAAACACAAACATGCATAAAATTATAAAATATGACAATAATTGTTTTACAATCGAGTTTAAATGATTGATAAAAAACTTATAAAATATCTATTGGTTGGCATTTTAAATACAATTATAGGTTTTGGAATAATATTTGGACTTATGTTTGCTGGCATAAGTCCTGAGATTTCAAATTTAAGTGGATATAGTATCGGAATAGTAATTTCATATATTCTAAATAAAATTTTTACCTTTCAAAGCAAAACAAAAAGTAAAATAGAGTTTATAAAATTTATACTTGCAATGCTAATGGCTTATATTTTAAATTTTATAACTCTAAAAATTTGTCTAAGCTTAAGTATAAATCCTTATATATCACAAATTTTAGCAGGTGGAATTTATACTATATCCAGATTTTTGTTAAGTAAATTTTGGGTGTTTAAATGATTTCTAATCATCAACATGATACAAATCCCTTGTATAAATCTTTTCTCTTACATCTTCCAATGCTTTTTCATATCTGTTTGCCACTATGACATCTGAAATTTTTTTAAACTCATCTAAATTTTTTATAACTTTTGAGTTAAAGAAACTATCTTCTTTTAGTGCCGGCTCAAAAACTACAACATCTATACCTTTTGCTTTTATGCGTTTCATAATACCTTGAATTGCACTGCTTCTGAAGTTGTCGCTTCCGCTTTTCATAACAAGTCTGTAAATTCCTACTGTTTTTGGTTTTTTAGCAAGTATATCAGATGCTATAAAATCCTTTCTGGTAGAGTTTGATTTAACAATAGCCTCTATTAAATTTGATGGAACATTTTCATAATTGGCAAGCAACTGCTTTGTATCTTTTGGCAAACAGTATCCACCATACCCGAAGCTTGGATTATTATAATGATCTCCTATTCTTGGATCCAGTCCTACACCTTTTATGATTTGATTTGTATTTAAATTTCTCATTTTTGCATAAGTATCAAGCTCATTGAAAAATGCAACTCTCATTGCAAGATAGGTATTTGAAAAAAGCTTTACAGCTTCAGCTTCCGTGCTGTTTGTAAAAAGAGTTGGAATTTCTTTTTGAATAGCACCTTGCTTTAAAAGCTCTGCAAAAACTTTAGCCTCATTGCTTAGTGAGCCTACAATTATCCTGCTTGGATAGAGGTTATCATACAGTGCTTTTCCCTCTCTTAAAAACTCAGGCGAAAATATAATATTGTTAGTGCCGAATTTTTGATTTATCCCTTTTGTATATCCTACAGGAATAGTTGATTTTATAACTATTGTGGCGTTTTTTGTAAATTCAAGTGCATCTTTTATAACACTTTCAACTGATGATGTATCAAAATAATTTGCCTTTTCATCATAATTTGTAGGTGTAGCGATTACAACAAAATCAGCATTTTCATAAGCCTCTTTTTTATCAAGCGTGGCTTTAAAATTTAGATTTTTATTTGATAGATAATCTTGTATATAAGAATCTTCAATAGGTGAAATTTTATTTTTTAACTTTTTAACTTTTTCTGGTACCACATCCAGTGCAACAACTTCATTGTGCTGAGCTAAAAGCATACTTATTGACAGACCGACATAACCAGTTCCTATAACTGCTATTTTCATTTTTTATCCTTATTTATCTATATTTTAAAAAACCATTAATCGCATAGTTTATGAAATAATATAAACTTCTAAATATATCCAACTTCTCAACTTCTCTATATATTTTCCATTGATAGACACTAGCTTTTAATTTATTAGATGATAAGGAATTTGATCTTATCCTATAAATTGCAAGTGGCTCTAATATGCCTTTTGCGGTTTTAATATTTTTTAAAATTTTAAGCCAAGTTCCATAATCTTGTCTTTTAAGTATTAATGGCATATAAACCTTTTCAAGTTTATAAGAATCATATATAGCTGTAAGACATCCGACACTGCAAGTTTTAAGCATAGAGCTATAGGATATTTTAGGTTTTATTATAAACTCACCTATATTTTTATCCGTCTCATCTACAAGCATGTAAGATGAATATGTAAAAGCTAAGTTATTATCTTTCATAAAACTTATTTGTTTTTCAAGTTTTTCTGGCAACCATAAATCATCAGAATCTAAAAAAGCAATAAATCTACCTTTTGCTATTTCTATCCCTTTATTTCTAGCTACTGCTGCACCGGAGTTTTTTTCCAATTTTACAAACTTAATTCTACTATCTTTACTTAAATATTCTTTTATAATTTTATTCGATTCATCAGGAGAGCAATCATCTATTATAATAAGTTCCCAATTATCATAAGTTTGTAACAATACAGAATCTATAGACTTACTTATAAATTTTTCTGAACCATATGATGGCATAATTACAGATACTAAATCACTCATTATTTAATTTTACCTTATTAATATTTAAAATCTTATTTACAAAATCATCTAGTGTTATTTGTTTAGCTATGAATGCACCATTATTAGCTTTGTCATTGACTAAATTTTTATTTTCAAATATATACTGATATGCATCAACTAAATCTTCAACGCTGCCAACTTTTGTCAATATACAGTTACAACTATTACCATTGCAAAAAATATCTCTAGCACATCCCACGTCTGTTGAAACCACAAAAAGAGAATTTAAAGCACCTTCTAACAAAACCCTTGAGCAACCTTCACTATAGGATGGAAGAACTATTACATCATGCATACTGTATATTTTTTTTAGCTCATATCCAAAATCTATATATCCCATATATTTTACGATATTATTTATTTTA
>NZ_KE340327.1:66270-67576 GCF_000413435.1 Campylobacter ureolyticus ACS-301-V-Sch3b | reverse complement strand
TTTATATAAATTATAAATAGAAAAAAGTATATTGAAAAAATATTTTATTGATTGAATATATCCATTAAACCAAGGAATTCCAATAATATACACATTACTAATATCAATTTTAACATATTCCTTAATTAAATTAGTTTTTTTTACTTTTGACAATATATACAATTTATCCGAATGCTCCTTAAAAGCTTCAATATAATTTTTATGTATTGACTTTATATAAAAATCATTATTATATTCTATAATTCCCCAATTGCAATAAAGACCTATATTCATTTTAATCCTTTTGCTTTCTAACTACACTACAAGGCGGTATAAGTGTACCTGGTTTTATATTTGAGCCAGATGTTACTACACAATTAGCTGCTATCCATGACCCTTTACCAATAATAATTTCTGCCTGTGAGCCTCTATTGTATCTATAACTATTTGCATTTATATCTTTACCATGATTAGAATCAACAACCACACAATTCATAGCAATTAACACTTCTGACTCAATTGTTATTTTTTCTCTAGCCATGATATATGAATTTGGTCCTATATAAACATTATCGCCGCAATATATATTTTCTATTCCTCTTAATACTGCTGTAGAAGCAACTTGTAAGTTCTTTCCGCATTTTTTCATAGCCAATGAATAGCACCAACCTCTAAATCTCATAACAAGTGGCGAATCTGGAAAAATAATAAGAAATAATTTAATAAAATGCGAATAAATAAGGTTAAACTTATGAATATTCATATTAGAAATCTCCTTTTAAAAAAATAGTTTTATATGGATTTATTTTTGGATCAGCATAATCCTCAATAAGTTCGTCTATTCCTTTACCGTCAGTAATTCTACCTACGTATAAAAATTTGATTATATTTTCTTTGGATATATAACTATATTTTTTTAAAGGCATATCATTTTTTCTATATGATGATTCATATAAAGGAACTATTTTTTTACTTAAAATTAATGGTAGTTTTTTTCTTCCTTTTTCTCCAAGACAAGATGACTTATTAAAAAAAGCTGCAATTGCTGTTAAATAATATTCTGGATAATATAAAATTTTTTTCAATATTTTTTTAATACCGGTATAAGAATTAATTACCTCTATTGGAAAAGATACATAATGATAGTGAATCTTTTTATTTTTAAAAAAATTTAAAAAGGCAAAAAACCAACAAAATGGTTCAGGAACTCTTATATATATAAAATCAGATTTTTTATATAAATTATAAATAGAAAAAAGTATATTGAAAAAATATTTTATTGATTGAATATATCCATTAAACCAAGGAATTCCAATAATATACACAT
>NZ_KE340327.1:0-66035 GCF_000413435.1 Campylobacter ureolyticus ACS-301-V-Sch3b | reverse complement strand
TCAAAATAATAAAACATAACCAATATGATTAGTATAAATATTTTTGGAAATATTCTATTTTTTATAAAATCAGACAATGGAATCAATGATGCAACACCAGCAATACCTATTAGAAGTATACTCTGGTGAAATAAAGATCCAAGAAATATTATTGTTATAAATTGCAAATATTTTTTATCAAAAAATTTATATATCGCCATAAATGAAAAAGCTATAGCTATTGTCTGTCTAATAATATTAAAACTAGGAAACCAAAAAATTAATGTAAAAACAAAATGAATTAACCACCTATTTTTCTTTGGATACGATATATAACAAATATAAAAATAAATAAAAGAGCTAATTATAATTACCAATTGCGAATCAGCATTTATAGACAAAAGAATCTTATTGAGATAATAGAAGCCTTTTTCTATATATTCATGCTCTTCTAAATTATTGTAAATCTCTATATATGACCCATAATCAGTGCCTATATCGTACCTAATAGCCGAAGGAATAAAAATAGTAATGAAAGATAAAAATATAAGAAATAATTTATCACTTTTATACTTTGCTCTATCACTTATAAAAATAAAAAAAGTACTCAAAAAAACTATTAAACTATAAAAAATAACGGTTAACATTTGCTTAAACTTTTTTTATATAAATAGTATTAAAAACATTCTCACACATTATTTTTTAAAAACAATATGAAATTTGCTTTCATATTTTTGAAAATATTATACATAAATATGATATTAATATTAAAAAAACAAAATGTGTATAATATTTTCTTGTAAAAATTAAAACTATAATTTTTCCAAATATATCTTAACTTATTAGCTTCTGGTGCTATACCATTTAAAATATTATTGTATTTTCCTCCTGTTATAGCTATTGCTCTGTACAACAATCCCATATAGTGATATTCAATAAATTTATCATATATATCATTTTCTTTTAAAAAAATCTGAATTTGTTTATCAAAACAATAAAGTTCTTTTATTTTTTTTTCAGAAACAGTTTTATAAGTTATGGAATTTTCATTTGTTTTATTATAATGCAAAAAAGCCTTATTTAAATAATGTATATCGTTAAAATAATGATAAAAAATTTGTATATGTATAAAAAAATCTTCCGCATTGGAAAAAGTTGGAAATTCTATATTTTGATAAACATCTCTTTTACAAAATTTAGACCAAATGCTTACTTTCTGTGTTTTTAAAACAAAACAATCCCTAAGATATTTATCTAGATTATATAAATTTATATCTTGCGAACAATATTTTTCTTTATCTTTGTAATTTATATAATAATCGCAAATAACTATATCAGAGTCTGTTTTAATAGCTTCTTTTACCAAAGAACTAACCATATCTAATTCAACCCAATCATCGCTATCAACGTGCATTATATATTCACCATTTGAATTTTCTAAGCCAGTTTTTCTAGCTTGTGGCAAGCCCTCATTTTTCTCTTTATTTATTATTTTTATACTGCTTTTTCTATTTGGGTATTTTTCTATAATTTCTTTTAAAACACTTATTGAATTATCCGGTGTGCAATCATTTACAAAAATATACTCTATATTATCATAGTCTTGCTCAAAAAGCGTTGTAGCGCACTTTTCTATAAAATTTTCTACATTATAAACTGGAACGATTATAGAAACTAGCGGACTATTCATCTAGCAAGCCTTTGTTTTAATTTTGAAATTAATATAATAATTTCATTTTTGTAAAAAAATAAAAATAGCAAACAAATAATAATAAAAGATATTATGTTTGCATAATTATCGCATTTTACCATAACATAGCTTTGAATTAGCAAAATAAACAGATAAAGCATGATATTTAGCACTTTTATGTTCATTTTAAAAGTTTTGTTTATCACAAGTACCATTATAAAACACACTAATGAGTAGCAAATGACATATGAAAAAGCCACTGCAAAAACTTTAAACTTATAGATAAACAGATATAGTAAAATTATGTTTAAAGTAGCGCCACAAGCTGTTGCGATAAAAAGATATTTGTTTTTATTTATGGTGTTTATGATACTCATCAAAAACTCACTAAATCCAAAAACTATAGCTCCTAAAAGCGTAAGTGGGATATAAATCAAAGCTTCATTAAAAGCACTATTTATAAAAAATGGAAAAATTATCTTAATTATAGGCAATAAAACAGCTACCGATAAAAGCATAAATTTAAGATATTCATTGCAAGCTCTTGAGTAAAAAATAGAGTTATTCTGTTTTTTAAGATCTTTTGAAAAGCTCACTTCTTGCCAGCCTAGTTTAAAACACATAGCAACAAGAGAAATAATTAAAGCAAATTTTAAAGCAATGGTATAGTATCCATTATCGGCATAACTTAACTTATTAGCTATAACGGATCTGCCATAAACAGCCGCAAACCAGAATGAAAGCGAGTTTAAACAAAGTGGAAGCGAGTAATACAAAAGCCTTTTAAAAAATATAAAGTCAAAAAGAGCGAATTTAATCTTTTTTATAACTTTTACACTGCACTCCATAATAAAAATAGCTACTAAATTTCCAAACAATGCACCTAAAAACAGAGCTTCATATCCAAAATTAAATTTATACAGCAATATAAATGAAGTTATGGCATATAAAATACTATTAACAACGCCACTTATAACAAATACTGAATTTTTACGATAAGATCTGCATATATAGCCATAAATACTTTGTAAAATTAAAGACAGACCAAGACATAAAATTATATATTTAAATTTAATATCATAAATTTGCATAAAAAGATGAAAAAATAAAAAATAAACTAAAGTAGATATAAAAAAGATAAAAAAACCTGAAAAAAGAACTTTTTCTTTATAATTTTCAATTTCTTTTAAATTTGAATCAAGCAAAAATTTCATCATACCAATATAAATATCCAAAAAGAAAAATGAAGTAAAAAACTGCATATAGGCTAGATTTAAGTCATACTCTCCAAACTCAGCTGGACTTAAATACCTTGTATAAATTGGAAGCATAAAAAATGCTATAAGTTTGCTTAATATACTTCCTAAAAAATATATCCCACTAGATTTTACAAATTTTTTTAAATCACTCAAAATTTAGACTTTAGTATTAGTTTCTATTTTTTACAGCATTCCACACAAGCACACCAAAAATACTAACAAAAAGTCCAACAAAACAAGATATAAGTAAAATTAAGGCTTTTTTAGGCTTTACTGGGTTTTCATAAGTTACTATGTTTGATAGAATATGTGCTTTTTGGATACTTTCTGGTTCTATTTTCTTCTCTAACTCCAATATATCAGATTGATTTTTAAAATAATTAGAATCCAACTCCATTATATTTTTTTCAATTGCCGATATCTCTAAATTTGATGCATTTTTTAAATCTATAGTTTTATTAAAATGCGTTTGAGAGTTTAAGTCATCTTTTTTAGATAAACTGTTAAGCTGATTGTCAAATTCTTTTATTGTTTGCTTTAAACTATTAATTCGTATTTCAAAATTATTTTTGTTAGATTCTAAATTTAAATTTTGATTTTTTAAAATTTCTATCTGTTTTTTTATATTATTCACATAATTATCTATATTTTTTTGATCATTTATCTCTAAAAAGTTTAAAACTTCATTCATTTTAGAAGTGCCTATTTTATTGCTATTTGCTAAAATTACTATTCTAAAATTATTTGACTTTTCAATGTCTTTTATGCTATTAAATTTAAAATCAAGATCGGATCTGTTTTTTAGCTCATCTATAAATTTAACATTTAAAGTATTTATTATAGATGATTTATCATTTATGGGTGTTTTATTGCTTATAGATGTTTTATAATATCCATTTTCAAATGTAGCGCTTATCTCATACTTTGGTGTTGCAATAACAAAAGCATAGATTGCGCCCAACACTACAAATAAAAATGTTACTAAAAATATGATAATTTTATAACCCCAAAGTGTTTTGAAAAGCTCTAATAAATCAATCTCATCATCTTTAATTAAAATTTCTTCTTTATTCAAAGTATTTTCCTAAAATTAAATTTAAGTAGTCTATAATATTTACTCTTAAAAGCTATTTAAAAATTACAGATTATCTTTTATCTCATTTACAAATTTTATAAATTTATCTTTTATCTCGTTTTTTAAACCCTCATCTGTGCTTTCAAATCTTGCTACTAAAACCGGTGTTGTATTGCTAGCTCTAAGTAACGCCCAAGCATTTTTAAAATGCACTCTAACGCCATCTATTTCTATGACTTCTAAAATTTCAGGCAAACCAAGTTCATTTAAATGCTCTTTAAAAACTTCAATTATTTTAAATTTATTTTCTTCATTTACTTCTATTTTTATCTCATCAGTGCTATAAATTTTAGGAAGTTTATCAAGCTTGGCCTCTAAATTTATACCATCTTTAATAAGCTCTAAAACTCTCATCATCGCATAAATCGCATCATCAAATCCAAAATATCTGTTTTTAAAGAAAATATGCCCACTAACTTCAGCTCCAAGATCAAAATCACCATCTTTTAGTATTTTTTTAATATTACTATGACCAGTTTTACTCATGAAAGTTGTGCCAAATTTATTAATCTCTTCATAAATGCTTTGTGAAAACTTAACCTCTCCAACAATTTTAGGATCTTTTAAATTCAAAGCAAAAAGATACGCTAATTCATCACCTTTTATATTTTTATTTTTGGTTAAAACTGCTATTCTGTCACTATCACCGTCAAATCCAAAGCCTATCTCAAAACCATCATTTAATTTTTCTTTTAAATCTTTTAAATTTTCTTCCACGCTTGGATCTGGATGGTGGTTTGGAAAATTTCCATCAGGCTTAGGATATAAAATTTCCATATTTAAATTTAAGTTTTCCTTTAATTTTTCTAAAACAATTCCCGCTGTTCCATTGCCTGCATCACTTACTATTTTTAAGTTTAAGTTTTTTAAATGCTCAAAACTTTTTGTTAAATACTCAATATATGGAGTTAAAACATCAAATTTATTGGTTTTAAAATTATCCTCTATTTTAATATCATTATCTATTACATTTTTAACTTTTGTTTTTAAAATTTGAAGATCTCTTCCAAAATAACTATCTTTAAAAATTGTCACTTTAAATCCATTATAATTTTTAGGATTATGTGAGCCTGTTATCATAATATTTGCATCAAAAAAATCTTTAAATACACTAAAATATCCAACTGGAGTTGGAAGCATTCCTATATCAAAAATTTTAATCTCAGCTTTATTTAATCCACTTACGAGCCAATTAAAAAGGCTATTTGCACTAAGTCTTGCATCATATCCCACACTTAGAGTTTTAACCCCTCTATTTTTCATCTCAAGCCCGAGTTCATAACCAATAGCCTTAACTGAAATTTCATTTAATTCAGTTTCAAAAATACCTCTTATGTCATATTCTCTAAAAATATTTTCTATCATAAATTTCCTTTTTTGTTTTTGAAGTGAAAATTATATATAAAATTAATTAAAACTTGGTAAAGTTTAAATTTCTACTCTTGTAAAAGTGCATCAATAGGATTTAATTTACTAGCATTTTTTGCAGGTAAATATCCAAAAATAGTCCCTACTAAGCATGATGACATTAAAGCAATAATTGCTGGCATTGTACTAAATTTCATATAAAAATTTCCGCTTATTGAGTTAAATAAATAACCAAAAGAGTAAGCTGTTAATAATCCTATAATGCCTCCAATAATGCATAAAATTATAGCCTCTATTAAAAACTGTATTAAAATATCGCTTTCTTTTGCTCCAATTGCCATTCTTATGCCAATTTCTTTTGTTCTTTCACTAACACTTACTAGCATTATATTCATAACGCCAATTCCCCCAACTATCAATGAAATCAAAGCAATTGATGAAATTAAAAGCCTCATCGTAGCCATTGTGCTTTCAACTGTTTTTTTGATAGTATCTGAATTTCTTGTAAAAAAATCTTTTTTCCCATGCTTTTGAGTTAAGATAGAAACTATAGCCTCTTCTGCAAGTTGGGCATTTGTATCATCTTTTACTTTGACCGTAATACTATGAATATGCCTATCACCTGTGATTTTATTAATAACAGTTGAAAAAGGTGCGTAAAGTCTTAAGTTATCACTTCCGCCAAATGCATTTTCATCTTCTTTTGCAATACCTATTATTTTAAGTGGTTTTTGATTAAAAAATATATTTTTTCCAAGTGGATCTCCATCTTTAAAAAATGAATTTTTTGTATTTTGATCTATAATAACAACTGAGCTTGAGTTTGCTATATCACTTACTTCAAAGCTTCTTCCAGTTTGAATTTCTATACCATTAACTGCTAGAGAATTTACCCCACCACCTCTTAAATTTGCATTTAAACTTAAATTTTTATAAGTTATCACACCACTTGTTGAAGTATTTGGTGTAGAATAATCTAAATAATTTTGCATTCCTAAAATTCTTGAGTCATCTACGCTTAAGCTTTTTACCTTTCCAGCTCTTAAATCACCAAAATTTTTTCCAGGATAGATATTTATCGTATTTGTTCCAATTGCTCTAATTGATGATAAAATTTTTTCTTGCGAACCCTCACCAAGAGCCACTACACAAATAACAGATGCAATTCCTATAATAATTCCAAGCATTGTTAAAAAAGATCTTAGTTTATGAGAAAAAATTGAGCTTATAGCCATTTTTAAAGCTTCTAGAAATTTGTATCCAAAAGATGATTTGTTTTTATTTTTATCTAAATTTTGTGTAATAAATTTTTCATTTTTCTTAGTTTCGTCATTTATGATTTTTCCATCTTTTATCTCAATTATCCTATTTGCGTAATTTGCAACATTTTTATCATGTGTTACTAAAATTATTGTATGTCCATTTTTATGCAAATTTGACAAAATTTCCATAACCATAATGCCACTTTTACTATCCAAAGCTCCAGTTGGCTCATCAGCTAAAATAACTTCTCCGCCATTTATTAAAGCTCTTGCTATACTAACTCTTTGTTGCTGTCCTCCACTTAATTGGTTTGGTTTGCTATAAGCTTTTTCTTTTATATCAAGCTTATCAAGCAAGTTTAAGCCTTTTGTTTTTCTATCTTCTAAACCTTCGTAAATACCTGGCAAACAAACATTTTCAAGTGCTGTTAAATTTGAAATTAAATTATATCTTTGAAACACAAAACCAAATTTTTTTCTTCTAAGACTTGCTTTTTCATCGCTTGAAAACTTGCTTACGTCTTTATCATCAACATAGTATTTTCCACTACTTTGTGTATCTAAGCAGCCAATTATATTCATTAAAGTTGATTTTCCACTTCCACTTTGTCCGATTATAGCTACAAATTCACCCTTTTTAATCTCTAAATTTATATCATTTAGAACTTGGACTTTACCAAGATTAAAATTTTTATTAATATTTTCAAGTTTTAGCAAAGCTATATCCTAGTATTTCTTCCACCAGGGTGTGAAACTTCATTGTTTTCTCCAGTTTGATGGGCCTCGCTATTTAAAATAATATCATCGTTTTGACTAATACCACTTTTAATTTCACTATAAAATCCATCACTAATTCCAACTTTTACCTCTTTTTTAATTGGCTTTTCATCTTTTAAAATTTTTACAAAAAACTTATCGCCCTCTTTTATAATTGCATTTTTTTGCAAATAAATTGCATCTTTTACCTCTTCTATAACTATTTCATTTTCGGTAGTCATGCCTATTTTTAAAAAATTATTGCTATTATCAACTAAAATTTTTGCATAGTAATAAACAGCTTCATTTTTTTGTAAGTTTTGTGTGTTTTTTACACCATCACTTAAAGTTGTCATTGCAGGATCGATACTTGAAATAATTCCATCAAATTTTTTATTTGGATCAGCTAAAATCGAATATCTTACTTTCATTCCAGTTTTTACTCTAGGCAGATCACCTTCAGATATTTGCATATTTATCTCAAGTTTTGAAAGATCGGCTATTTGAACTATTAAAGGGGTTGTCTGATTTGCATTTACAGTTTGTCCTTCTTTTACAATTGTTGAAATCACAACACCATCAAGCGGAGATAAAATTTGTGTATAGCCTAAATTTGTCATAGCTGTATCAAGAGCAATTTGATTTTGTAAAACTCTAGCTTTTATTTGAGAAATTTGAGCTATTTTTAAAGCAACTAAATCATACGCATCATCCAAAGCTTCTTTTGAAGTTGCATTTTTTTTATAAAGAGTTTTTTGTCTTTTATATTTTGAGTTTAGGATTTTTAATGAAATTTCACTTGCGTTTAAATCAGCTAGTAAAATTTCATTTTCTGCTTTTAACTTTTCAACTTCGTTGCTTTGCTTAACAGAATCAATTTTGGCAATAATTTCACCTTTTTTTACCATATCACCTGTTTTTACAAAAAGTTTTTGAATTTGTCCACTAACTTGAGCTCCAACATCTATTAAATTTTGCGCACTAACTTCACCAGTTGCAACCACAACATTTGCAAAATCCCCTTTTGTTGGTTTAATAGTAAAATAATCAACCTCTTCTTTTTTATTAAAAAACTTAAAACAGGCTAAAACAACAAGTAAAATTACTATAAAAAATATCCACTTTTTTTTCATAACTCTCTTTTCATATTTTATTTTATCATTATTTTAAAAAGATGATACTACTAAAATGTAAATAATATATAAAATTAACTGTTTTTTAGCCCATAATATTTCATTATTTTTTTATGAACGAGTAGCGAAAGATAGATTATACCACCACCAATTATAAGTTTTAAAATATCAGCTTTTGCTCCAAAAAATATTAAATTTACTAAAATTGCAGTTGGGATTAAAGCGTTATTCATAATAGCCAAAACACCACTATCAACTTCGCAAGCTCCTTTGTTCCATAAGAAATATCCAACTGCACTAGCTCCTACACCAAGCCATAAAATAACTAAAATTTGAGTTAAGTTAAGAGCTGTTTTTGAACCATCTCCAAAAATCAAAAATGCTACAAAACAAGGTATTATCGCTCCTAAAAAGAAAAATCCAAAATTATGCATTTGGTCTTTAAGTCCCTTTTTTTCAAGTATAAATTTATAAGCACTTTGACCAAAACCAAAACAAATATTTGCTCCTTGAATAAGTAAAAAACCTTTTAAAAACCCCTCATTTATATTTCCAAATTTAATTATAAAAGCTCCAAATACTGCAAGTCCGACGCTTAAAAGATAAAGTTTTCTAAATTTAAAACTAAATAAATCATAAAAAATAGTAACATAAAAAGGAGTAAAAATAGTAAATAATGCAACTTCAACAACGCTTAAATATGAAAAACTTGCATAATAAAACAGATACATCACACCAATTTGAAAAGCTCCTATAAATGCTGTTGTAAAAGCTAATTTAGGATTATTAAACCGCATAAATGGTAAAAAGCAAATTAATGCAACACCAACTCTTAAAAGTGCTAAAAATGTGCTATCAACACCTTTTAAACAAACACCAATCAAACTAAAACTAAAAGCCCACATAATGGTAACAAAGATGAGTTTATTCATATTTTTCCCAAATTTAAAATTTTCGCATAATTATAAAAAGTTAAATTAAATAAAAACAAAAGACATAAAAATGTCTTAAAAATCATCTATCATAGACCAAAAAGGAGGGTTAAATGATCTCTTATGAAGTTAGCATAAAACAAGGTGATTTACTTGATGAAAAAGCTGATATTTTAGTAAATCCATCAAATACTCTAATGCTACTTGGTAGTGGTGTTTCAAGGGCATTTTTTTGTAGATGTGGCGGTGGAGAGCTTGAATGTTTGATGCAAGAAAAGCTTAAAAATAGCCCTTTAAAGCCAGGTGAAGTTATAAAAACCATATCAAATAATGAAAATTTCACTCATATTTTTCACGCAGCTGTTTTAAACTATACATTTAAAAATCTGCCAAAATATCCAAATTTAAATGTTATTAAAAATATTCTAAACAATATTGATAATGAAATTTTAAGATATGGCAAATTTGACATTAGGCTTGGAATTCCTCTCATTGGGTGCGGTATTGGTGGGCTTAGTAAAAAAGAGGTGATAAATTTGTATAAAAAACATTTTATTAAAAACAATAGTGCAAATATAAAGTGTAGAGTTGTGATATATGGATATACAAAAGAGGATTTTAATCTAATTTAAAAGATACTTTTTATTTTGCACTATTGCAATATGACTTATTTTAAAAACTATAGACTAATATAGCCCAAAACCACACATGCAAAAACTCCAGCAGCAATAACTAAGAGCTGTGCTTTTCGCTCTTTTTTATTGGCAAAGAAAGTTATCATCAAACCAGAGAGATAAAAAAGCATCAAAGAAAAGCCAAAACTTATTGATAAAATCCTAAAATACCAGCCAGTTTTGTCTTTGTGAAGCATGATGATATTGCCCAAAAAACTTCTTTTCGTAGTAGTTACAACAAGCTCATCTTTTGCCTGCTTGACGTTTATGCTATAACTTGCAGTTCCCATAGTAAGCCCACCTTGCTTTTTGTCTTTTTTGAGCCCTACATCGCTTGGAATTCTTATATTTTGCTCTTTTAAAAATTGCAAAACCGCCTCTTGTTCCGCTCCTTTTTGCAAAACCAAATTTGTTTTATAGCTGTTTTTTGTAGCCATAAAATCTTGATTGGCGCCAAAGATATAAGCAAGCCCACTAACTGCATAAAGCAAAGCAACTGGTAGAAAAAATAGACTCAAATAGATATGAAACTGACGAAAAAATTTATATCTGTTCATAATGCACTCCTTTTATGATAATGAAAATTATAACATAATAATTAAATTTTTTATTGAAATTCGGATAGATAAAAGGATAATTTTAAAATGAAAGATGATAGTTGTATAAACTCAAATTCTGCTGTTTTTACCCCTCTTGCAAAAAGACATAAAAATGTCTTAAAAATCATCTATCATAGACCAAAAAGGAGGGTTAAATGATCTCTTATGAAGTTAGCATAAAACAAGGTGATTTACTTGATGAAAAAGCTGATATTTTAGTAAATCCATCAAATACTCTAATGCTACTTGGTAGTGGTGTTTCAAGGGCATTTTTTTGTAGATGTGGCGGTGGAGAGCTTGAATGTTTGATGCAAGAAAAGCTTAAAAATAGCCCTTTAAAGCCAGGTGAAGTTATAAAAACCATATCAAATAATGAAAATTTCACTCATATTTTTCACGCAGCTGTTTTAAACTATACATTTAAAAATCTGCCAAAATATCCAAATTTAAATGTTATTAAAAATATTCTAAACAATATTGATAATGAAATTTTAAGATATGGCAAATTTGACATTAGGCTTGGAATTCCTCTCATTGGGTGCGGTATTGGTGGGCTTAGTAAAAAAGAGGTGATAAATTTGTATAAAAAACATTTTATTAAAAACAATAGTGCAAATATAAAGTGTAGAGTTGTGATATATGGATATACAAAAGAGGATTTTGATCTAATAAATGAAATTTTTAAAAAGGATATATAATGCAAAATTTAGCTAAATTTCGTTCTATTTCAGATATGCATGAGTGGGCAAAAGCAAATAATGCTCTAAATTTCAGAACTTATAAAGAAATTTATGAGTTAAAAATAAAAATTTATGATGAGATTGTAAAAAATGATGTAAGTCATTTAGTAAGTCTTGATGGGCTTTTTGATGATGAAAAGTTGGTGGAGTTTATAAATCCTAAAATGATCTTGTTTTTATCTATCTCTATACCAATAACACTTGCTCATCTAAAGATAGAATATGCACATAATGAAAACTGGAGAGAGGAGATGAATGATGAAAATCGTAAAAGATTTTACAATACAAATGATCTATATGATGATTATTTTGATTTAAAAGAGTCTTATAAATTTATAAATTTAACCCCTAGAGTTCCTAAAAATCCAAAAGATTTTAGAAATAGAGATATTGCAAAAAAACATAGGCAATATCAAACAGATCTTCATTGGCTATGCCAAAAAGAGATAGGACTTCTTGCTGAAATGCTAAAAGAAAGTAGATACTTAGTCTCACAAGTGTGCCAAATGAGCTCTAATATAACTTTACAAATTTTACAAAGAAGGTTGGAGTCTGATTTTTTAAAGTATTTGGAGAGGTGAAATTTAGTCTATCCTAGAAAAACTAGGATAGACTATTTCAATTTGTAGCTAATTTAGGCTATCTTTTAGCAATTCAATCATTTTTTCTCTATGTTCAAATGAATTTTTACAATTCCAATCAGGATATTTTTCTAAAGCTAAAAGCATTTTAAGGCTTTGGATAGATTCACCTTTATATATCCACTCTTTTATGGCTTCTTTTTTCATCCCAACACTTTTATTTCCCAAAGATGAATTTCTACTACTAGTAATCAAAGCTAAATTTCCAAAATAGTTTATTTTTTCATCATCAAAATAATGCTCTTTTTCTTTACTTTGTGGCTGTATATGCTCAACCGAACCAGTTTTTGTTATGTAAAATCTATCATAAATGTTTTGTCTGTTTTTAACATCTTCCCAAAAATTAGATTTGCTTTTATTTTCTATCTCTTCGCCTAATTTTTTCCACAAAAGATAGTCAAGCTTGTAGAAAAAATAGTGAGGCGTGTCAGTTCCTTGATCTAATAAATCTTCTAAGTTTTTATCTTTTATCAAAGCTTGCATTCTTTCTTTGTCTATTTCTTCCAATTTACCAATATGTTTGTCTACATCACCCAAAGTTTCGCACTTTTCTAGATATTTTACTAGCCACTCATTGCTGCTTTGAACTTCAAATAAAAGTTGTATCATTAATAATTTTTTATCTCCAAATTTTTGGATATATTTGTTTTCCAAATCTCTTTTAAAAACATACTTATCAAAAAGTTTTCTATATTTTTCAAGTTCGGTAATAAAATTCTTATTTAATTTTTCTTCATTAAATATATATTCTTTAAAGTTTTTTATAAGATTTTCAGGGTCAAGTGGCATTTTTTCATTTAAAATTTTAGCTACAATTGCCAAAAACTCTTCAAAATCAACTATGCTTTTTACTTCTAAAATCTCACTATTATCTGGGCTATTTTTTTGATTTTCTTTTTCATCTGCATCAGTAGAAGCTAAAATATCATTTATTGAGGCTTGCTCAATTGAGCCAATATTATTTAATTTTTCATCATCATAATAATGCTCCATATCCTCGCATTTTTCCCAAATTTTTGCTAAATTTTCTCTCTTGCACTCATCGGCTTTACTTAAAAACAGGGCTTTTAAAATATCACTTTTTCTAAGTTGTATTTTATTTAAATTTATAGCTTCAAAATAGTGTTTTTCATCCATATTTTCATCTAATGTAGTCATTGTAAAATAAACTTTTTTAAGCATTTTTTGTATTTGTGCTTTATCACTATCTTGTTTATATTGTCTAAATATAAATTTGCAAATTTCGTTTAAACTTTGCATTTTGAAATTTAGGTTTTTAAAATCAATATTTTTTAAATTTTCATTATCCTCATCATCTACCAAATATCCAATTTTATAAAACTCCAAGTCAGAGTCAGTAAATTTAGCTAGCAAATACAGAGTCATAAGACGTTGCTGTCCATCTATTAGCATAAGTGTGCCATCTTTTTGCTCTTTAACAACAATATTTCCTATATAGTAAGAACTTTCATCGTCTAAATTTGAAACATCATTTTCATCTAAAGAGTGTCCTAAAGCATCATTTATCAAATTTTCAACATCTCCATCATCCCAAGAATACTCTCTTTGAAAAAATGGTATTTTAAAGTTAAATTTTTTTTCTGCTAAATTGTCTAAATTATATTTTTTTATTAATTCACTCATTTTTTATCCTTTATTTAATTTTTATGTTATTAAAAGAAATTCTTTCAATATTTTTTATTGCAAAATCTTTATCTTTTAAAAAGGTTTTATTTTTTAGTAAATTATCTATATTTTCTTGATATTCGTTTATCTCATAAAATTTGAAAAAATCAAATTTCAAATCATACTCTAGTCTTTCTATTAGATAAAAACTATAATCACTACTTAAAATTTTATTAAAAACACCTTTTGTAATATAGACCAGCTCTATAGAATTAACATCAATTCTGCCATACCTAGCAAGCACTACAAACAACCTAACAAAAACATTTTCATAAAATTTTTCAAAATTTTCATCAAAGCCGAATTTATCCACATAAACTAGTAAAAGCATCATCATTGCTTGATTTAAAAGCCATTTAGTGGAAAAATCAGCTTTTTGTTTTAATATTTCATAAATACGGGCATACTTGAAAGTATAGTCAAAAAACATCATTCCGCCGACTATGTTTGAGCTAAATTTAAAATCTTGTAAATTTAAATTTTTGCCCTTTATCTGGGTTTTAAACTCATCTAAAACAAAATTCTGACGATTTATCCAAGTGCCAAAAGTAAAATTCCTATCATAAAACATTAGTCTTAAAATATAAAGATCATTTATAACACATTTTAATAATTCTCTCATACTCCAATGATATGAATCTACACGCATATTTTCATACTTTTTCCACTCTTTTGCAATCTGCTTTTGTATGGAAATATCCATATCACCCAAATGCATAAAATGGTGATTTTTTAGCAAATCAACATCATCGAGCTTTTTACCACGAGAATTTTGTGTATCAAAAAACTTAAAAGCCTCATCTAGGTCTTTAGTTTTTATATAGGTCACCACTAGGTTATTTAAGATAAATTCTATAAGATCACCTTTTCTTTCAAAATTTGAAAAATAGCTTTCTATAAAACTATAATTTCTTTTTAAAGCCTCGTTTGAGTTTATGTTTATATTTTCTAGTAAATTTATCTTTTTCTTCAAACTTTTTAATATCAAAGCTATTGTAGTAAGGCGTTGCTGCCCATCAACGATATTTAATTCATCATTTTCCTCATGTAAAATTATATTTCCTAAAAGATATTTATTATTTTTCAAAAAACCATCTTTTATATCTTCACAAAGATATCTTACATTTTCAAGTTTCCATTTATATGGTCTTTGATAAAATGGAATTTTTATATTTTTACTATAAATATCTTCCATGCTTATTTCGCCTATGTTATTTAAGATATTATCCATCCCACTCTCCTTAAATTTAAAATTTATTTGTAATTATACATTTTGAAAGTTAGCTTTTGTCTTTAATAAACATCTCTGTTTTAAGAGGTCAAAATACTCATCTGCGCTATTTACATCTAAAAATTTCATACTTCTTTTTACTGATTCAAAATCACCAATTGTTATATTGCTTAGCTCCAAAAATGAGTTTAAAAGCTCCTCTTTTGGCTTAAAGCCTAAATTTTCACATCTATTTTGAAAGATATCTTTAGCTTGCATGAAATTTAAAGGCTTTAACTCCACCATAAAATCAAATCTTCTTAAAACCGCGCTGTCTATTAGCTCAAATAAATTTGAAGTTGATATAAAAATGCCATCAAAACTTTGCATTGAGGTTAAAAACTCATTTACCATAGTTAGCTCCCAACTTCTAGCAGCTTTGTTTCTACTAAATAAAAAGCCCTCTATCTCATCGATTAGCAAAATCGCATCTTTTTGCTTAGCCAGTAAAAAAGCATTTTTTATATTTCTCTCATTCTCGCCGATATAAGGTGACAACAGATCACTTCCAGTCTTTATAATAAGCTCTTTTTTAAGCTTATCAGCCAAATAAAAAGCATAAGCACTTTTACCACTTCCACTTGGCCCATAAAGACAAATTCTTACATCATTTTTTACTTTATTGGCTAGGTTTTCAAGATCATAATCAGAGTTTAAAAGTGAGATATCATACTCTTTTGGAGCGTATTTTATCTCTTTTTTAAACTCCACGCCGCCATACCCAAAAGCATTGAGAGTATTGTTTGTAAGAAGCTTAAACTCATTTGAAGCATTTTTTAAATTTAGAGTTTCTATGACTTTGCTAACTTTGGCAATAGTAGCTGGTTGTAGATCGGGTGAGCTGCTAAAAAGCTCTTTTGTTTTATCATCTACCATATTTTTGGAGTATTTATTGATGATTTTGAGTTTTTGGTTTTTAGGGATATCTTTAAACTCCATTATGAAGTCAAATCTTCGTAAAATCGCCTCATCGA
The DNA here is from genome assembly GCF_000413435.1 of Campylobacter ureolyticus ACS-301-V-Sch3b. Lineage (NCBI taxonomy): Bacteria > Pseudomonadati > Campylobacterota > Epsilonproteobacteria > Campylobacterales > Campylobacteraceae > Campylobacter > Campylobacter ureolyticus. The sequence goes on along the minus strand of NZ_KE340327.1, from coordinate 49,937 downwards.
TACATCCAACATCATTTGTGATATAAATAACAACTCTTTTATTGTTTTCAAGAGCGTAGTTTACAAAAGCTTTATTGTCTTGTTTGTCGTTGGAGTTAAGATTGAAAATATCCTCAGCCTCATCGTAGATAAAAATTGTCTCTTTGCTAACGAAATTTGATATAAAATCTATACTTGCTATCCTTGCCATAGAATTAACAATGTCATAATCATCGAAATATGATTTTATACCAAGCCCCAAAACATTGCATTTGTTTGCTATTAGTGAGCAAATTTCGCTTTTTCCAACACCTGGCTTTCCATAAAACAAAATATTTACCCCTTTAAGCTCATTTTCAATAGAGTATTTTAAATATGGGATTAAAACAGCTAAATCTTGCTTTATATGGTCAAAATCATTAAATTTAAGATTACTAGAAGATAACTCATAAGTGTAGTATTTGATAAATTTATATATGCCGTTTTCAACAAGCAGATATTTTAAAAAATCATTCTTTGTGTCGATTATATTTGCACGGTACCTGGAGCCGCCGCAAAGCTCTACCATATATCTAAAAGAGTTTTTTAACTCAAATGCCTCTTTTATCTTTTCTATTGGCTCGTTTAATATCCTGGAGATAAAGGTGTAAATTTCTAACTCGCTTTTATAAGATGATGTCATTTGATCCAATATATAAGAGCTATAATTTAAGACAACAGCGCCCATTCTAATGATATTTACTTGCGTGCTTGTAAGGTTTAGGGTATTTTGCAAGAAATTTAGATTTTTTTCCAAAATATCGTCTTTGTCTATCTTAAACTCTTTTTCATAAACATCAAGCTTTTCTTTTAGTTTGTTTAAAATCAGAGGAATTTGATCTTTTTCAAGCTTTATATCTTTATCCAAATACTCATACAAAATAGCCACTCTACCATCCATGAGTTTTAAAATAGTATCCAAATGAACAGCTACTCTAAGTTCCATTAATCTTATAATCTTTTGATAATAACTCATAAAGCCCTCCTTGATAAATTTATGATAAAATTATAAAGTCTTTCAAAGACATTTTTTTGTCATCATCTTAAAAAGGATAAAAATGGCAACGCAAGAAACTTTAGAAAAAGTAGCAAAAATTTATGAGCTACTTACAAAATCGCCAGTTAGCGAGGATTATTTATGCAAAATATTTAATAAAGATAAAAGAACTATCGCAAGATATATAAAAATTTTAAAAGATGATGGAATAAATATAAGGCTAAACAATAAAATTTATAGCATAACAGATCTAAAAAAAGATGAAAATGATGTTGTTTTTAGCCTTGTAAAAAACTTCACCCAAAATCAAGGGTATGAAATTTATCAAAAATCAAAAGGTCTATTTAAAGAGATCAATAAAGAGTATAAAAATGCTTTTTTTATACAGCTAAAAAACGAAAATTTAGATAGCAACGACCTGGGGTTTTTTAAAAGTTTGGCTTTGGCAATTGAGAATAAAGAGATTATAAACTTTACTTACAATGACTATAAATTCAGAGTCAAACCGCTTAAAATTGCAAATTTTGATGGTTTTTGGTATCTGCTTTGTTTGGATGCAAATAAAGATGATAAATTTAAAAAGTTTCACCTAAAAAGTATAAAAAACTTAACTATTTTAAATGAAAAATTTATAAATACAAAAGATATCGAGGTAAAACTTAAAAATGCCAACTCAATCTGGTTTGATATAGATAGCCAAGGTTTTATAGTTGAACTTTTGGTTGATAACTCTATTTTAAAATTTTTAGAAAGAATTCCACTAAAAACACAAGCAATCATCCACAAGCAAGATGAGAGCGAAATGCATTTAAAAGTCTCAAACTACTATGAAATCGTGCCATTTATCTTACAATTTATCCCATTTATCAAAGTCATTGCCCCAAATGACCTTAATGAGTATTTAAAAAACTTACTAAGTGAGTATTTAAAGTCAATTTAGATCCAAAATAAAACTTATTAAATTAATCTTTTATATAAATTAAGGTAAAATAGCCAAACTATATAATTTTAAAAGGTTGATAAATGAGTGAGATTTCAGTTGTGATTTTGGCTGCTGGTTTTGGAACTAGAATGAAATCAAACAAGGCAAAAGTACTTTTTGAACTATCCGGAAAGCCTATGATTTGCCATATATTGCAAAAGGCTTATGAATTAAGTGATGATGTAAGTGTTATATTAAATTATCAATTTGATGAAGTTAAAAAAATAGTTTTAGATAGCTTTGCAAATACAAAAATTTATAAACAAGATGTTGAAAATTTCCCTGGAACTGCTGGAGCACTAAAAGATGTTAAGCTAAATTCAAAAAAAACTATTATTTTATGTGGCGATATGCCTTTAATAAAACCTGATGATATAAAAAAGCTTGCTAGTTTTAAAAGTGATGCTGCACTAAGCGTGTTTAGGGCAAAAAACCCAAAAGGCTATGGACGAGTTATAACAAACTATAATAATGAAATTTTAAAAATAGTTGAAGAAAAAGATGCAAATGAGGATGAAAAAGGCATAAATTTAGTAAATGCTGGATGCTATGCTTTTAAAAGTGAAGTTTTAGCTAAAATTTTACCACTTATAAACAATAATAACGCTCAAAATGAATACTATCTAACAGACAGCATAGAAATAGCTAAAAGTATGAGCTTAACTTGCCAAGCTATTGAGGTTAGTGAAAAAAATTTTATGGGAATAAATGATAAATTTGCTTTAAGTATTGCAGAAGAGATAATGCAAGATAACATAAAAGAAAATTTAATGAAAAATAGTGTTAAGATGAGACTTCCAAAAACTATTTATATAGATTGTGAGGCAAAATTTCAAGGAGAATGTGAGCTTGAAGAAAATGTAAGTATAATAGGAAAATGCGAGATAAAAGACAGCATCATAAAAAGTGGAAGTGTTATAGAAAGCTCTAAAATTGATAGCTCTGATATTGGACCACTTGCACATATTCGTCCAAAATGTGATATAAAAAACTCTCATATTGGAAATTTCGTAGAGCTTAAAAATGCAAAAGTAAATGATATAAAGGCTGGACATTTAAGCTATTTAGGTGATTGTGAAATTGATAGTGGCACAAATATCGGCTGTGGAACTATAACTTGCAATTATGATGGAAAAAATAAATTTAAAACTATAATTGGAAAAAATGTGTTTGTAGGAAGCGATACGCAATTAGTTGCACCTGTAAATATCGCTGATGATGTTATAATCGCCGCTGGCTCAACTGTTACAAAAGATGCTAAAAGTGGGGATTTAGTAATAAATCGAGTAAAACAAACTAATAAAAGTGGGTTTTACTATAAATTTTTTGGAGATAAAAAATGATATTAAAAGATAAAAAAATACTTCTTGGAGTTTGTGGAAGCATAAGTTTTTATAAGGCTTTTGAAATTTTATCAAGTCTGAAAAAACTTGGTGCTGATGTTTATGTAATGCTAAGCGATGGAGCTTTAAAATTTGTAAATTACGAGGCATTTGAAGCATTAAGCAATCATAAAGTATTATGCACTAAAACTGAAAATTGGCAAGAAGGAATTAACCACATTGAATATTCTAAAATGGACCTTATAGTTTTAGCACCAGCTAGTGTAAATTCTATAAATAAACTAGCTCATGGCTTTTGTGATAATATTTTCATCGAAACACTAATAGCTTCAAAAGCTCCTATTATCATAGCTCCAGCTGCAAATACAAATATGCTTGAAAATGAAATAACAAAAGATTCTATAAAAACATTAAAAGAAAAAGGTGTTAAATTTATTGAGCCAGTTACAAAAACTTTAGCTTGTGGAGATGTTGGAAAAGGAGCTCTTGCAGAAATTGAAAGCATTATAAACGCGGTAAAAAAAGAGTTTTTAAAAGATGATTTTTATACTGGAAAAACAGTTATTATTACAGGCGGATCAACAAGTGAAAAAATAGATGATGTAAGAGTAATAACAAATCTTTCAAGTGGAAAAACCAGCAAAGCTTTAGCTGATGCTTTTTACTTGCTTGGGGCAAATGTTATTTTTATAAGTAGCTATGAATATAATGTACCATACAAATTACTTAAATTTGATAGTTCTTTTGGACTTCAAAGTGCTCTTTTAACGCAAAAAATGAATGCTGGAGATATCGTTATAATGGCAGCTGCGGTGAGTGATTTTATCCCAAATAAAGTAAAGGGAAAAATAAGCAAAGATGATGTCGATGGTGTTTTAACTCTAAATTTTAGAAAAAACGAAGATATCATCTCTAAAATCACAACTCCTGGGGTTAAAAAAATAGGATTCAAACTCGAAGTAAAGCAAAGCTCATCAGTTGATTTGGCAAAAAAAGCATTAAAAGATAAAGGACTTGATGCAATTTGCTTAAATGTTTTAAACGATGTTTTGACCTTTGGTAGCGAGAACACAAAAATAAGTTTTATATCAAAAAATAAAGATATTGAAACTATTGAGGGTCCAAAACAAAGTGTTGCATTTAAATTAGCCGAACTTATAAAAAGCCTTTTTGATGAATAAATTAAATCACCTTGCCATTATAATGGATGGGAATGGTAGATGGGCAAAAAAAAGAGGATTTATTCGAACAAAAGGTCATGATAGTGGCGCAAATGTAGTTGAAAATGTAGCTAAATTTTGTATAGATAAAGATATAAAAAATCTAACTTTATATGCTTTTAGCACTGAAAACTGGGCTAGACCAAAAAGTGAAGTTGAGTATTTAATTAAGCTTTTTAAAGAATTTTTAATAAAAAAAGAGGAAATTTTTATAAAAAACGAGATTAAATTTGAAACAATTGGAGATTTGAGCAAATTTGATGATGAGCTTTTAAATTTAATCACAAAAATAAAAGAAAAAACGGCTATTTTTAATAAATTAACTTTCACCTTAGCTGTAAATTATGGCTCAAAAGATGAGATAGTAAGAGCGGTTAAAAAGTTAATCTCAAAAGGTGATGAGATAAATGAAACTACAATTAGTCAAAGCCTTGACACAGCAAAAATAGGCGATGTTGATTTGCTAATTCGAACAGGCGGAGAACAAAGGCTATCAAATTTTTTACTATGGCAAGCAAGCTATGCTGAGCTATTTTTTACCCCTACTTTGTGGCCTGATTTTTCATACAATGAACTTGAAAAAATAGTAGAAAAATACACAAAAATTCATAGAAAATTTGGAGGACTCTAATGATAATTTTATCAATTTTTTATTTTATAATTGGCATTTGTGTAGCATCTTTTAGCAATGTGTTAATTTATAGACTTCCAAAAAATGAAAGTATAAATTTTCCAGCATCACACTGCCAAAGTTGTAAAACTCCTTTAAAATGGTACCACAATATTCCACTTTTTTCTTGGATTTTTTTAGGTGGAAAATGTGCATTTTGCAAAAGTAAAATAAGTCCTCAATATCCATTAGTAGAGCTTATGGGTGGAATTTTTATGCTAATTGCGCTATATAAAGAGTTTGAATTTAATGGCTTTAATTTTTCACAAAATGAGTATCTTATGCTTTTTAAGGCCTTAATGATAGGATTATTATTTATAATTTTACTTGCTTCAAGTGTGGTTGATTTCCGTTACACTGCCGTTCCTGATGCTCTTTTAAACTCATCTGTAGTTATTTCCTTACTTTATGCATTTAGTTTTGATGGAGTTAAAAATGCTTTAATATTTGCAGCAATATTTTACGCAATAAGATTTATTTTAAGCAAGCTTAAAAAAATGGAAGCTATGGGACTAGCTGATATTTATCTGTTTGCTTGTATGGGTGCTGTTTTGGGTCTAAATTTAGGATTTTTTGCTATATTTATAGGTGCAATTTTAACTTTGCCATTTTATGCAGCAGTAAGGCAAAAAGACTATGAAATGCCATTTTTTCCATTTTTATCAATAGGACTTTTTGTGGTTTATTGCTTTGATGCTTACTCTTTAAAGTTTTTAAATTTTGTAATGTATGCATAAATAGATAAAATGAGTCCAGTATGAATAAAATAAATAGATATTTACTATCAAGTTTTATAAGTAGTTTTGCCTCACTTTTTAGTGTTTTATTTTTAATAATGTCGATTGTTTTTTTTATACAAATTGCAAAAATTACTTCTTTTATAGAGATAAATAGCTCTGAACTTTTTAAATTATATCTGTTTATGTTACCTAGAATTTTAATTTTTACAACACCAATTGCCTTTTTTGTTGCTCTAGCGGTTTCTCTTTTTAGGCTTTCAAGAGAAAATGAGAGTATTGTTATATTTACTTTTGGCTATCCATCTAAAAAAATAGCTAGATTTTTTTTGTTTCTTTCGGCTATTTTATCCATAATTTTACTTTTTACTTCACTTATAATGATGCCTTATGCAGAAAATTTAAAAGATAATTTTGTCGATTATAAAAAAACACAAGCAACTTTAAACCTTAAATCAAGCGAACTTGGACAAAAATTTGGTGAATGGCTTATTTTTATACAAAGCGATGAAAAACTTAATAAAAATACAATTTATAATGATTTAATAATGTATGCACCAAAAAAAAATGATGAAAAAGAAAAAATTATCTTAGCAAAAAAAGGCGAGTTTAAAAGCGAAGATAGTGTTTTTAAAATGATTTTAAGCAACGGACTTATCTATACAGTTGATAAAAATATTCATATAACTTCATTTAAAAATATGATAATTCGCTCAAATCCAACAGGCCAGATAAGAGATACAAACTCAATAATTAATTATTGGATGAGTGCAAAAACCGATAAAAAAAGAGCAAAAGATTTAAGCATTTACACACTTGTTTCACTATTTCCATTAGCTAGTGTTTTATTTGCGATAAGCCTTGGAATTGTTACTTATAGATATGAAAAAGGGTTTGTCTATGTTGGAGTTTTTGGAGTTTTATTTAGCTATTTTGCAAGTATTATGCTTTTAGCAAAAAAGCCATTTATTGCAATTCCTGTTGTTTTTAGTCTATTTTTCATAACCTCATTATTTGCTTTTTATCAAAAAATATCTAAAAAATACTGATGAAAATAAAATTAATATACTCTTATAATGGTTCAAATTTTAGTGGCTCGCAATCTCAACCACATAAGAATTCAGTTGAGGATAGATTAAAAATGGCACTTTTTAGGGTAGGAATATTTGAAAAACTTACAACTGCTTCAAGAACAGATAAAGGAGTTCACGCACTAAATCAAGTAAGCACTACAAATTGTGGGGAATTTTGGGATTTAAACAAACTAAAAGAGCAGCTAAATCGCCACGCAAGACCTCTTATAAATATAAAAAAAATTGAAAAAGTATCTAGTGAGTTTCACCCAAGATTTAGCGCTAAGAAAAGAAGTTATAAGTATATTTTAAATCACTCAAATTTTAGTCCTTTTTTAGAAAATTTATGCCTTTTTTATGATGAAATTGATGTAGAAAAACTTAATTTAAGTCTTAGTAAATTTATTGGAAAACATGATTTTAAAGAGTTTATGAAAACAGGAAGTGATATAAAAGATAGCATTAGAGAGATTTATAAAGCTTATGCGTTTTCATATAAAAATCTTACGATTATCAAATTTCAAGCAAATGGCTTTTTAAGATCACAAGTTCGCTTAATGGTAGCAAATGCCCTAAAAGAGCAAATTTCAAACCAAAAATTTAGCTTAGAAAAGCCAATTACACGAATTCCAGCCTCGCCAAACGCTCTTTATTTAGAAAGAATTTTTTATTAAAAATTTATATATTTACTACTTTTGTTATTGGTATTTTATAAATTTAGATAAACATTTATTTCACTTTTAAAATATAATGAGTTGTATAATTTTTTAATTTGCTATTTTTACAAATAACTATCTTTTACTTGTTTTTTTCAAGATAGTCTTTGTTAATTTTCTTTATTTTATATAATTTATTCTTTTATCATTCCAGCCTCTATTAAGAATTGGCTTGGTTTATACTCAATTTTTCTTATTTTATCATATTTTGCATAGCTTAAAATAAGCTCATCTCTAGCTCTTGTAACAGCTACATAAAAAAGCCTTCTTTCTTCTTCTAGACTGCCACCACTTGCCATAAGCTTTAAATTTGGAAAACGGTTTTGTGCAAGATCTACTACAAAAACTTGAGCAAATTCCAAGCCCTTACTTGCGTGAATACTTAGCAAATTTACACCCTCACCTTCACTCATCTCTCCAGCCCCAAGTGTTAAAAAACTATAAAAACTCTCTATGTCTTTATAATTTCTAGTTAAACTTACTAAAATTTCACATTTTTGATAAATTTTTTGAATATTTTCTTTTTTTAACTCTTCATCAACCTTGCCACTTTTTAAGGTTGCTCTTTTTGTAGCAATATCATCTACAATTATGGCAAAAGCATTAGAATAAACTATATCTTTTAGAATTTCTCTTGATGAGTTTATATTTGTTGTTTTTAACAAGAGATTATAAATTTCACTTAACATATAAGCTGCACTATTACTTAATTTTGCATATTTAAGTACTGGATTTTTTATAAAATTTTGATTTATTTTTACTTCATCAAACCTTGAAACTTCATCAAAAATATCTAAATCATCAAAAAGTCCAAGTTGATAGTTTTTCTTTTTAGTTTCATAAATTTTTGCTTCCTTATCTGGATTTAAAAACCCTCTTATTATATTTCCCCCTCCAAGAGAATTTAGTGCATCATAAACTTCCTTTGAAACGGCTGCGCCAACACCCTTTGCATATTCAAAAATCTGCATAAAAGCCATAATATCTTTTGGATTTATTAAAATTCCTATAAAATTTATTAAAGACTTTATTTCCCTGTTCTCAAAAAAACTAACACCTCCTTTTCTTTTTGAAGCAATGCCTCTTTCTCTTAAGCTAGCTTCAATACCATCGGCACTTGAATTATTTCTAAAAATAACAGCAATATTTGTTTTTTCAAATTTAGAAGATTTTATTATATCAGCAATTTTTGAGTATTGAGCATAAATTTCATCAAATATTAAAAGTCTAGGATTTTTAAACTCTCCATTTCTATTTACGCTTAAATGTTTTTCGTAAAGTCTTGGATTATTTTCAATTACCTTATTTGCGAGTGCTAAAATGCCTTTCGTAGAGCGATAATTAATATTTAAAGCATAAATTTTAGCATTTTCATAACGAGTCTTAAATGAAGCAATTATATCAATATTTGCCCCATTAAATGCATAAATACTTTGATCGTAATCTCCAACACAAAATAAACTTTTCGTGTTAAAGGAATCTATTAAGCTTCCCTGAAGAGAATTTGTATCTTGATATTCATCAACTAATATTTCATTAAAATTTAAAGGAGCTCCTTTTTTAAGCTCACGTTTCATTTTTAAAAGCAAATCATTAAAATCAACATATCCAAATTTTTCTTTTTCTTCTTCAAATTCATTTAAAATATCTTCATAAATTTCAACATAAACACTTTGTTCTCCATAATTTTCAACAAACCAATTATAAAAATTTCCATCTATTATTTTATTTTGAAAAAGTGAATATATATCGTATAGATAAGCTCCAGAATAAGGCTTAACATCACTGATATTGTTAAATTTACGTTTATCAACCAATGATTTAAGTAAAATTTTAAGCTCGCTTGGTTGTTTTAAAACAACATTTTTTCCAAGAGATCTTAAAAGCGTGTAAGAAACTGAGTGAAATGTACCAGCTGTAATATCTGCGGTTATTTTTTTATCAAAATACCGCTCTAGTCTTGCAATCATCTCTTTTGAAGCTTTATTTGTAAAAGTTAAAAGAAGTATTTTTTTAGGATCTACACCGTTATTTAAAAGATGTGCAATTCTTGCAACAATTGTGGATGTTTTTCCAGTTCCTGCACTTGCAATTACTAAATTTCTTCCAAGTGGTGCAGTAGCAGCTGCTAGTTGATCTTTATTAAGTTTTGAAAGTGGCAAATTTATCTCCTTAAAAACTGTAAATTATACTTATAAAGGATAAAAGAGGGGTAAATTTATCTTTATTTTTAAGAAAAAAAATAAATTAAAATATTTTTTATAAAAAGCTTGACAATAAGCTTATTTTATACTATAATTTGATTTCATTTTTAAGTAATGGGGTATCGCCAAGCGGCAAGGCAATTGGTTTTGGTCCAATCATTCGGAGGTTCGAATCCTCCTACCCCATCCACTTACTTTTATCGCAGAGTGGAGCAGTGGTAGCTCGTCGGGCTCATAACCCGAAGGTCGGAGGTTCAAGTCCTTCCTCTGCAACCAAATCACCATTTTATCGATGTTTTAAAGCATACTTAAATTATTCTTAATATTTAAATTTTAACTACTCTTATATTTGTTTAAGTTCATACTGAATTTATTAAACTTTCGATTGTTTTTTTAGAGTTTTTTATATCAGTTGTTATATATCTTTGAGTTGTTGTTATATTTGTATGACCCAATGTAAAACTAACCTGCCCTACTGACAAGCTTAAATAATTTATAAAATATATATAGCCATAGTTGATATTTTAATATCTAATTTTAAAAACTTCTTTGATTTTATTGTTTAAACAAACTTAAACCAAACAATATAAATTTTACTTTATTATATTTATATTTATAAAAATTATTGTATTATCTTTAATATATTTTGAAATTAAGGAGAAAATATGAAAAAAAGTTTAATTAGTTCTTTGGTGGCTGTAAGCTTAGCTACATCTTTATTTGCTGAGAAAATTACAGTTGGCGCTACACCTGTTCCACATGCTGAAATCCTAGAAGCCATAAAACCTGAACTTAAAAAAGCTGGATTTGATCTTGAGATAAAAGAATTTAATGATTATGTCATTCCAAATTTAGCTACAAATGATGGTGAAATTGATGCAAATTTCTTCCAACACATTCCATACCTTGAAGAATTTAATAAAAACAAAGGTACAAATTTAGTAAAAACAGTGGCTGTTCATTTAGAACCAATGGGAATTTATAGTAAAAAAATAAAAGATTTAAATGAGCTTAAAGATAAAGCCAAAGTTTCCATTCCAAATGATCCAACAAATGAAAGTAGAGCCTTGGATGTTTTAGCTGATGCTGGTCTTATAGAGCTTGATAGTAAAGTAGAGCTTAAAACTCCACTTGATATAACAAAAAATCCTAAAAATTTAAACTTTGTTGAAATTGATGCAGCAAGTGTTCCAAGAACCTTAGACGATGTTGATATCGCTGTTATTAATACTAATTTTGCTTTAAATGCAGGATTTAACCCTTTAAAAGATGCTTTAAAATTAGAAAGCAAAGATAGCCCTTATGCAAATGTTGTTGTTGTAAAAAAAGGCAATGAAAATAGTGAAAAAATAAAAGCTTTAGATGAAGCTATCACTAGCCAAACAGTAAAAGATTTTATTGAAAAGAAATATAACGGGGCAATTTTACCAGCATTTTAAATAATTAAAAAGACGGAAAAATTCCGTCTTTTTTTAACTTAGCCAAAAATTTTATAAATATCTTCTAGCAAGAAGTATTTTTGTTCAGCAGTTCCTTTATAGAATGGATCGATTGTATCTTTGAAAGTTTTTCTAAAAAAGCCTTCTTTGCTTAATTTAACCAAAGTATCGTTAACAAAATTTAATAAATCTTTATTTCCTTTTGCAACACCAACACCTAAGAAATCAGATGCACCTAAGTTTTTAATATTAACTTCCATGTTTCTATCAACAACAGGATAAGCTAAAACTATCAAATTATCGTTTGCGTAAGCGTCACCTGCTCCATCTCTTAGCATTCTATAGCACTCATTAGAGTTAGGACAACCTACAGTATCAAAACCTTTTGAAACAAAGTAAGCTTGACCTGTGGTTCCATTTTCGACTAAAACCTTTTTACCTCTAAGATCTGATTCTTTTTTTATGTTATCACTCTTTTTAGTTAAAACACCGATATTTACTGAAAAATAAGGTAATGAAAAATCAATTTTTTTCAATCTCTCATCGGTAATTGTAAAAGTAGCAAGTAAAATATCAACCTTATTTTTTTCTACAAAATCAAGCCTTTGATCGGCTCTTGTAGCAACAAACTCAACTCTTCCACCCTTATCTTTAAAAAGATTTTGGGCTATAGCATTAGCAAAATCAACTTCAAAGCCAGTAAAAGTACCATCAACTAATTGACCAAATGGGGGCTGTTCTGTAAAAACACCAACCCTTAAAATACCTTTATCTTTTATTTCAGATAAAGAATTTGCAAATAAACTACCTAGAAATATAACACTAGATAATAAAATCTTTTTTAACATTTTTTCTCCTTTAAAAAACAGTCACTATTATAATTAAATATATCTTAATGAGAGCTTTATTTTTGAGGATTTATCTATATAATTTATAAATTTCACCCATAAAATGGAGCTATTGTTTTCGCTTCTTATAAAAATAAAAATATACAATAAAAGTTAAAATTACAAAAAGTAGAAGTAGAATTGTTATGATATGAAGTTTTTCTTTTAAAATAGTTTCATTTTGACCTAAAAAATATCCAAGCCCAAGCAAAATAACTACCCAAATTCCAGCACCCAAAGTTGTAAATAAAGAAAATTTAAAAACATTCATCCTTGCTAAACCTGCTGGAAGGCTTATATATTGTCTAATTCCTGGAATTAAGCGGCAATTAAAAGTTGAAATTTCACCATGGCGTTTAAAAAAACTTTCAAATTTTTGCATTTTATCATCATCAATGCCTACATATTTGCCATATTTTTCAATCAAACTTCTACCAAAAAAATAACATAAATAGTAATTAAAAATAGCGCCTATAAGTGATCCAAATGTCCCAGCAAAAAAAGCTAAAAAAATATTCATCTTGCCTTGAAAAACAAGATATCCAGCTGGTATCATCGCAACTTCACTTGGAAATGGGAAAAATGAGCTTTCTAAAAACATCATACAAAATATACCTAAATATCCCCAACTTTCAACCAAATTTACTATAAATGTGATTATTTCACTCAAATTTTACCCTTGTTTTTTAATCAAAAAAGCGATAGCTCTTTTTTCTTGCTATTTAACATATCTATGACATCTTGTTTATTTGCCAAAACAACTGCGTACTTAAAATCATAACTTGTCTTTATCTCTTCTAAGCTGTCATATTCAATATCGCTTTTTAAATTTAGTTTTTTTGGTGACATTGAAATTATCTCTTTACCAAATTTATCTTTTAAAAACTTAACTTCTCTTAAAAAAAGCTTGGTATCACTCTCAACTATAAAAGCTCTATAGCTTTCTCCAAAAGCTTTTATATTATAAAATTTATCTATAAAAATGCTTTCAAAATGCCCAATATTTCTTAAATCTTTAAATTTGATAAAAACATTATTTTTATCCATAAAATTTAAAATAGAGTAAGCTTCAGGCAAAAAAATTTGTGGCAAATTTAAATTAAAAATTCTATCCTTATATTCAAAGTTTAGAAAAAATAAAGATCCATCGATTAAAATTTTAGCATCGTTTTTTAAATTCAAAGTCTCATAAACAGGTGAGATTTCTTTTAAAAATTCTAAATCATCATATAAAAAAACATCACCTTTTTTTGAATTTATAAAATTAATAAAAACTTCATCTAAATTTTTACTTAAAAATTTTGTATTTCTACTAAGAGTTGAATTTTTTAAAATTTCTTTTTCAACTGGTCTTAAAAATAGATTTTTAACAGAGTTTGAGACAGCAAAAAACTGCGCTATTCTAAGTTTTGCTTTGTTTAAGTTATCAACTTTTATATATGCGATTTCGTTATTTTTAACTTCACACTTTTTATCAAAAATAACAGCGTAAGCGCCATTTTCTATCGCTTGATAAATTTCTTTTTCATCACTACTTAAAAACGCACTTCCCAAACTCACATCTTTAAGGCTTATAGCAAAGTTATCAACACTTGAAATTTGTGGTTTTGCAACCAACTTTGCATTTATTAACCTTACAAGATTTTCTATTCTCATCCAACTATTGCTCCATTTTTAACTTTGGAAAGAGTTGAAAGCAAGGTTAATTTACCATCTTCAGCACTTAAAATCATACCCTCACTTAAATGTTTAAAAATTTTAGCAGGCTTTAAATTTGCCAAAACACAAACTTGTTTTCCTATCAAATCTTTAGGATTATAGTATTTAGCTATGCCTGAAATTATTTGACGAGGATTTTCTTCTCCTAAATCAATCTTAAATTTCAATAACTTATCACTACCTTCTATGTTTTCACATTCTAAAACTTCACCAACTTTTATAACTATATTTTTAAAATCATCAAGAGTTATTAAGTTTATTGTCTTATCTTCTTTTGTCTCAACACCAACAGGAGTTTGCATCAAAGGCTCTTCAATCTTAGCAAATAACGGCTCACACTCACTTGCTTTAAAATCCAAAAGTTTATTTTCATTAATTACTTCATTATATGTTTTTGTTGAAATTTCAAAATTTAAATTCGAAGCAATTTTTAAAGCTGTTTTTGGCATAGCTGGACTTAGTAAAATAGTTGCTCTTGCAAGCAAATTTGTAACCATCGAAACTAAAGCAAAAGCTTTTTTATCTTCACCATTTTTTATTAGATTCCATGGCTCATATTTTGCAATGCTTAAATTTGCTAAATTTAAAATTTTCCAAATTTCATCTAAATATCTACTTGTTGAAATTTCACTAATTTCTTTTAAGGCATTTTTTATATAGATTTCACTTTCATTAATTTCATCTTTAAAATACTTTAAAACATCGCTACTATCAATAATAAAATTTGAATATTTCTTACTCATTCCAACAATTCTATTTAATAAATTTCCCAAATCATTACAAAGCTCACTATTTATTCTTGTGATTAATGCCTTTTGAGAAAAATCACCATCTTGTCCAAAAGGAACCTCTCTAAGTAAAAAATATCTAAATTGCTCTAGCCCGTATGCATCTGCTACTTCTTTTGGATTTATTACATTTCCAAGAGATTTGCTCATTTTTTTACCATCTCTTGTCCACCAGCCATGAGCTGCAATAGTTTTTGGCAAAGGCATATCAAGGCTCATTAAAAAAGCTGGCCAATAAATCGCATGAAATCTTAAAATATCTTTACCGACCAAATGCAAAGTGTTTTGCCAAAAATCCATATTTTTTTCATCTCTTAAATATCCAAGAGCTGATGGATATATCAAAAGAGCATCAAGCCAAACATAAATAACATGTTTTGCTTCATTTAAATTTGCAGGTAATTTAATACCCCAATCAAAACTTGTTCTTGTAATGGAAAGATCTTTTAAGCCACTTTTTACAAAATTTATAACTTCGTTTTTTCTATATTTTGGCAAAATGCAGTCTTGCTCATACCATTTTAAAAGCTTATCTTCATATTTTGAGAGCTTGAAAAAATAACTCTCTTCTTCTAAAATACTAGTTTGCTTCCCACAATCTGGACAGCACTCACCATCAACAAGCTGATTTTCAGGGAAAAAACTCTCACAACTTACGCAGTAATGCCCTTTATATTTACCTTTATAAATATCACCTTTTTCAAGCATTTTTGAAAACGCACTTTGAACAGTTTTAATGTGATCTTTATCAGTAGTTCTAAAATATTTATCATAACTTATTTCAAAATAATCCCAAAGATTTTTAAATTTCATACTAACTTCATCTGCATATTCTTGTGGTTTAAAACCTCTTTTTTTAGCTGCTTCTTCTATTTTTTGACCATGTTCATCTGTTCCGGTCATAAAAAATACTTCATCGCCTTTTAATCTATAAAATCTAGCAATTGTATCAGCTATAATTGTTGTATAAGCATGTCCAATATGTGGAATATCATTTACATAATAAATTGGTGTTGTTATAAATCTTTTCATTGTTGTCCTTAATCTTAAATTTAAAAATCAAAATCGCCCTGCTTGCCTTCGCTTAAATACTCATATGTAGCTTTTACATACTCATCTCTAAGCTTGCAATCTAACAATTTATTACAATCAAAACAAGTTTTTAAATCATGATCTTTTTGGCAAGTTTGCACTTTTTTAAGCATTTCTTGTTGAATTTCTTCATAGTTATTCATTATTTTTTCCATAAAATGTGTGCATTTTTTCTATCTCATAAGATGATCCAAAAAAACAAGGTGTTGTTTGATGAATTTTATCTATCTTTATCTCAAAAAGAGATTTTGAAAATCCATCGCTTGTTTTTCCACCTGCGCTTTCATAAATTTTAGCAAAAGGAAGCACTTCAAAAACAACTCTTAATTTGCCATTTATATGATCACTTGTTGCAGGATAGCTAAAAAGCCCACCACCTTTTAATAAAATTTGGTGTAAATCAGCAACCATAGCACCACTATATCTAAGCCTATATTTTTCATCAAAAAGGCTTTTTACAAATTTTGCGTGAGTCTTACTCCATGCCCATTGACTAGCACCTGTGGCATTTAGATTTCCTTTTTCTTTTAGTTTTAATTCTCTAACTTTTTTAAACTCACTGTTTTCATCAAGTCTATATAAAATAGGCGTTTTATCACAAATCACCATTTCAAGTCTTGGACCATAAAGACTATAAAGTGAAAGTATCAAATTTTGAGGTTTTATTTCATTTTTATAAATTCCAAAAATACTTCCAACAGCGAAATTCACATCAACTAAGCTTGATCCATCAAGTGGATCGTAAGCTACGATAAACTCACCATTTTCATTTAAATTTAAAGCCTCATCTTTTTCTTCACTTACTAAAGCTTTAACACAGCTTAATTTTGATAATTTTTTTGTTATGATTTCATCACTTAAAACATCAAGCTTTAGTTGGGTATCACCGGTTTTATTTTGATGATTGCTATATGATAAATCAGCGTATTTTAAAGCTTTACTAATTTCTAAAACAGCTTCTTTTATTGAATTTATTAAAATATCCATATTATTCCTTTATAAAGTTTATTTTACAGTTTTTTAGCATTTTCTAAAATCCATTTTGAAATATTTAAATCGTCATTTACATCAAAATGCTTTAACTCTCCACTATATTTGAGATTATTTGTTGCAATAGCATTTGAAAATTTTAAATAACTTTCTTCAATACTATCTCTAAAAATAGAAATTCTAGGAAGTGGGAGCGTTTTTAAACCCTCAACTATCAAAATATCAAAATTATCTATCATTTTTACAATATCGTTTAAATTTTTTTGTGACTTATTAAAATAAGTTGTTCTTGTAGGGCTTGTAACAACCACGTCCACACCAAGACTTGAAAATTTATAACTATCTTTTCCCTCGACATCAAATTTAGCCTTATCGCTTGGATCGTGCTTTATAATAGCTACTTTTAAATTACTTTCCAAAAAGCGCTTTGCAACCTTTAAAATCAGAGTTGTTTTTCCAGAATTTGAAGGCCCTGAAAATGCAATGCCTAATCTTTTCATTAATTTTCCTTAAAAAAAGTTTTTAATTATATCTATTTTAGGCTATAAAAAGGCTAAATTTGATAAAATATATAAAAATTTATTAAAGGCGTTGCATGAAAAAACTAAATTTATTTATTTTAGTACTTATTTTTTTAACTGGTTGTGCTGAAAAAAAAAGTGATTTAGACCCAGTTAAAAACGAGCTTTTAGCCTATACACAAAAATTTGAAAGTATTAATGGTAAAAAACGATATTTGGCAGTTTCAACATACTTAAATCCTGTTTTAAAAAATAGCGATAAAGAAATTTTTATACTCTCATCTTACCCAAAAGAAGAGATTGTTTTACTAAATTCAATAAATATAAATAGTGATTTTGACTTAAATATCACAAAACTTGATTTAGATGATGAGCTTTTAAAAATGACAAATATAAATCTTCCTTGGAGTAACCACTATAAAATCACTTCAAATGTTAAAAATAGCGATTATTTAACATTAAATTATAAAACTCAAAGTGGGATAAATGCAAATTTGAAATTTCTAAAAGTTTCAAAATCGATGTATTGGAATCCACAAATTAAACTTGATAACTAAACAGCTTCCTTAATTTCGGAAGCTGTCACTTTTAGCTGGAACTAACAAATCACTCAAAAGCTCAATAATAGAGATATTTTTTTTGGGTTCTAAAATTTGAGAATAGATAAAATAATTTGATAAAACTCTTTTTGCATACTCTCTACTTTCTTCATAATAAACCAATTCCATTGATAAAAATGGCTCAAATTTACCAGCATTAAATAAATCCCCTCTTGTTAGCATTTTTTTAGTAAAACCAATGCCACCATTATATGCATAAGCTACAAAAACAGGACTATAAACAAGTTTTTCAAGCCAGTCTAGATGAACATTTGCCATATCATAAGCCATTTTTGGGTTAAACATATCATCTTGGTCAAAGTCTTTTAAACCGCCTTTTTTCGCCCAGTCATTTGCCACAAAAGGCATAAATTGCATCATTCCAAGCGCATAAGAGATAGAAACAGCACTTTGAATGAATCTACTTTCTTGTCTTGCAAGAGCTAAAATCATAGCTTTTCTATGTAAATTTTGCCCGTTTAAATAATCCAAAAAAGGAAGTGGATAAAAGTTATCTTTATAGCCTGATAAAATATTTGAGATATAAATATACTCGCCAAGGGTTTGTTTAGTGTCAAATTTATTGGCTTCATTTTTTAGATTTGCTTTATCCATTTTAGAAATTTTATTTTTAAGTCTTACCCAGCTAAATGGATCAGTTGGATCATAGCCTTTTGGAGCTTCATTTTTAGTTGGATTTGGAATAACCAAATTTAATGTTTTATTAAATCCAGCAAGCTCTTTTGCATACAAAGAATATATATTTATATTATCACTTTTTGCCGTATTTAAAAGATCAACTTCATTACTGCTTACTAAATACGCCCATAAATTTGTTTTGTCTTTATCAATGACAGACTTAAATGTTGAGTTTGCAACCTTAAAAAACTCATAAGCTTTATTCAAATCATCATATAAAACTGCATTAATCCCTAAGTAAAATGCCCCCAAAGAGTTAAATTTTGAAGCATTTGCATCTAAAAAAGACTTTCTTAAATTTGCATATCTTTTATTTATAACAATATCTGATATAAAAGAGTTAAAAGCTTTTTCTTTGCCTAGCTCGTTTGCAAATTCCTTACTTAAAGCAATGTTAAAATCACTATTTTTTTGACTTTGAGAAAGTGAGTTATAATAACTAAAAAAATTTTTTGTATCTAAATTTTTAGCAAAATAAACAGCTGGATTCTCAGAACTCATGCCTTTTAAAAGTCTTAATTTATCTGGAAAATTTGCAAAGTCTTTTTCTAGGGACTTTAATGTTTGTTTGTTTAATTTTTTTAAAAAAGTCGGAGTTGATCTTTTAAGCTTACAAGTTAAGTTTGCATCATTTATATTTTTAACCCAAAAATTTTTACACTCATCGTAAGGTTTTGGCTTTGGGATGATTTTATAAATTTCTTTATTAAGTTTTCCTCTATTTCTATAAATTTGCTTACTTAAAGCTTTTACCTCATCTTTTTTATAATTTGTCTCTGTAATATAACGATAAATATAATAATCTTTTGCCAAAGATTTAGGCTCATTTTTAATCTCATCATAGCTTTTTACATTTGCATTTAAAAAGACAAGGCTTAAAAACAAAAATAGTATAAACTTACATCTTATAGGCATAAATTTCAACCAATTTTATAAAGAATTTATCTATAAAAGTAAGGGCTAATAAAACTATCATCGGTGCAAAATCAAGCCCGCCAAATGAAGTCGGGATAATCTTTCTTATATATCCATAAACTGGCTCAGTTAGTCTAAAAACTACTTGAACTAGTTTGTTATATGGATCTGGATTTGTAAAGCTTATAACAGCGGCAACTATGATAACAAGCGTGTAGGCAAAAATCAAAATATGCAAAATATTAACAAGTGCTAGCAAAAAAGTTTTTAAAATTAACATTTACTTACTATCTCCTTTATATCATCTTTTATAAGTGGATAAAGCTCACTAAGTTCTGGTCCGTGAGTTTGGTTTGTAAGCAATATCCTTAAGCTCATAAAAAAGTTCTTTCCTTTAAGATTAGTTAATTTCATTAAATTTTGTTTAAATTCATTGAAATTTTCATAAATTTCCACTTTTGAAATTGCATTTTTTATCAAATCTACATATTCCTTGTATTCACTTGGAATAGTTTTTTTAGAATAAATTTGAGAAATTTTATTTTTAATTTCAGGGATTAAACTTCCTTCTTGAGTATAAAATCGTATCAAATCACCAAATTTAATATCCATTTCAAAAAGTTCGCTAAGTCTTTTATTGCTTGCTATTTTAATATGCTCTCTGTTTATTTGAGTTAGCTTTTCTATATCAAATTTAGCAGGACTTTTAGAGATATTTTTTATATCAAACCACTTAATTGCATCATCTAAAGTAAAAATTTCACATGGAGTTTTATTTCCTAAAAGAACTAGGTAATTAAGTATTGCTTCAGGCAAATATCCACTATCAAGTAAAAATTTAACTGATGAGTCTTTTTCTCTTTTACTCATCTTTTTACCCTCTTGATTTAAAATAATTGGAAGATGTGCGTAGCCTATTTTTTTATCATATCCAAGTGCTTGTCTTATTAAGTCTTGCTTTGGAGTGTTACTTACGTGATCTTCACCTCTTATTACATAGCTTACATCCATAAGCATATCATCAATACTACAAGCAAAGTTATAAGTTGGAGTTTTATCTCTTCTCATTATCACAAAATTATCTATATTTTCAGGCTCAAAAACAAGCTCGCCTTTTATATCATCTGTAAATTTCATAGCATGAGATGGCTTTTTCATCCTTATAACAAAAGGCTTTGTTGTATCTAAAACTTCCATATCGCTAAGCTTTTCACAAGTTCCATCATATCTATAAGCCACGCCCTCATCTTTAGCTTTTTGCTTTTTTGCTGCAAGCTCTTCTTCTGTGCAAAAACAACAAAACGCTTTTTTATCAATCAAAAGTTTATTTGCAAATTCTCTATGAAATTTTAAATTCTTACTTTGATAATAAAGCTTATCCCACTTTATGCCAAATTTTATTAAAATTTCTTTTATATCTTCATCTTTTCCATCTATATTTCTTTCTTTATCCGTATCTTCAATACGCAAAATATAACCTTCATTTTTCTGTTTGGCAACAATATAGTTAAATATCGCGGCTCTTAAATTTCCTATATGCATATCACCAGTCGGTGATGGTGCGAAACGATACATAAATTCTTCCTTTTTTAAAATATTTTGTAAGATTATATAATAATTTTTAAAATTTCAGTTTAAAAGAGCTTGTTAATTTAGCCTTGATATAATATTTATAAATTTAATTTGAGAAAAGAAGAAAAAATGTTAAGAGAAATTCCTATTTTTAAAGATTTATCCGATGAAGAGCTTGATAAAATAGAAAATATAAGCATTATAAAACACTATAAAAAAGGTGAAATATTTTTTTTAGAGGGAGAAAAACCACTTTATCTAAGCATACTTTTGGATGGAAAATTAAAAATTTATAAAACCTCTCCAAAAGGAAAAGAGATATTTATCCATGAGATACTACCTATAAATTTTGTGGCTGAGCTAGCAAATTTTGAAAACATAACTTATCCAGCAAGCTCATCTTTTAGCGAAGATAGCACAATTTTAAGGATAGATTATTTAAAATTTGAAGAGATGTTTTTAAAAAACTCACAAGTTGCATTTGCTTTATTAAAGTCATTTTCCGCCAAAATAAAAGCTATGAATAAAGTCATAATTAAAGAAATTATTTGGGATAGTGAGGGAAAAGTTGCAAATTTTATATGTGAGAATTTCGAAGCTTTTCAAACACTAAAATATTCAAATATAGCTAAAATTTTAAATATATCTCCTGAAACATTTTCAAGAGTAATTACAAAATTTAAAAAACTTGATCTTTTAAAAACAGATGAAAATGGAAAAATTGTAGATTTTAACAAAAAAGAGCTTTTAAAATATTTTAAATTCTAAATTTAACTATCTTTAAAGATATTTTTTAATAAAATAATATTAAATTTAAAGAAAGGAGAAGGCCGTTTTATGAGAAAAAGTAATATGAAAAAAGGTTTTACAATGGTAGAGCTAATTTTTGTCATTGTTATTTTAGGAATTTTAGCTGCTTTTGCACTGCCAAGAATGGCTGCTACAAGAGATGATGCTGAAATTGCGAAATTTGCTCAAAATTTATCGACTTTGATAACTGATATTGCAGCTTATCAAACATCTCAGGCAAATTATGATAAAAAAATATCTAATATGACCTATGTAGATGTTAAAGACAATCAAGATTATAAAGCAACGCTTGATATAAGAAATAAACCTTGTATTGAAATAATTGCTTATAACGATGATGATAGTGCAAACAATATAAGAGCTGGAATGTTTGAGATAAAAACAGTAAATAACAATGAAAAGCTCTGCAAAAGAGCACTTGAATTGCCTGCTATAAAATCATATTTGCAAAGTAGAAGCAAAATATTTTTAGGTGAAAAACCTAGTTTTTAATGGGTTTTTTTGATATAATTGTTTAAATTTCATATATGTATGAAAAAAAGGAGAAAATATGAATAAAAAAGCTTTTACTATGATTGAGCTAGTTTTTGTTATTGTTATTTTAGGAATTTTAGCAGGAGTTGCACTTCCAAAACTTTCAGTTACAAGAGATGATGCTACGATGGCTAAAGTCAGGGCTGATTTAGCCTCTATAAGAAGTGGTATAGCACTCGATAAAAGCAAGGCAATGATGGAAGGAAGATTAAGTGAATGGAAAAAAGATGCTAATATAGAAGCTCTTGCCAATGATGGCTTTAAAAGTGTGGTTCAAGGTGGTATAAAAGAAGGAAATGCAAGAAATGGTTGGACTTTTAGTAAGACAACCGCAACTGCTTGCGTAGCAGGAAAATGCGCCACTTTTGCATTAGTAGGAGATAAAAATGCTTCTGGACAAGCTGGTGATTTTATTTGTATAAAGGATTACTGTAATCTTTTTGAATAAATGTTTTACTACGAAGTCTTTATTTTAGGTCTAAATTTAAGACCTCTAGCATATCATTCTAAAACTAAGCTCGGAATTTATAGCTTAGTTTTAGTTTCTCTTTCAAAAAATACAAAACAAGCTGTAGTTTTAAAAGAAGTCAAAAAGCCAAAATTTCAAACTTTAGAGATTTTAAGTATTTGTGATGAGAAATTTAGTGATATTCAAAAAACTTTGGCTAAGTTTATAAACTACTATTATGCTTGTAATTTAGGCATGGTTTTTAAAATTTTTACTCCATTTAAAAGTTCAAATTTTATAAATCATAATTTTGATAAAACTCCAACATTAAGCCCACTTCAAAGCAAAGCTTTAAATTTTACAACAGAACATAAAACAAGCCTTATATTTGGTGATACTGGAAGCGGGAAAAGTGAAATTTATATTTCACTAATAGTAAAAGAGTTAAACTTAGGAAAACAAGTACTTTTTTTAATGCCTGAAATTTCCTTAACTCCACAAATGGAAAAAAGATTAAAAGAGTATTTTGGCGATTTTGTAGGTGTTTGGCACTCTAAAATAACACCTAAAAAAAAAGAGATTTTACTTAAAAATTTTGAAGATGGAAAGATAAAATTAATTGCAGGAGCTAGATCGGCTCTTTTTTTACCATTTACAAATTTAAGCCTTATAGTTGTTGATGAAGAGCATGATGATAGTTATAAATCAGCCACAAAACCACGATATAATGCAAGAGATTTAGCTATTTTTTTAGCTAGTAAATTTGATATAAAAGTAGTACTTGGCTCAGCTACGCCTTCACTTACAACTTATAAAAAACAACCTTTTTTTAGGCTAAAAGGAACATTTTTTAAAAGCAGTAAGGAAATAATTTATGATGAAAACGAAACTGAAATTTCACCAAAAATTTTAAGAGAGATAAAAACTTGTCTTGAAAACAAAAATCAAGCTATTGTTTTTTTACCCACAAGAGCAAATTTTAAATATAAACAATGCACAAAATGTGGTGAAATAATAAAATGCCCATTCTGTAGTGTTGGAATGAGCATTCACAAAAATAAAAATGCCTTGATTTGCCACTATTGTGGATATACAACTCATAAAAATACAACTTGCCAAAAATGTGGCGGAGATACTTTTGAAGCCAAAAGAATGGGAACAAGTGAGGTTTTAGAAACTCTTCAAAATGTCTTTAAAGAAGCAAAAATTGCTAAATTTGATAAAGATGAAATAACAACACAAAGAAAACTTACAAATTTATTAAAAGACTTTAATGATAAAAAAATAGATATTTTAGTAGGCACTCAAATGCTTAGTAAAGGGCATGATTATCACAATGTAAAACTAGCTGTGATAATGGGTATTGATACTGGACTAGCGTATGCTGATTTTAGAGCAAGAGAAAAAACCTTGGCTTTATGTATGCAAATAGCTGGAAGAGCTGGAAGAGTCGGCAATGCAAAAGTATTAATACAAACAAAACAAGCTGATTTTTTTAAAAGTTATCTAGACAAATATGATGAGTTTTTAGAAGATGAAACTGAGTTTAGAGAAGATTTATATCCACCTTTTACTAAAATTTTAAGAGTTTTAATATCACATAAAGATGAAAAAACTGCAAATGAAATTACACAAAAATGCCTAGAAATCATACCTAAATTTAAAGATATCGAAGTTATTGGACATGGAAAAGCCGTAATTGAATACATTGCTTCAAAATTTAGATATGAAATACTACTTCGCTCACACACTTACAAAAATTTAGTAATGCTTTCTCATGTGCTTGAAAAAATTCCTTTTGTTGAAGTTGATATGGATGCAATATTTTTTAGCTAAACTTTAATTAGCGTATTTTATTAGATCTTTTTTACCTGCTTCTTTAAAACCTTTTAGTCTAAGTCTGCAACTATCACAAACTCCACACGCCAAATCTTCTCTTTCATAGCAACTCCAAGTATATTGCAAAGGGACTTTTAAACTAAATGCTTTTTGAACAATCTGAGCTTTACTTAAATGAACTAATGGAGTTAGGATTTTTGTTTTAATGCTTGTTTCTCGCCCTAAGTTAATTGATTTTTCCATGCTTTTTATAAACTCTTGGGAGCAATCAGGATATCCACTACTATCTTCTTCAACTACTCCTATAAATATCGCCTCACACTTTTCACGCTCGGCTAAAGCTGCTGCAATGCTTAAAAATATACCATTTCTAAAAGGAACATAAGTTATTGGCACCTCATTGCTTAGTCCATCTTTTGGAATTTCTAAACTCCTATCAGTTAAAGCATTAGCCCCAATTTGAGAAATAAAACTAACATCTAAAATCTCTTTTTTAACAACCTTTAACTCATCACAAATTTTATTAAAACACTCTTTTTCCTTATTCATAGTTCTTTGATTATAATCAAAATGAAGCGCAACTATCTCATAGCCTTCGTTTTTTGCTATATATGCTGATGTTACACTATCCATTCCACCACTTATTATACAAAGTGCTTTTTTCATTTTCACCCTTTTATATTATAAATTTTGGTATAATCTTAGCCAAATTTAACTAAAAAAGGATTTTAAATTTGATAAGTTGCGATGAGAAATATCCTAAAATTTTAGATTTAATTGCTAGTGAATTAACAGATGCTGAGATTGAGCTTATCTTTTTAAACACTAGCGAGATGCATGATCTTAATAAAAAAGAAAGAAACATAGATAAAACAACTGATGTTTTAAGCTTTCCTTATGCTAAAATACCAAATTTTCCACTTGGTTCAGTTGTTATAAATTTAGATCTTGCAGATGAAAAATCAAAGGAGCTTAAACACAACTTAGATGATGAAATCGCCCTACTTTTTACACATGGATTACTTCATATTTTAGGATATGATCACGAAATAGACAATGGAGAAATGAGAAAAATGGAAGAAAAAATTATAAATAAATTTAATCTTCCAAAAAGCTTGATTGTAAGAAATTCATAGACTACTATTATTTTTAAATGTTGCTTCGCCCATTGTTTATCCTTTTTAAATTTTATTTATTATAATTTTATTACTTTTAAGTAATAATTTAGTTACTATTTTTCATTTACTTGTTGTCGCCAATGTAAATTACCTTTTCCTTATCATCTTTATTTGCTCTTAAAAAACTGAACATATTATAATGTTTTTGGTAGTCATTTCTCCACGATACCATTCCTTTAGTAGTAAAAGTTCCATTTTTATCTGAGCAATGTTTATCGTAATAATTTATTGTAATATTTAAATTCCTAAAGTCCTCTTTTGTTCTATCACCACTTATCAATGATTTTTTTCTTTCATTATAAAAAAAAATATAGTCCTCATAACACATATCATACTCTCTTTTCATAAGTTCTTTTGAAGGTTGTCCTGAGACATTATGTTCAAGTAGTAAATCTAGCATTGGTTCGAAGTTTGGGATATCTTCTAGCGGTTTATATAAACTATGGTTATATTTTAATTCATCCATAGATAAATTATAGTCAAACATATCTCTTTTTGATTGTTTTGCAAGAATTATAAGATTATCAATATCTTCTTTTGTAAAAAAATCATTTATGGAATTTCCAACCTCTACTTGGTCGTATTCATTTATACGATTATAGGTATATGGTTTATAACCATCTCTAAATGCCATTTTTGCAAGCTCATAGGAGTTGCTATAAACTAAATAATCAAAAACATAAACTGCTGGTTTTGAATGGTCGTGATTAAATTCTATATCTTTATAAATAATATTAACATTATCTCCATCCACAATTAGTTTTTCTGTGTTGTAGTAATTTGGCAAGTTAGTTAAATAATATTGTATAACTTTTGCTTCTTCAAATTTAATCCCATTATTAAGTAAAATTTTAACTACTTTTATACTATTCATAGATAAAGCATAAGCAAAAGGGTTTAAACCTTGCTCATCTTTAGCTCTGATGTCTGCACCAAGATTAATTAACTCTTTTGTTGTGTTTTCATCTCCCCAAAAACTAGCATACATTAAAGGTGTAACTCCGCCATACAATATATAATCAACACTAATATTATTATCTTTCATAAAAGATAAGATTTTATTTGTATTTTTTGACTTAAGAAGTTTTTTAAGTTCTATATCTTTAAGTGGCTCTTCAACTACATTTGGCTTTGAGTTATAATCTATATCCCAATACCTAAAACTAAAGCTATCAACTTCTTCTTGAGTCACATACTTTGAAATTTCAGAACCTGGTTTTATAATGGTATCAGCTGTAACTGTAAAATGAGAATTTTGAGAGAGTTCAAATTTATTATAAACTATAAAAGCAACTAAAACTAAAGTTATAATTATAAATGAATTTAAAAATTTGTTTTTCAAATTTAACCTTTAAATGTAATGAAGAAATTATATAACTTTGTTGCTTAAAATCAATTTTCAAAAAGTTTTATTTTTAATGATAACAATAAATATATTATAGATAATATTTTAAAAAGAGATAAAATTTAAGGTGCCAAATTTAGCACCTTAATTGATTTATATAAATTTTGAGTAACTGTTTAAGTGACATAAACTAAATTTAAGCCACTTTGAAGATAAGTTTTACTCAACTTCAGCATCTATTACATCATCGTCATTTTTCTTGCCACTTTTATTATCAGCACCGGCGTTATTTGCACCAGCATTTTGACTTGCTGCTGCTTTATACATATCTTCAGCAACTTTACTTAAAGCTTGAACCTTGCTATCAATTGCCTCTTTTGTAGCACTCTCATCTTTTAAAGTAGCTTTAAGATCATTTAAGGCACTTTCAATTTTTGCTCTAACATCACTAGGGATTTTTTCACCCATTTCATTTAGAGTTTTTTCAGTTTGATGAGCTATACCATCGGCTTGATTTCTTGTTTCAATAAGCTCTTTTCTCTTTGAGTCCTCTTCTTTGTGAAGCTCGGCATCTTTTACCATTTTATCAATCTCTGACTCACTTAGTCCGCTTGATCCAGTAATTCTTATATCAGTTGCTTTTCCAGTTGCTTTATCTTTAGCTGAAACTGTTAAAATACCGTTTGCGTCGATATCAAATTGAACTTCAATTTGTGGGATACCGCGTTGAGCTGGCATAATGCCCTCAAGATTAAAATTACCCAAAGTTTTGTTATCTTTTGCAAACTCTCTCTCACCTTGAAGTACATTTATAGTAACTGCAGTTTGGTTGTCTTCTGCAGTTGAGAAAACTTGAGATTTTTTAGTTGGTATTGTTGTGCCCTTTTCAATAACTTTTGTCATAACGCCACCAAGTGTTTCAATTCCAAGGCTAAGAGGTGTAACATCAAGTAAAAGTACATCTTTTACATCACCTTTTATAACAGCACCTTGGATAGCTGCACCAATTGCTACAACCTCATCAGGATTAACAGATTTATTTAACTCTTTTCCACCAAATGCTTTTTTAACTTCTTCTTGAACTAAAGGAACTCTTGTTGAGCCACCTACCATTACGATTTCAGCGATATCTGAGTTAGATACTCCAGCATCACTCATAACATTTTTAAGTGTTTTAATTGTACTTGCTACCAAATCCTCAATCATACTTTCAAATTTAGCTCTTGTTAGGGTTTTTGTTAAGTGTTTTGGTCCTGTTGCATCGGCTGTAATAAATGGTAGATTTACAGTTGTTTCCATTGCTGAGCTTAACTCTTTTTTGGCATTTTCAGCAGCTTCTTTAAGTCTTTGCATAGCCATAACATCATTTTTTAAATCAATTCCACTTTCACTTTTAAACTCTGCTAAAAGCCAATCAATTAGCTTATTATCAAAGTCATCTCCACCTAAAAACGCGTCCCCTCCAGTTGCCAAAACCTCAACGACATTATCTCCAGTTTCTAGAACTGTGACATCAAATGTTCCACCACCTAAATCATAAACTACGATTTTCTCACTCTCTTTTTTATCAAGTCCATAAGCCAAAGCTGCCGCAGTTGGCTCATTTACTATTCTTAAAACATTTAAACCTGCGATAGTTCCGGCTTCTTTTGTAGCTTTTCTTTGACTATCGTTAAAATATGCTGGAACTGTAATAACAGCATCTACAACGCTTCCACCTAGATAACTTTCAGCATCTTCTTTTAATTTCATCAAAACTTTTGCTGAAATTTCTTGTGGTGTATAAACTTTACCATCGATCTCAACAGCTGCTGCACCGTTTCTATCAACTATTTTATAAGGAAGTCTTTTTTGTGCTTCTTTAGCATTGTTCTCATTCATCATCAAACCCATTATTCTTTTTATAGAATAAATTGTTTTTGATGGATTTGTAACAGCTTGACGCTTTGCAGTATCACCTACTAAAACCTCACCCTTATCTGTAAAAGCAACAATTGAAGGAGTTGTGTTTTTTCCCTCTTTATTTGGGATGATTTTACTTTCGCCTCTTTCAAATATTGCAACTGCTGAATTTGTTGTTCCTAAGTCAATTCCTATAACTTTACTCATTTTTTATCCTTTTTATTAAATTTATTTTTATTTTACTACAACAACCATTGCTGGTCTTAAAACTCTATCTTTATACAAATATCCTTTTTGATAAACTTGATGGATATCTCCACTTTCTTTTGACTCATCTTCAACTTGATTTATCGCATTGTGGATATTATGATCAAATTTACCATCAGTTTCAATTTGCTTGATACCTTGTTTTTCAAGACTTCTTAGCATCATATCAAGACACTGTTTTACACCATCTTTTATCTTGCTTGCCAAGTCATCACCTTGTGTTTGTATCTTTAAAGCCTCTTCTAAAGCATCAATTACTGGTAAAATATCCTTTGCAAAACTCTCGCTTGCATAAGCAACTGCGGTAAGCTTTTCTTTTTCAAGACGCTTTTTGATGTTTTCAAAATCTGCATTTGCTCTATAAAATTTATCAGTTAGTTCACTAAGTTCATTTTGAAGCTTTATAACCTCATCATTTTGTGAGTTTTTATCTGATTTTTCTTCACACTCACACTCTTTGTTATCTGTACAATCAGCTTGATTGTTTATATTTTCACACTTATAATCAGCACAAAAACCATTTTTTAGTTCATCTTGATTCATGCTGCCTCCATTCCTATAATATTAAAAAATTTTTCATAATCTTCATAAACACTTCCTGCACAAAGCATAGTAGCATCACTGTTTTTATAAACAACATCTGTTTTTATACCCATAAATCCTTGTTCAAAAATCGGATAAAAGAGTAAATTTTTACTAAATTTTGTTGTTATGCTTGGCTCAAAAAGCATTTTAAATCTTTCATCTTCAAATATTTTATATGCAATTACTTCATTTGCCATAAACTTAATTTCAGATCTTTTAAGCTCCTTTAGCTTAGTTCTAAGATCACTTAATCCAACTTGAATAGAAATTCTCTCCAAGTCTTTAAGCTCTGTTCCAACCAAATTTAAAAGTAAATCATAAACTCTATAATCAAATTTTAAAACAATTTCACTTCTTGAAAAACAAAGTATAATAAACCTATCTCTATAATTTATCACCTCATTTAAAATTTCATTATCTGAGCTAAAAATCATACAATAAATACTAAATTTATCTAAAACTTGCTCTAAAACTTGCTCATTTACAATAAACTTTTTGTCTAAATTGCTAAGTTTTTTCTCCCAAT
Organism: Campylobacter ureolyticus ACS-301-V-Sch3b; assembly: GCF_000413435.1. NCBI lineage: Bacteria > Pseudomonadati > Campylobacterota > Epsilonproteobacteria > Campylobacterales > Campylobacteraceae > Campylobacter > Campylobacter ureolyticus. The sequence goes on along the minus strand of NZ_KE340327.1, from coordinate 19,322 downwards.
AGTTTTTCATAGTCAAAACAGTTGGCATTCTACCGCCGCTTATGTGAAGCTGCTTTAAAGCACCCTCATCGCTTAGCTTTTTAAAATAAACTCTAATGGTTGAAGCTGGGATCAAACCATCCATTCTAAGACCTAAATCAACAGAGCCAATTGGAGTATTTTCATCCAAATAAGCCTCTATTATGTAATTAAGTATTAAATCTCTTTTATTTATCTTCATCCCATAAAACCTCAAATAAACTTGCCAAATCTAAAAATACATTTTAAATTGGCTTTTAATGTTAGCACTCTATATTTTAAATTGCTAAGTGGTATTATACAATGTGAGCGTTACAATGTCAAGTATTTTATATAAATTTATTAATTTAATTTTATTTAGTCTCTAACACTCAACTTTTAAAGACTAAATAATACTTTTAATTTATATTTTTTAGATAAAATAGAGATTAAAAAACAATAAAGGGAAATTTTTGCAAACAGTAAATAGCGAATATTACGCAAAACAAGAAATAAAAAAATCAACTTTTTTGTCTTTTTTAGTTCCGTATGAGCTTTTTGATAAAACCCATGAGAGATTGAAGGCTGAGCATCCAAAAGCAGTTCATATAGTTTGGGCTTATAGGTTTTATAATAAATATCTTCAAATCGTTGAAAACCAAAGTGATGATGGAGAGCCAAAAGGCACAAGCGGACCACCTGCACTAAACTCTTTAAGAGGTGCTGATATTATAAATGCTGGAGTTTTTATAGTAAGGTATTTTGGCGGCATAAAGCTTGGTACTGGAGGACTTGTAAGAGCATATAGTTCAAGTGTAAATCTAGCTATTAGCCAAGCTGAATTAATAGATTTTGAGATAAAAAATAGCTGCTCATTTTTTGTCCCATTTAGCCTGATATCAAGATTTGAGTATTTTCTAGATAAAGAGGGCTTAAAATGCCAAAAAGAATTTGGAAATTTTGGAGCTTGTATTGAAATTTCAGTAAATAAAGATGAGTTTATAAAGTTTTATGATTTTTGTAAAGTTTTTTTGATAGATGAGTTTAAATTTTTATCAATTCCGCTTTTTGCAAAAGATATTTTAAAGGATTTTTAATGATTAAAAAGTTAGTTTTAGCATGTTTTGTATTGTCTTTTTTATTTTCTAACGAGACAAATAGCTCAAATTTTAAAGAGTTTTTTGGTGAAAATAGTGAATTTAAACATCCACAAATGGATTTTTGTCAAAGAGATAAAAATCTGTTAGAACATAATATTACAAAATCAGACTTAAAAAAGGGTGAGGTTTTTATACATGGTGGAAATACTGTAAAAAATAAATTTTTAGTTTTAAATAAATTTATAGACTCTAAAAAAGTTATAGATAATTTAAATGAAATTCTAAAAAAAGAGTTTCAAAATGACAAATTTAAAGAGTTTGAAAATTCACTTAGTTATGAAATTTTTGCCTTTAATGTAAGAAAAAAAGGCTCTAAAACAGAGTTTGAATTTGTAATAAAATACAAAATTACAAACCCTTTAAATAAAAAAGAGTTTAAAGAAAAAGAAATTTCAAATATTGTTAATTTAAAAGAAAACTCTAGTGATGAAATTTATAAAGAAGCTTTAAATATTATAATGCTAGAAATAAAAAATAGTATAAAAAATACAAATGGCAAATAAATTAATTATTTGTCTAGGCTTTTTATAAACTTTATATTTTATTTATAGCTCTTTTGAACCAATATGCTTTATTATGTGCTATGTCTAATAAATGACATTTTTTGCGAAACTTTTTTTTGCGTTGTTAAAACCAAAACTATATACCTTTTCTTTTGTTAGAACTTTAATATTTCATTATATTTTATATCTAAGTATTATTTTTTCAACGCTTTCTCTACTCATTTTTTTCTCCTTAACCTAATTCATATTATAAAAAAAGTTATTTTAGAATTTTCTATATTAATTTTCTTTTTATCTAAAAAATATCTCTTTAATAAATTTCTTTCCTTTTCGTCATTTGGCAATATATTTATAAATGTGTTTTCATCACTTATAACAACAGCATCAAACAATTTATATTTAAAAATAAGACCACCGTTTTTTAAATAAAGTAAAAATTTAGGCATAAATATGCAAAAACAAAACCCAAACAAAATAAAAAACATCTCTTTTAAGCCTTTAAGCAATAAACTATGAAAAAATATTATAAATAAAGATAAAAATATAAAAATAACAGCTATTTTATTATATAAAATACCACCATATCTATCATATTTTATACTAAATGTTCTTCTTACCTTTTTAATATTTTTTAATTTTATTTCTCTTCGTGGATTTAAATAGATAATAGATGAATTATTAAAACAAATAAATCTAGTATTTGCACTTTCAAAATATTCTCTAAAATAAGCAATACCGGAAATCATTGCTATTATACTTGTATATAAAAAAGATTGTGATTGTTCAAAATATCCCCATGTTAAAAGAACTAAAAAAATGCAAGTTATGGATGAAATAAAAAATAAATTTAAATTATTATCTTTTATAATAATCGGCTCTTTATCGTAATCTCGTTTATTTGAATTTGTTTTATTGTTTGAAATTTGAGAATTGTCTGAATTTAAATTTTCATCTGAATTTAAGCCATCTAATTCATTATTTGAATTTTCATAATGGTTATTGCCTAAATTTACTCTATTCTTAGGTCTATTATTTCTTAAATACTCTCTAAGTTTTTCTTTTTTTATCATCACTCAAATTTTAGCCTTTTGTTGTTTTTATAAAATTAGCTTATTTTAATATTTTAAATCTTAAATATTATTCAAATTTTATCTTAGCTTAAATATTTTAAAAGATTGTTATTTTTATAGCTAAATTTCAAGCTGTTTTTTGCAACGCTTTCTCTATTTGTAATTTATCCATTAAAATGTAATTAATTTTTTAGTTTTATCAATATCAATACCCAAATTTTGCAAAAAATACTCTCTAATTTCATCATAAATTTGTTCATTATAAAAATATATAAAATAATATTTTTGATTTGATAGCCATATGCCAGTTCCTGATTTTGGATCTATAATAGGCTTAGCTACAATTAAAATAGGAAAAATTCTAAATCCACTTAAAGTTTTATTTATCCATAAATATAAAAGTACTTTAAATATTATATTTGCAAACATTTTAGACAAAAACCAAGATATAATAATATAATAAATTTCCCTTGGCAAAGGTTTTGTTGCATAAACTATCCAAAGAAAAATTATAAAAACCACAAGAACCAAAATAAATAAAATAGATTCGATATCAAGCTTATTTTTCCAAAAAGGTTTTAGTAAACAATTTGGCACTTCGTTTATATTAATTTTTCGTTTTAATTTGCCATTTAGCATATAATTAATAGAATTATTTGTAAAATAAAGCCTGTAATTATCTCTTATAACATGGGCATAATAATCGTAAAAAACAAATACAAAAGGCACTATTAAAGGAACAAATAAAAGCCAAATTTCTATTTTTTCATCCATTACCAAACAAAGAATATAAAACATAATAGTTGTACCAATAGTTACTGAAAAATACTTCAACGAAACACCAAAAAAATAACTATAATCTTTAATAACTATCGGTTCTTTATCATAATCGCGTTTATTTGAAAAAGTGTTAAATGCCGTTTTCAAAACAAAATCCTTGTTTTTATACTTTATAAATTTTAGAATTTAAAACTTCGATAATATCAAACAAAGCCTTAATCTCATCTAAGATATTTTTAGCTGGATTATTTGCAACTGTGCTTTTATAAATATCTAGTTTTAAATGGTTGTATTTTTCCCCAATGTGAATGTAAATTTTAAGAGCTACTGCCTCTATTTAAGCATAAAGCTTTCATCTGCAAAGTTTTTAACATCATCTAGGTCGTGAGTAACTAAAATCGAAGTTATCTCAAGGCTATCTAAAATTTCTTTTATATCGGTTCTTATTTTTGTCCTTAAACCTGCATCAAGAGCACTAAATGGCTCATCAAGAAGTAAAAGTTTAGGCTTTATTGCTAACGCCCTTGCAAGTGCTACTCTTTGTTGCTGACCACCACTTAAAGCATGAGGATAGAGATCTCTATACTCACTCATTCTAATCAGCTCAAGCATCTCATCAACTCTTTTTTTATCATTTTTTATGCCAAAGCCTATATTTTGCCAAACCTTAAGATGTGGAAAAAGCGCATAGTCTTGAAAAAGATAGCCTATATTTCTTTTGTTTGGTGGTAAAAAAGTGATATTTTGACCATCTAGCCAGATCTCTCCACTATCTAAATTCTCAAAGCCACTAATTAGTCTTAAAATCGTGCTTTTGCCACTTCCACTTTCGCCAAGTATTGCTAGACGTTTTCCTTTTTGCAAAGAAAAGTTTAAATTTGAGATTAAATTTTGATCTTTTTTATATGAAAAAGAGACATTTTTTAGCTCTAAAAACACTATTTATCCTTTTAGTTTATTTAAAATTACCAGCAAAGCTAAACTTATGCCAACAACCACAATAGCAGGAGCCGCACTTAAAGCTAGCTGCTCATCACTTGCATATCTATCCATTTCAAAAGCTAGAGTTTTTAAATTTGGCGGAGTCAAAAGCGAACTTAATGGAAGCTCTTTGATTATCTCAATAAAAACAAGTATAAATGAGCTTAAAATAGCTGGTTTTATCATTGGCAGATCTACCAAAAAAAATGTTTTTAGTTTTCCTTTTCCAAGACTTAAAGAGGCTTCATAGTATTTTTTTCCTTGTTGGTTGAGACTATTTTGGACTCCCATATATCCTAAAGACAAAAACCTGATCATATAAGCAAAGACCAAAACCAACGGACTTAATGTTAAAAAAAGAGTTGCTTTCACCTCTAAAAGCCGATATAACCACTGCATTGACTTGTCGATATTTATAAATATCGCAAGCATCGAGATACCTACAACTGAACCTGGAATGCTATAGCCAATATTTGCAAATGAAGTTGCTATTTCCTTGATCTTGCCCTCTTTTAGCCTCAAAGACTCGTTGATAAACAGAGAAAAAACTACTATCAGCATGGCTGAAAATGTTGTAAGTAAAATTGTATTTTTGCTTAGATTGAAAAGCGAAATTAAATTTATATCACTATAGCTTTGATAAAGCCAGATAAAAATGTGAAGAAGTGGCAAAAACAAAGCTACCAATAAAAGTAAAAAAATTAGACAAACAACAGCAATTTCGCTCTTTTTACTTAATTTTTTGGCTCTTATCTTTTGTCTTTTTGTAACAGTTATAGCATATGGTTTTTGCAGTAACTTTTGAACTATTATGATAAAAAAGACTAAAAAAAGCAAAATCGAAGCAAGTTTTATAGCTGCATTTAAGTCGCCATACCCAACCCAAGCCTTATAAATTCCTGTGCTAAATACATGAAGTCCAAAATAGTTTGGCACTCCATAAGCATTCAGGCACTCCATCAAACAAAGCGTCATACCGCTTATAATTGCAGGTTTGCTAAGAGGCAAGATGACTTTAAAAAAGGTTTTAACTTGAGTGCAACCTAAATTTTGCGATGCTTCTATATAGTTTTGCGGAAACCTTTTTAAAAATCCTCTTAAGATGATATAGACATACGGATAAAAAGCCAGTGTTAGCACAAAAATAGCACCATAAATATTCATAATGTCAAAATGGACTCTTATATCAAAATTTTGCCTTAAAAAAGTTACTAACCAGCCAGAATAGCTGAAAAAATCAACATAAATATACCCAAAAAGATAGCTAGGGATTGCAAATGGCAAAATAAGGGTAAATTTGAAGAAATTTTTAAATTTATACTCATAAAATGTCTCAAAATAGGCTAAAAAAGTTCCTATAATGCCTGTAAAAATTCCTGTAAAAAAAAGTATTATAAAGCTGTTTTTTATGTAAAACTTAAGCTGTGTTTTAAACAAAAATTCAGTCGATTCGTTTGTTTGGTTAAAGATCCCAAAAAATATATAGATAATTGGAAATATTACAAGAGCCAAACAGACGAAAGTAAAAATAAGAGGTGCATCGCACCTCTTAAAGCGCCTTATCATTCGCACTATTTCCACATTACCTCATCAGCTATCATTTGAGCTTTTGTGAGGTTTTTGCCTATTTCATCAAAATCAATCTTGCTTTTCTTAAACTCTCCCCATGATTTTACGATATCAGCAGGCTCTGCTTTTGGGTTGGCTGGAAACTCAAAATTTGTCTTGGCAAAAATTTCTTGTGCTTTTGGAGTTGTTAAAAACTCTATAAACTTAACTGCGTTATCTTTGTTTTTAGCATATTTTGTAACACCAGCACCGCTTAAATTGATGTGAGTTCCTCCATCGTTTTGGTTTGGAAAAAATACCTTTAAATCTCTAGCAACCTCTTGCTCTACTGGATCTTTTGAAACAGACATTCTACCCATATAGTAACTATTCATTATGGCCACACTTCCAACACCTGAAACTATGGCTTTTGCCTGATCTCTGTCATTTCCCTTTGGAGCTCTTGCAAAATTTGCAACCAAGCCTTTTGCCCACTCTTTTGTCTTTGCCTCGCCATCTTTTGCTATCAAAAAGGCTATTAGGTGTTTGTTATATGATGATGTTGATGAGCGAGTTAAAATTTTGCCTTTAAATTTATCACCGCTTAACGCCTCATAGGTTGAGAGCTCTTTTTTGTCTATCTTCTTTGGATCATAAACCAAAACTCTAGCACGGTATGTGATACCTACCCAGTTTTTATCTTTGTCCATCAAATCTAGCGGTATATTTTCATCTACAATTTTTGAGTTTATTGGCTGTAAAAGCCCTTTTTGCTTTACATTGTAAAGATCGCCAACACCAACTGTCATAAAAACATCAGCTATTGTATCCTTGCCCTCAAGCTCAAGTTTTTGAGTAATCGCCTCTATCTTGTCTTGTATGACATTTACTTTGATGCCTGTCTCTTTAGTAAAAGCATCAAAAACCATCTTATCTGAGTCATAATGTCTTGAAGAATAAACATTTACAACAGAGTCTGCAAACAAAGAGCTTGCAACAATCAAAGCCGAAAAAATAATCTTTCTCATCTTTTTCCTTTATATAATGATATTAATTATTATAATTTACAATAGTAAACAAATAGTAATTTATAAATAGAATTTGGTGGTTTATCTTTTTTACTATAGATATAATAAACATAATAAATATCTGTAAGAAATTCACTATTAAAAAATAGTTTTGATATTTGCAAAACATATAAAATTTACATAAAAATAAAAAACAAAAGGCATTATGAATAAAAAATAATTTATACTAGAAACTTTAAAATATAAAAATATAAAAAATTTATTATAAAAACAATAAATTTTAGTTTGATAAATATACTAAAATAGATGGTGATTTATTATTTTTATATCGCTTGATGATATTACTGTTCTTATCAAAACAAAATCCTTATTTTTATACTTTATAAATTTTAGAATTTAAAACTAAAATTTCAACAATATCAAGCAAAGCGTTAATCTCATCTAAGATATTTTTAGCCGGATTATTTGTAATTGCACTTTTATAAATATCTGGTTCAAAATGGTCGTATTTTCCCTCAATGTGAATGTAAATTTTAGAATTTTTAAAATTTATTTTAATATCATCACCAAAATTTTTAGTTAAATTTGCTATTTTTTCTAAAAATAAAGGCGTTAAAATATACATTGTATTTATAGGATTATCACTAAAAACCTTAAATTTATCGTTAAAAAGAGCATTATCCATCAAAATATTATGCGATTTAAAATTGATAATTTTTTTAGAAATTATAGTAGTTTGTGAGTTTATCTCTTTTGAAAAATCAGCCACAAAAAAGACTCCACCAAAATTAGAATCACTAGAATTAATAAAAACTTCAAAAAACTTAAATTTAGTGCCAAATTTTTCACCTTCTATGACATCATCTAAATAATCAACTTCTGATGAGTTAAAAAAACCACTACTTTGTAACAAAATTCTATCAAATTTATTTGACATTTTATGACCTAGATATTTAAATCCTTGTTTTTCAATGAAATTTTTAACATAAATAGTTTTGAAAGAGATTTTATACTTTTTTATTTCTTCAAAAATATAAATCTCTCTGTTTTGATAATAACAAGCGTAATAATATATGATAAAAGCTAATATAATTATTGCAATGGTACTTAAATCAAACTCTAAATATGACCCATAACCCATTAAAGCACAAACTACAAAAGGAGTTAATAAAATCAAAAACACATGAAAAACCGCTTTAATATCACGGTTTTTCAGATTTTTAAGGGTATCTTTTCTATATCTTTCCAGTTCTAAAAGATTCAAAATTTTATCCCATTATCTCAAATTTCTTAAAAAACTCCTCATCTTTTTCTACTAGTCCTCTTTTTATTAAGCTTTCAATAACATCTTTTGAACAATTAACCTCTTTTGGCCACTCTCTTTCATATCCATCAATTTGGCTTTTTTCTGTTGCATCTATGCAAATTTGATCTCTGTTTGTATAAATATCTCGAAGTGCATCAATATTATTTGTAATTCTCCAAACACTAATATATGGGTTATTTACATCATTTTTTGTATCTAAGAATATTAAGATTTTAAAATATTTTCTAAGTTTTAAAAGCTCATTAAAACATTTTCTAACAATATCTTTTTTATCGTAATTTATCAAAACTACTGGATTTTTTGTATCGCAAAAATATTGTTTTAAATTTATAATATTTTTGTCTATTTTTTTAAATTCCTTTAAAAGCTCTTCATTGCTTAACATTTCAGCCTCTTTTGGCTCTAAGTCTATAGTAGCATCAATGCCAAGTTTTCCACCAAAGCAAGAATTTGGGCTTGCGTGATCAAGCTGATCACAAACACCTTCGCTAAAAAATAAACTTTTTGAAGTTATACGGTTTAAAACATATTTTCCAAGTTCATTAAAATCATTTAAATTTGGAGCGTCACTATCAACGAAAATAGCATGTTTTACAAAACTCATCTGACCAACTCCCCAAAAAGCATGCATCATTTGTTTTGCATGAGCTGGATACCAAGCATTTATTTTAGCTAGTATTAAATTGTGAAAAACACCATTTTCAGGCATATTATAATCAACTAAATCTGGAGCTGTAACTTTAAAAAGAGGTAAAAATACCCTCTCTGTTGCATACCCCATATATTTATCCTCCAAAGGCGGCTTTCCAACAACTGTTGCGTGATAAATAGGAGCATTTTTATGAGTTATAGCAGTTACATTCATAACAGGAAATGGCAAAATAGGTGTATAAAAACCTGTGTGATCACCAAATGGACCCTCATCTTCAAGCTCATCTGGATCTACAAACCCCTCAATAACAAAATCACTATCATGTGGAATATAAATATCATTTGTCAAACTTTTTACAAGTTTTGCAGGACTTTTTCTAATAAAACCATAAAGAAGCAATTCAAAAATACCATGTGGAAGAGGTGCTTGACCGCACCAAATATAAAGCGGATCTCCGCCAATTGCCACAGAAACTGGCATTTTAATACCAGCTTTTTTATATTCGTTAAAGAAATTTGCTCCATCTTTATGAATTTGCCAATGCATACCAAGTCTATTTTTAGAATAAACCTGCAAACGATACATTCCTAAATTTTGAGTTTCTCCATTTAAATCTTTGGTGTAAACTTGCCCCATAGTTATAAAAGGTCCACCATCTTTTTCCCATGTTGTAAGATGCGGTAAGTCATACAAATCAACATTCTCACCTAAGATTTTATTTTCTTGGCAAACACCCTCGCCTTTTAATTTTTTAATAAAAATATTTTTTAGTGAATAAAGATATTTTAAAAAATCAAATTTATCAGCTAAATTTGTAGGTTTTTTTGGTTTTAAAAGTGAGGTTATCTCATCTGCTATTTCATCTGGAGTTTTTCCTAAAATTAAATTTAAAGCTTCAAAGCTTCCAAATGTATTTGTTAAAACAGGAGGATAAATTCGCCCATCTTTACTAATAGGGCGAGTAAAAAGTAGTGCCTTAGAATCCTTTTTTTTAACCTCAATGTAGCTGATATGTCCAATTTCTCTATCTATATCAACTGGCTCATCAATGATCTTTAAAAGTCCAGCTTCTTTAAATTTTTCTACCCACTCTTGCATAATTTATCCTTTTTAAAGTTTTTTTAAAATCAACTAACTATTATTTGCCATTTTTTCAGCTTCTTTTAAAAGCTCTTTTGCACCTTCTTTTATAAACTCATCAGCTAAATTTTTACCAGCTGTTTTAAACTCATCTTTATCTATAATAATGCTTTTTTTAATGAATTTACTTCCATCGGGAAGTCCAACGACAGCATTTATTTTTATATTATCATCTATAACTTCAGCATTTACACCAATTGGCACTTGACATCCACCCTCTAATGCTCCAACAAATGCTCTTTCTATTGTTATTTCCATAAAAGCTTTTTTATCATTTATAAAAGAGATAAGACTTAAAATTTCACTACTATTAGGGCATTCAATTCCTAAAACACCCTGTCCCATTGCTGGAATCATCTCATCTTTACTAAATTTATAAATATGTTTAACTTCTTTATCAAGCCCTATTCTTCTAATTCCTGCAACAGCTAAAATAATTGCATCAAACTCACCATCTTTTAGTTTTTTAATCCTAGTATTTACATTTCCACGAAGTGGTAAAATTTTAATATCTGGTCTAAGCATTTTAATTTGCATCTGTCTTCTAAGGCTAGTAGTTCCAACTCTTGCACCATTTGGAAGATCTTTTATTGAAGCAAATTTTTCACTTACTAATGCATCTCTTTCATCTTCTCGTTTGCTTACTGCACCCAAAATTAGTCCATCTGGAAATTCCATAGGAACATCTTTTAAGCTATGAACAGCTAAATGACTCTCACCATTTAGCATACTAACTTCAAGCTCTTTTGTAAAAAGTCCCTTTCCACCTATTTTTGATAATGGACTATCAAGAATTACATCACCTTTTGTTTTCATACTTTTTATTTCTACTTCAAGTTTATGTTCTTTTTCAATCTCACTTTTTATAAACTCACTTTGCCACATAGCTAAAGCACTTTTTCTTGAAGCAATTATCAATTTTTTCATATTTTTCCTTTTTATTTATCTCTTTCATCTATAATTTCAACATCTATAATATCATCATCATAGCTTGTTTTTGAGTGTTTTTTATTTCTAGATTTTAAATCGATATAATCTTTTGATAAAAAACGCATTACAATACTTGAAATAATTATTAAAAAACCTATTGTATCTGATAAAATACCAGGAATAAGTAAAAAAAATCCTCCTAATGCAATGCCAAAATTTCCTGAAATATCTTTTGGTGAAATGGTTCTAAAATCTCTTAATAAATCTAACATTCCAAATTTTGATATTAAAATAAATCCAACGCCAATACTTAAAATAACTTCTAATAAAAGAGCAAAAAAACCATACTTGTAAATAAACATCATTACAAATAAAGTCTCTAAAATGGCGTATGGAAGTAAATATTTTCTCATAATAAAATCTCTTTTATCTTATTTAGTGCTTCATCTTTTGAAATTTTTTCTTTTATTAGACCAGCTCTTTTTATAAACTCAACTTCACCGTTTGCTAAATTTTTACCTACAATTAAGGCGTATGGAAATCCAATTAATTCATAATCATTCATTTTAACGCCAAATCTTTCATCTCTATCATCAAGAATAGTTTTTATTCCTAAATTTTCACATTTTTCATAAATTTCATTTGCAAAATTAATTTGATTCTCATCTTTTATATTTGAAATTATTATTTGAAGTTTAAAAGGAGCTATTTTTTCATTCCAAATTATTCCCTTTTCATCGTGACTACTTTGAACGGCAATTGCGATAAGTCTTGTAACTCCAATGCCATAACAACCCATAAAAAATGGTACCGTTTTGCCATTTTTATCTAAAAAAGTAGCATTCATAGGTTTTGAGTATTTTTGTCCTAGTTTAAATATATGCCCTGCCTCAATGCCTTTTGTTTTTTTCAAAATAGCACCACATTTTGGACAACAATCACCCTCATTTACAGCTACCAAATCTTTAAATCTCTCATCTTTAAAGCTTGAAACACTAAAGCCAATTATATGATAATCTTTTTCATTTGCTCCAACTATCATCTCTTTTTGGTCTTTTAACTCATTGTCTATAAAAAACAAAATATCTTTTGGAAGTTTAGCTGGTCCACAAAATCCAGCTACAAGCCCAGCTTCTTCTATCTCTTCTTGACTTGCATCCATAAGTTCAAGCGCAGAAGTCGCATTTAAAGCTTTTACTTCTTGAAGTTCATCGCAACCTCTTATGAAAAATACCACTATTTTAAAGCTGTCATCTTCAAATTTTGCTTTTTTAATAATTGCTTTTATAGTATAAAATTTATCAACTTTAAATAAATTAGCAATTTCATCAATTGTTTTTAAATTTGGTGTATGAAATTTACTCATCATACTACTTTGCGGTGGCAAATTATTGCAAGTTTTAGGCTTTCTTTTGGCAGCTTCGATATTAGCAGCATATTTACAGCTCTCACAAACCAAAATATCATCTTCACCGCTATCAGCCAAAACCATAAATTCCTTACTTCCACTTCCGCCAATTGCTCCACTATCTGCCTCAACAGCTCTAAAATTAAGTCCTAATTTTGTAAAAATGGAAGTGTAAGTTTTATACATATTATCAAATTCTTTATCTAAGTCCTCTGTGCTTGAATGAAAACTATATCCATCTTTCATAACAAACTCACGCCCTCTTAAAAGTCCAAATCTAGGTCTTGCCTCATCTCTAAATTTAGTATTTATCTGATAAATATTTAATGGGAGCTGTTTATAGCTGGTAATTTTATTTTTTACCATATTTACAGCACTTTCTTCATTTGTAGGACTTATTACAAAATCATTTTCTTTTCTATCCTTAAATCTTAAAAGTTCTTTTCCATAAACATTAAATCTTCCACTTTCCTTCCAAAAATCAGCCGGAGTTACAACGCTAAAATTTACTTGTATTGCTCCACTTTTATCCATTTCTTCTTTTATAACATTATAAATATTATCATAAACCATTTTTCCTAATGGCAATAAATCATAAAGTCCACTTCCATTTTGATTTATAAAACCAGCTCTTATTAGATAGATGTGACTTTGTAAAACTGCATCTTTTGGTGCTTCTTTTGTTGTTGGTATGAAAAATTTGCTAAATTTCATCGGTGTTGCCTTTTGCTAATAAATTTATATCTGAGTATTGTGAAGTATATTTTTCAAATTCATCTTTTATATCAAAAATATCTAAAATTAAATCCACAGCACAAGCATCATCACTTTCTAAATTTTTTAAATTAATGGTAGGCTTGTGAAGATATGCTTTAAAAACTTGATGAATTAATTTTCTTGCTTCCTCTTGATCTGAATGCTTTAAATAACCTTTTTCAATAGCTTTTTGTATTTCATTTTCAGCTATTTTTTTGGCATTTAATCTTAAAGCTTTAATAATTGGAGTTGTTGCTAAAGTTTGAAGCCATTTGAAAAACTCATTTGTATATCTGCCAACAATAGCAAAAGCTATTTGAGCCTGTTCTTCACGCATCGCTAAATTTAATTTTACAATTTCTTGTAAATCATCAACGCTATAAACTTTTAAATTTAATGATTCTGTAATTTCAATATCTCTTGGAACAGCGATATCAAAAAAATATCTATCAAACTCACACTCTTCTATAAAAGTATCATCAATGACAATTTTTGGGGAAGCTGTGGCACTAAAAATAAGCTGATGAGAGTTAATAACATCTTTTAAATTTGAAAAAGGCTCATATTTAATATCTGCATTTAACTCATTTATCAAATTTAAGGCTCTTTCTTTGCTTCTATTTACTAAAATTATTTTGGCACCACTGCTTAATAAATGCTTACAAGCTAGCTCACTCATCTTTCCAGCACCAACAACAACTGCTGTTATGCCTTCTAAACTCTTAAAAATTTCTTTTGCTTTTGATACAGCTACACTTGAAACAGATACTGGATTTTTAGAAATTTCAGTTTTATTTCTAACTTCAGCAGCGCATTTAAAAGAATAATCAACTGCCCTTTTTAAGTTTAAATCAGCATATTTGCCATCAATTGCAAATTTTAAAGCATCTTTTAACTGTCCTACTATCTGAGTTTCTCCAATAACTAAACTATCTAAAGAACTTGCTACCAAAAAAAGATGATGAAGTGCTCCACTAGCATAATATATATCGGCTCTATTTTCAAGCTCATTTAAAGCCACACCACTTGTTATAGACATAACTTTTAAAATATAACTTTGAGAAATTTCTAAATCATTTACAAAAGCCATAACTTCAACTCTATTGCAAGTACTAAGCAACATGCACTCTGATATACTTTGATTTGATAAAATAAGCCTTAAAACCTCTTCTTTTTTCTCATTACTAGAAAAAGATAGTTTTTCTCTTATATCAATATCTGTGTTTTTATGTGTAAAACTTATACTTAAAAAATTCACTAAAACTTCCTATCAACCATATTTTTCATTATATCTATAAGTTCGTTATTTTTATATTTTTCTATAGCTTCTATGCCCTCATTTGCTATAAATTTTGCCTCATTTACGCATTTTTCAATTATTTTAAACTCATTAAATTTATCTTTTACCCATAAAATTTCATCGCTACTAAGTTCTTTTTTAAAATAACTTAATAATGTTTTTTTATCTTTATCATTTAAATTTTCATAAAGATAAATATATGGAAGAGTTGTTTTTCCATCTTTATAATCACTTAAAGCTGGCTTTCCAAGAGTTTCATCGTCGCTTACAATATCTAAAATATCATCAACTATTTGAAAAGCAATACCTAAATTTCTACCATATTTTGCAAATTTATCAGCGTCATAACCTTTTAAAAAAGCCGCACATTTTGCACTTGCTTCTATTAAAACGGCTGTTTTTTTATAAATCATCTCAAAATAAAGAGATTTATTACTATTAAATTTTTTACTAAGCTCAATATCCATTAACTCACCAATACTTAGCAATGAAACAGCTGCTGATACATTACGAGCAATAAATTTATCAAATAAACTAAGCTCAAAATACCCTTTTGAATATAAAATATCTCCAAGCATAATAGCATTTTTAGAGCCATATGTTGCATTTATAGAGCTTTTTCCACGCCTTGTGTCACTTTCATCAATAACATCATCATGAAGCAAACTTGCTGCATGAATCATCTCAATAACTGCACAAAGCTTTAAGCTTTCATCGCTTACTCCAGCTATTTTTAAGATAAGTTTTGAACGAAGTTTTTTTCCAGAACTGATGTTTAAAAACATTGAATTAGCTTTCTCATAGCAAAATTCTTCTACAAAACCTTTCATAATTTCATCGATTTTATTTAAATTTTCCATTTTCACTCGCTATTTGATAATATGTTTGAACTTAGCTGTATAAAGATATCATTTAATTCATCTTGTATTGCTTCATTGTCTAGGTTTGAAATAGTTAATTCTTTATCTTTTAAAGTTTTTTTTAAATGCACAAATTCAATAAGCAAATTTTCAATCTCAGTTTCAACTATATTTTGATTTGCGTTAAAAATGATATCGAAAAACTTCTGCCTAGGTGAGCTTTCAAAAATATCCAAATTTTACATCCTTAAAAAATAATTATCTCATTATATCAAAAGAAAGTTTTAATTTTGATAAAAATAATTTAAAATAGAATTTAACGCTTCATTTGGTGTATCAACTCCTTGCATAAGTCCTTTGCCAAAACCCCAATTAGCATGTAGATATTGTATTTTAGCGTTTGAAGATGCAGCTTTATCTTTTAAGCTATCGCCAATAAAAATAGTTTTAAAAGATTTATTGTTTTTAGAGTGATGATTTATTATTTTTATAAGCATTGTTGGATCTGGTTTTTTAGGATTTTCTTCATCAAAACCAATTATGTAGTCAAAATATTCAAAAATTTCAAGTTTTTTTAGTATTTTTTCAAGTGATTTATTAGGTGCATTTGAAGCAAGAGCTATGGCAATATTTTCTTTTTTTAATTTCTCTAAAAGATGTTTTATGCCACCATAAATCGTAGCATACTTTTCATAATTTTGCCTAAACAAAACCTCAAATCTATCCATGAGCTTTTGCGATGGTGTGATGCCTGGGTAAAACTCTTTTATATAATTTTTAGTTGGATCATTTATAATTTTTACTATAAAATCACTTTCTAAATTCGGTTTTAAATCTAGCTCTTTTCTAGTAGTATTTATAGTGCTAGTTATCGCTTTGCTACTATCAACTAAAGTTCCATCCATATCAAAAATAACTAAATTCATACATCTCCTTTTTTGAGTATAGTATACAAATTTTGCTTTTGATATGGTTAAATAAATATTTTAAAAATCAATAAAATTTGTCAATTGTGGGCAAATTTCTTTCTTTTGACTATAAACAGTTTTAATTTTAGTTTTTAATTTTTCAAGTTTTATCTCTTTTTCTTGTTTTGTGTCAAAATTTACAGTTAAATTTTGAGTTGCAACAAAACTTACATTTAAGGAAGTTATAAGCTTTTGACAATATTCACAATTGTTTTCATCACACTTTTGTGATAAGTAGCTTAAGCACTCATCTTTAGTTTTATTTCTGCACTCATCAGAGATATCAGCAAAGGCAAATGAAACAAAACAGGCTAACAAGATAAAAAGTAATTTTTTCATATAAATCCTTAAAAAATTTTGGCATAAATGACTTTCATTATATACTATTTTTCTTTTATTTTTACTTAAAAAAAATACTAAATAAAATTATTTATTTTTTAAAATTACACATATAATTATAACAACTTCATAGAAAAGTGTTAAACAGTATTACTTATCTTAAAAACTTACCTTTTAGCACTCCAAATCTGTCATTATCAGGTATTTGCATATACCCTAAACGCATTATTTCTCTTTTATTACCTGCTTTTTGCAACTCTTTTAGATGTGGTAACAACTCATCAGGGGCTAAAATCTTATCTGTTTTTTTAGCTAAATCTAGCGTTTTACTTAAAAACTCGTTATTTATCCTCCTACTAGCCATTTTATAAAGAGTTTGAGGAAGCACCCTTGCGATATCTGTTACTTCTCCCATTTTAGCTCTTTCATCTGCTGTATAATCACGCCTTATTTTTATTTTTGTATTTTCATTAGCCATTTTTAAAAGTGTTTTTTCATCATAAGGCTCATTTAGTATCCATTTTCCACCTGTAGAAAAGCCCTTATCCCCTTTAACAGCTATTTTATTAAGTGCTTTTAGTCTTTGATACTCTCCTATACCAATGGTTTTTTCAAGTCCTCTTTTATAAATTGGGTCTATCCCAAAAGCTGATGAACTACTACTTATCCAGTCTTTAAACTTTGACTTTAATCCCTCGTTTTCATAGATACGGCTTAAAAAGTTTCCGCTAAACTCTTTTGCAGTATTTTCATCTACTAGCTTAGCTCCTACTTGATATTCAAACTCTTTTATTATTTGATTTTTAACATCATTTGCAAACTTTCTAATTTCAGGGCTAAGGCTTTCAATACTTCCATTATTTGCTAAAAAGTCATAAAAAGCTTTGTTATCTTTCTTTGATAACTGATTTAAAACACCACTTAAATTTACATACTTATTAAACATAGCATTTAATTCACCAGTTACACTATCTCTTACTTTTTCATAACTTTTATCTAAGGTATTAGCAAATAGATATTTTATATTTCCAACATTGCCACCGATATCGCTCCAAGTTTTAGATGCCTCTTTGCTTAAAAACTTATTAGCAACACCAACTAAGCCTTTATCCACTCCTTTTTCAATTGCTTTATCTATTCCTTTTGGAGTTTTTATCATATTTTTTACTAGATTAACGGCTGAGTGAGAGATGCCACCAAAGTTCGATGCCCCCATTCCCCCTAAAGCTCCAATTATAAAGCCCTCTAGTTTTTTATCTTCAGGCGCTGAATAAGCTCCTATGCCACCACCTACACCACCAGCAACTATGTTTTTAGCCATAGCTTGAGTGGTAAAACCACCTTTCATTTTATCATTGTTTAAGGTGTTTTTAGGTATATTATCTGTATTAGAGGTTAAGGGTGGATGAGAAGAAGTCAGTTCTCCCTTAAATTTACCGCTATAAGCTGGCAGGTTCGCGGTATTGCCCTTAACCTCATCTGGAATATCTCCTTTTATTTTCTTATATGAAGTTATTACCCACTTATTATCTCCAACTTTATCATATCCTTTTGCAAGACCTACTAGATAGAAGTTATCGCCTTTTTTAAGCCAAATAGTTTCAACGCCATTTTTATTGACTAATTTGCCTTTACTTATTATCTCATTTAACGCCTTGCCAACTGCATTTACATCACTACCAAACTCACTAAAATCATCAATATGTTTATCTAGTATTTTTCTAAGCCCTAACCTTGTATCGCCCCAAACTAAGTCAATATCGCCTAAATCTTTTTTATAAAACGCCCCTGCAACTTGCCCTTGTTTTTCAGCTAAAAGCTTGTTAATTGCTCCGTGTGGGTTGTGGTAAAACTCAGCATAGTTTTTGCCAAACTCTTTTATAGGAGTGATATTTAGTTCTTTTTCTAAATTTATTCTTGCTAGGTCTTTTTCTTCGCCCTTTATTATTTTTATAAAAACACTACATATCTAATAAAATCTATATTTACATCATAAATCTTTTTTGCAATAAAATTTTAAACTAACCACCATTATCTAAATAAACACATAAACAAGATAAAAGATAAAATAAACAAACAAGCAAATAAAAAGCATTTAAAATTAAATTTGATTAGATATGTTTAAAATAAACATTGTAATAAATATCGGATAAGTAAATAATTAAAAATATATAGATATTATAAAAACAAAGTCCGCAGTGACCTACTTTCCCAACATCCCAGTAAGGGAGAGTATCATCAGCCACGATGTGCTTAGCTTCTTGGTTCGGGATGGAGCAAGGCGTTTCCACATCTGTATAACCACGGACAGTGTTAAATAAAAATATTTAAATAAATACTCTTATTAAACACTGTTAGTTAAATTGTTAAAAGTCTAAGTTTTAATATTTAAAACTATAAAACTTGTTTAAAGGATAATTTATCCTTAACAAGGAAGTGATGCTTATAAAAATAAGATAAGCAAACGAGCTATTAGTACTGGTCAGCTAAATGACTTACATCACTTACACACCCAGCCTATCAAACTTATAGTCTATAAGAGCTCTTAAAAGAAGATTAATCTTGGAGTTGGCTT